>JANYGO010000339.1 GCA_025362325.1 Cyanobacteriota bacterium | reverse complement strand
GCTGTTTGTCCATTTGGCTTTTCCTGCTGTTTGGCTGGAACTGTTGCTGGCGGATACGCTATTGGTGCTGGTGTTTCGGGTGCTATTGGTTGATTTTGAACCCCAATCGTCTTGGCGGTTGCCATTATTAATTGCATAGCCTGTGCCGTATTGGCTTGCTGATTCGGATTTGCTGTTGCGGTAACTGTCGGCCGTGGTGTTTGTGGTTTGGGAAGGACTGGTATAATTGGTGGAACTGCGAGATTTTTGAAGGGATGAGTTTTGCTCGTTTGCAGTGCCTTGGTATTTAACTCGGCTGTATTGTTGCTGCGATTTATTTGTGTTTTCTACTGAGTTTTGGGACTGATTTTTGCTGGTGTAGGTGCTAGCATTTGTGCTGGAATCGCTGGTGGATTGGCTCAGAGAGTTGCCCTTGCTGTTGGAGTTGACGGTGCTTTTATCCCAGCTTGATTCTGTGTTTGAGAAGTTGCTGTTGGTTTGGGTGTTGGTGGTGGTTGTGCCGTTAGATTTGCTGGTAGCGGTGGTTGTATTTGGTGCTAATTCTGTAGTATAGGAACTCGTGCCTTGGTTGGAGTCTCCGGTTGAGGTGCTGGTGGTTTTTGGTGTGTTAGCTTGTGCGTTGGTTAGGGCTGGTCTTTCTGAGGGTTTGGTTGGGGTATCGTTGGCAGAATTGCTGGTATTTGTATCGATGTCTACTAGGGATTTTGTTAGTTGTTTGGTGGCTGCTAATACAGCGATTGTGGGGATGGTTTCGCTGGCGGTGGCTATGGCTATTTCGGGATTTAAGATGCCGTAGCCTGTTCTTTCATCCCATTCGGGTACGTCGATGTCTGTTGCTGTTTTTAGGAGAATATTTTTGATTTGTTGGTGGTTGAGTTTGGGGTTGGCTGCCCACATTTGGGATATGGTGGCTGTGACTTTAGCTGCTGCTATTGATGTGCCATTTTTGGGTTGGGTTGTTTCTGCTATCGTGGCTTCTGCTAGGATATCTAACCCCTCTCCGTAGCTGGAATAGGCGGCGCGATTGTTGTTAGAGGATGCGCCCACTGTGATGATGTTGTTGAATTCTGTTGATGCTTGTCCTAGGGCTGAGGATTTCGATCCTTCATTACCTGCCGCTGCTACAATCAGGATGTTGTTATCTTGGGCGTACTTGAGTGCTGCTGTTTCTGTTTCTGTCAGTTTGTAGCGTGTGGTTTCTCTGCCATCTGGACTTATTTGAGTTAAGTCGAAGCTGAGGTTAACTACGGCGTTTGGTTGTTTTGATGCTTTGGCTGCGTCTACAAATTCTATCAATGATTCGTGCCAGTTGCCCGAACCAGTTGCTCTTCCCAACCAGATTGGTGTTTCGCGATTGTTTTTGTTTTTGTCGCCGCCAATTATTTCTAGGATTTCGCTTCCGTGTTGGTTTCCTTCGTTTGGTTGGAGTAGGGGGTTGTTGTCTTTGTCGATTAAGTCTTTTCCGAGGATGATTTGGCTGTAGTCGATGTTGGGGTTGTCGGCGGCGAAGCCGGTGTCGATGATGCCGATTAGTGGTTGGGGGGAATTGGAAGTTGTTTCTAATTCGGTAGTCGTGTCAGCAACTGGGTAGTCGTTAATCTTGGTTTCCGAGTGGCTGTGGCTTTCGGCGATGATATTTAGAGAATTTTCTGGCTGATTATTTTCGGATGATGCTATTTCTGGAATAACGGTTGTTTTTTCGGAGTCGCTGTACAAGTCTGGGTTTGCATACTCGTCAATGGTTGTTTCTGGCTGATTGTCTGTGTTGGTAATGATATTTCCTGAGTCTGTCGGCAGATAATTTTGAGTGGTACTTATTTCGGGAATATTTGTTGGGTTTTCTGAGTCGGTTTCAAAGTTAGAAATTGTGTATTCTGACTCGGATGGTGGATATTTTTCGGTTGATTCTATTGTGGGTAATAGGCGATTGAGAGTTTCAAACAGTGTGGAAATTTCATCGTCATAAATTGCTGGGAAACTTTCATCGGCTTTGCTGGTAGTTTTGATAGTGTCTGCATTGACGGAGGTATTGGGGAAAGTTAAGGAGATGTTTTTAATTTCCCCGGTGAGAATGTCTGTTGCAGCTGGTATTCCTGGTAACTCGGCGGTTTCTGTTTGGGTAGGGGCTGAGGGAATGGCAGTTATTTCTATTTTGTCACCTGTTATTTCGTCGATTGAATTAATAACTGTGACGGCTGATTGAGTGTTTTCTGGGTATGGATTGTGCGAAACTGTTGGGTTTTTGGTTTCTGTCGCTGGAGAATCTGGTTTTACCTCAACAGGATTCGTCGCAGAAGTCGCAACTGTCGCGTTTTTAGTTTCTGTCGCTGGAGAATCTGGTTTCACCTCAACAGGATTCGTCGCGTTTTTAGTCTCTGTCGCGGGGGAATCAGGTTTTGTATCAGCAGGCTTTGTCGCAGAATTGGGAATTGCTGAAACTGTCGCGTTTTTAGTGTCTGTGGCTGAGGAATCTACTTTTGTCTCAGCAGGCTTTGTCGCGGAATTGGGAATTGCTGAAACTGTCGGATTTTTAGTGTCTGTCGCGGGGGAATCTGCTTTTACCTCGACAGGCTTTGTCACAGAATTCGGAATTTCTGAGACAGTCGCGTTTTTAGTGTCTATCGCGGGGGAATCTGCTTTTACCTCGACAGGCTTTGTCGAATTTTTAGTGTCTGTCGCCGAAGCATCTACTTTTGTCTCAGCAGGCTTTGTCGCAGAATTGGGAATTTCTGAAACTGTCGAATTTTTAGTGTCTGTCGCCGAAGCATCTACTTTTGTCTCAGCAGGCTTTGTCGTGGAAGTGGGAATTTCTGAGACTGTCGTATTCTTAGTGTCTGTCGCGGAGGAATCTGCTTTTACTTCCACAGGCTTTGTCGTGGAAGTGGGAATTTCTAAAACTGTTATATTTTTGGTTTCTACCGTTTCAGTACATTTACACTTTTCAGGAGTTGTGTCTGCTGTTGTTGCGTTGCTGTCGGGAATTTCGGAAACTGTCGAGTTTTTGGTTTCTACTGTTGGAGAATCTGTTTTTGCCTCCCTCAGATTTTTGGTATTAGTTGAATCTTCGGAAACTGTTGCGGTTTTAGTCTCTGTTGCGGAGGAATTTGGCTTTGTTTGGGCAGGAGTTGTCACAGAATTGGTAATATCCGAAACCGTCCCATTATTAGCTTCTGCTGTTAATGTGCAGGAGTCATTTTTGATGTTGTTTGTAGTTTCCGATTTTGTGCTGTTGCCAGTAATTGGATCGAGTGGGGAGGTGGTTGTTGAGTCTTTTTTAGGTTGAGTATCGATTGTCGCTCCAGGGTTTTCAATCAGTAAAGCGTCTATTTCTGTGGTTTTTATCGGTGAATCTGTGCTGCTATTGAGTGATAATTGACTTTTATTCCACAATTCAGGACAGATGTTGAGCGTGTCTAATTCGCTTGGCTGTCAGTTTTTTTCTGGGGGTGGGAAATGATAGCTGCTGGCAATGTTTTCTAACTGCGTCTTTTCTGTAATGTCAGGAATTATGGATGTGCTGGTAGTTGTGCTGGGGGTGAGCGAGTTGATTGATAACATTAGTTGCTTCCCTGA
>JANYGO010000265.1 GCA_025362325.1 Cyanobacteriota bacterium | reverse complement strand
GGCAAACTACGATCCGCCAGCAGTTTCGGCAATTCTGGAATCTTCTGGCGAGCGATCGATTCACTTAAAATTAGCCTCCTATTTCCGGTAGTGGCAGATTGCTGATTTAAGATTTGAGATTTATAGCGGTTCTCACTCTCCATGAGGTATGCCAGATTCTGCGATGATCGGGTTTTCGCACGGAGAACCTCTTTACCTCCAGAAACCTGACTCGTGCCTATAGGCACGGGCGATTACCAATTCCCAATTCCCAATTACCAATTACCAATTACCAATTACCGTCCAGCGCCTCATCTTTCAGAGAAAGGCTATAACATTTAAGACTATTGTACTTTTGGTAGATTCCGCCCCTTCTATTGTGTGCGCTCAAATGGGTTTGTAGTGAGGACTTTAGTCCGCCCAAATAAGGACTAAAGTCCTCACTACGAACCTGACAAAGGTTATTTTACAGGAATACTATTAAATATATTTAAAGAGTGTTTTTTTATTAACTTTTATTTTTATTTTACTTCATTGAGCGGACTTTAAAATCGTTTTTTATAGTTATTTTAATATTATAATGTCTGACAATAAGTAGATGGGCGTCACTAAACGCAACTCCAGATTTTCGCCTTGCTGGCGCGAGAAATGTTGAGTTTCACCCACCTACTTATCTTTGCTTATTTATCGAAATTGGAGGAATTATCCGGTTGGTCTTCCGGGTATTCTACTGGTCGATATTCCACGTAGTCTGACGGGGGTGCTTCCACGTCGCGGTTGCTGGGGCGAGACCTAGATGCTTCTGCAGGACGGGTTTTTTTGGTTCTCGGCGGCGCGTCAGAACTGCGGTTTTCCGAAGTTGGGGGGCGGTTGCTGCGGCTGCGAGCGGGTCTTTCTTCGGGGTTGTCTGAAACGTCCCAGTTGTCAGACCCTTGGGCTGGCGGGGCTTCTGGGCGGGGACGCTTGCGCGAGGAGCGATCGGGCGCATCGGGCTTGGAGGTGCTAGCGCTGCCGTTGCGGTTCGAGGGACGGCGGCGGGCCTCGTCGTCGTAGGCGAACCGGGAGGAACGGTTGTCTTGGCTGCCTCGAATCCGGGGACGCTGCGGGTAGTCTTCCTCTGGTTCTAGCTGGTCGATTTCAGAATCGTAGCCGTCGTAAGCATAGGCGTTGCTGACGGGTCGTTCTTCATCTACATATTGAGCGCGACTTTTGGCTTGGGCTGTGGTCGCTCCCCGCAGTTTGATGCTTTCGGCTGCAAAAAAGATCGCCGAACCGGTCAGCAGGAACTGACCGAAGGCCAGAATCGGATCGAGCCGCCATCCTTGAAATAACAGAATACCGCCACACAGCAGGCCGACTGCTGCAAAGAAAATATCGTGGTCTCGGGCTAGTTTGGGACGCCACGATCGCAGAAAGTACAGTCCTGCCCCTGCTACTGCTAGGATGATCCCTAACAGGCTGCTCCAGTTCAATCCTAAATTGACCATTAGCCTATCTCCTATGTCTTTCCTATGTTAGCGAGTTAGATTTTACATCTATCAATAAGTCTGTCAGTCTGTTATCCCGACTGTAGTTTCACAGGGCAGCCTCCGGTCAGGCTTTCAGCTTGGTTCGCGAACCATATAATAATGAGTTTAACGGGAAAAAACCTCAGCGAAAGCAGTCAACCGAAGGTTTTGCCTTCACAGTTGCTGGTAGCCGAGGTTTCGCACGGGGGAAATGCCCGACGTTTAGCCGAAAATTGACTAGCGCGCCGGACGCTTGAAACCGCCAACTTTTTAGGTACGCTTGATTTTGTCTTTTTGGCTGATAAAGATTAGGGCGATCGTTCCTGGGATCACGATTAGCCCAACGCCCACCAGCAGGCTGTACAGAAAATTCGCGAGTGAAGGAGTCATAGATTCAAAACCTTTGTTACAACTATTTGATTTTTATTAATTTTATCAGCAGTCAGTTCTCAGAGGGAAGTTCGGCAACAGATGTTGCAATGGATGTCGAGGATGTAACGGATCGAGGTTGACAAGCAATATTTTCCCGTTAAAAAACTAGAACCATTGAACCCTCAAACCCTTGAATACTCTAGATCTGAAGGTACGATGCCGGAAAAATTCTACTTATCCTGTTCGATCGCACCTGTGAAACAGTTAAAATTATGAAGAGCTGACTTAACAAAACTTAAGATTTTCGAGATAAGACCCATGACTGGTATTACCGTTGCAAGTTGGATTCTGGGCTCTGTCCTAGTGTTGATGACTTTGCTATTTATTTTTCGGATCGTCCTGACTTGGTATCCCGGCGTGAACCTGAGCCGACTGCCGTTGAGTCTGATTGCTTGGCCGACTGAACCTTTTTTAGCCCTAACTAGAAAGATTGTACCGCCGATCGGTGGAGTGGACATTACGCCGATTATTTGGGTGGGCATCTGTAGCTTGCTGCGGGAAATGATTCTCGGCCAGCAAGGCATCCTGACAATGATCATGTAGGATTCATCAGTCATTGATCATGAGTCATCGGTCATTCCCGGACGCAAAAAGTGGTTTGACTTGCTAGTCATAGCGGTAAGGTGCGCACTGCGCACCCTACATAATGGCGGTTCTGCTAAGTAGTACAGAATTAATTACATAACATCTCACCTGAAAGCGTTGTAAGCGTCAAAAGCCTTTGTGTAATTAAGCTTGTTTGATTACTGATCTTGTTGCGGCATTCGCATTTAGGACTCAGAATACATAATTATTTGGGTTCCTTAATGCTGAGTTTTAAATCCTGTCTAGGAAAAATCATTTCTGTCCCAGAGCAGGAATCTAGCCTCGGTAGTTGTACAGAATTAATTACATAAAATCTCTGATGAAAGCTTTGTAAGCGTCAAAATCCTTTGTGTAATTAGCTTTGTCCGATTGCTTAAGCTGTTGCGGCCTTTAAATTGTCTGTCAAGAATTAATCAAACTCTTGTGGAGTGGGCTCTTCGTTCCCGCCCCGAATATGCAATTTAAATACGTAACAGCTTAACTATTTTGGTTCATGAACTGTTCCACGAAATTCGTATAAACTTCGCCGCTGAGAAATTCGGGGGAATCGAGGATTTTTTGGTGGAAGCTTAGGGTAGTGGGGACGCCGGTGATGGCACATTCCCGCAATGCCCGTTTCATTCTGCGGATGGCTGAAGGTCGATCGCGCCCCCATACAATTACCTTACCGATTAAAGAATCGTAGTAAGCAGGTATTTCGTAATCGGTGTAAACGTGAGAGTCCATCCGCACACCCGGGCCGCCGGGAGGCAAATAACCGCTGATTCTGCCGGGGTGGGGCCGGAAATTGCGATCAGGATCTTCAGCATTGATCCGGCACTCAATGGCGTGGCCGTTGAGAACTACTTGGTTTTGCTTGATTTGCAGTTTTTCACCTTGGGCGATGCGAATTTGTTCGGCGATCAAATCCAAGCCTGTAATCATCTCAGTCACGGGATGTTCCACTTGAATCCGGGTGTTCATTTCCATGAAGTAGAACTTGCCCGATTTGTCAAGCAAAAATTCCACAGTACCCGCACCCGTGTAGTTGATAGATTTGGCAGCGGCGACAGCGGCATGACCCATTTGATCTCGAAGTTTCTGCGTCAGGGCTGGACTCGGCGCTTCTTCCAGGAGTTTTTGATGTCGGCGCTGAATCGAACAGTCTCTCTCGCCGAGGTGGATCACGTTACCGTAGTTGTCGGCGAGGATTTGGATTTCGATGTGGCGGGGCTTTTCGATGAATTTTTCGAGGTAGACTCCGGGATTGCCGAAGGCTGCATCGGCTTCGCCTTGGGCTGCATGGAAGAGTTTGGGGAGTTCCGAGGCGTCTCTGACTAGCCTCATGCCACGGCCTCCACCGCCGGCGGTGGCTTTGACCATCACAGGATAGCCGATGTCGCGGGCTACGATCAAAGCTTCATGTTCATCTGCCAGCAATCCGCCGCTACCGGGAACTGTGGGGACTTTCACCCGCTGCATGGTTTCTTTTGCAGTGGATTTGTCGCCCATCGCCCGCATGGCTGCCGGAGACGGGCCGATGAAGGTAATTTGATGGTCGGCGCAGATTTCGGCAAATCGGGCGTTTTCGGCGAGGAATCCGTAACCGGGATGAATGGCTGCGGCGTTGCGCGTCAGGGCCGCCGAGATAATGTTGGGGATATTTAAATAGCTTTTGCTGCTGGTGGGGGGGCCGATGCAAACGGCTTCGTCTGCCAACTGGACGTGCAGGGCGTGTTTATCTACAGTGGAGTGAACGGCGACCGTGGCAATCCCCATTTCCTCGCAGGTGCGCAGTATGCGGAGGGCGATTTCCCCCCGATTAGCGATTAAAATTTTCGAGAACCCCATCTTCGCTGCTTAATTCACTCAATATTCTGTACAATAATGCCTTTCGGTATGTTCTGGATAATCGTTTTGCAGAAATTGTTCACAAAAATTTATTTTACATTTTGCTGGTAGTTGTGCTATGATTGTAAATCGGCGGTGCAAAAGGGCAAGTCACAAGTTAAATGTCAGGAACCTCAACCTGTGAATCTTTAACTCGTAACGCAAAAATCCCAAAGATTGCCGGAAAAAGCGGATGTGGCGGAATTGGTATACGCGCACGCTTGAGGTGCGTGTGGCATTATGTCCTTGCGAGTTCGAGTCTCGCCATCCGCATTGAATATAAAAAAGCTGCTGACAGTTTTGGCTGTTGACAGCTTTTTTATTGGGCGGCGTGAGTCCCAAGGAAAAAATATCGTTACAGGTATTAAGCTGTTGTGCATTTCAATTGAATTTTTTGTGTCAGGCTAAATTGCCTTCTGTGTCAACTTTAGTTTCTGTCTGAGATCCATCATCATTATCTTGCAAGAAACCGTGATACCAAGGTGTCACAATTCCATTTTCTCGCCCTAACCTCACAATTTCCCACAAAAGTGGGTCTTTACTTATTTGATGTTCCAGGATCAGTTCCCAGTAAGTATTTGCTCCTATATCGGTGCGCTCAATTAATCGGTTTTCTCCACCATTCCAGAATCTCTCAACAATCAAACGCTTGGATTGTACTATTTGGTCAATTAATATAAGTTTGGTTGCGACTACTCGATCGGGTTGAAAATCGAGGTATTCAATGGCATGATTGTATTTGGGAATGCAATCTAATTCAATATTCTCATCTGGTTCGAGGTCAAAATACTCTGAGGGTGTTAACTCGACGGATTGCCAATGAATACTGTGATTGAGCTTGTATTCGATCGCGATTTGGATGTTGGGCTCAGTTTTCATCTGTTTTTACCTCTTTTGCCTAAATCTCGACCTTCAAAGGCTTTCATAATCTGCCTGTAGGTTTTGGGTTCGATATCTTGATTGTTTAGCATTTCCTCTAATTGATTCGGTGTTTGCTTCAGCAAAAAGTTGATGTCAACACCTTTGAGGTTTGGGTTGCTTCTAAGATCCTTGAGCTGTCCGAGTCCTGCTAATTGAGTTTCTATGGGAACGTTTGGCTGAATACTCACCGTTCACGGATAGCGATCTATCATTTCTTTTGATATCATGGTATCAGGTATCGATCGTTTGTCAATAGGCAGAATGGGATTAGTTAGGTTCCGAATTCGAGAGTTGGCTGATGAAAAAGGATGGACGCTCAAGGATATGGCCGATCGATCGCTCGGACGTTCCGTAAAGTACAGTCAGGCACTATGCTCGTTCTGAAGGGCTGGCCACGGTTGATATCACCTCGATTCAAAAAATAGCTCGCACCCTCGATGTTTTGATTGAAGAGTTAATGGATGTTGTCAAAGAGTAATTTGGTGTTTGATAGTGCCCCAGTATTTTGAGAAGCGTCATCAGAAAACAATCCGTCAATATGCAGAAATTATCGCGATGATTTAGCGCCAAAAACGGACACAAGCCCCGCGCAAGCTGTCGAGAAAATCGCCAATATAGAGACTTCAGTTCGGCTTCCTTTGATTCAATGCAGCAAGTAAATATAAAATATAAAATATCAAATATACTGACGGATGATGTGGATAAAATTGCTACTTATCTAGAGGTTTTTGAACCCGCTTTAGAGAAATCAATGGCTCGCGATCGAAGTAGAACGATCGATTTTGCAGAATTTGGCGAATTAATCCTGTACGATCGCCTCCTGTCGGGATACACTGAGTTGGTCAGTTATGTTCTACCGATTGATGTTGACGATCGGCATTTCCGGCAATGAATACGGCACTCTCTGGTTTAGGAGAACCGCCTAGATCCAATAGAGACCCAATTAAAACATTAGGGAGGATTGATTCATGATACCTGTGGCCCTTGAAAACAAAGTTGTGACTGAAGAAGAGGTGGCGAAGCTCTGGGAAGCTTTCAAAGTATTTGATGAAAATGGCAGCGGTGCGATCTCAACAGAGGAACTGGGGCAAGTGATGCGATCGCTCGGGCAGAGTCCTAGCGACATCGAACTGCGCGATATGGTCAAGGAGGTAGACGTTGACTTGTCGGGTAGTATAGATGTTGAGGAATTCCAAACGCTAATTTTGTCGCAGCAGGGCGATCGCAAAAGCCGTCTCAAGCTGGCATTCAGCGTGTTTGATGAAGACGGCAGCGGTCAAATTACTGCAAACGAGCTGCACAGCGTCATGAGTCAGTTTGGGCTGACTAATGAGGAACTCGAAGAAATGATCAAAGAAGTTGATCGTGATGGCGATGCCTCAATTGGCTTTGAAGAGTTCATGAAACTCGTCCCGGAGGAATCAGAAATAAGTAGCTCTCAAGATTCGCCAATTACCCTAACGAATCCTACTTCAAGCGATGCAGCCACCGTCACCGAAGAAATAGTGGCAGCCACTAACACAACCACTTTAACAACCACCGAATCTCCCCTACAGGAAGCACTCAGCGACGACGATCCCGAGGTAGCGCGACTCAAAGAACTGCTCGCGCAACACCCACAGGATCAAAAAGAGCGCGTTACCTCGCGCCTGCAAATGCAAATCGGTATGTTCCGCCTGATTCAAGGATCTGCCTACCGCTGCTTCCGCGAGAGTTTCTCCGCCAACCACCAAACTCACCTGCGCGTGAGAAACCTACCCTATAGAATCACCGACTTTGTGAAGTTTGTGCAGACAGCGATCGCACTGTACAAAGGGTTAGATATCGTAGAAAAAGCTTGCCATCCTCTGCTAAATGCAGTCGTTGAATCGATCGATTCTGAGTACGCTAGAGTGGAAAACCGCATCAAAAACTGGAAAACCATCGAAAAAACACCAGAGATGCTGACCGAGGATAAAGCGATGCTGGAGGCAAGCCGCAAGTCACTCTCAGTCAAGGAGAAATTTGCAGCAGGTGTCGAGTTCGCCATCACCATGAAGAAAAAGCAGTTCAGCTTTCGTGACATCGCCGAAGGTGTGCTGGCTATCAACGAACTCAACCGTCTGAGGCAGAGGGAACTGAATGCAGAGCTTGCCCCACCTCCCCCCAAATCTGAAGGCGATCCCAAAGATTATCTGAAGCAGTGGAACCGCGTTATCCTCTCCGATGCCTCAGAAGAAATCAAGGGTGCGATGATGCCAGTGGTGTATTGGTATGAGGACTTTATGCCGAAGCTGCTAGCGGCCTTCAGTGTCAGTACGGCGGCTGACATCCAAAGCAACACCGTACCTGACCAAGCGGCATTAGATCAATGGTACGAAAACACGAAATCCGTTGGAGGATTTGGCCACTATGGGGCGGATGTGGCAGAAAACTTTCCTAAATGCAGCCCAAAACAAAAGCTGGCTATCATGCAGGCATGGCGTTTAACCCACCACTATCTGAATGGGGTGCAGAAACGGCGCGAACGCCAAGAGTTTGGGCGCGAGTCTGGGGCGCTTTCCCAGTATGTGTCATTCATTGATGTGTATTTGGGTCGAAGTGACGTGAAAGATTCTCAGATGCGCGTCAGTTTCCCCTACTATATCGGCCCTGGGGTGTGGCGCTTCTTCCACACCACGGCGGAAATTGTGTGTACCAAGAAAGAGGAAAAGCAAAAAGCCCTAGTAGCAGTCTTCAAGGACTTCTTTAAGCTGTTTGCTACCATGTACCCGTGCCCTTACTGCCGCCACCACCTCAATATGTACGTTGTGCAGAACAAAGAGGTTGATATGTACCCGGTAGAGTATCTTTTGCTGGGGCGCGATCGAGAGCTCAATAACTTTGAGGTATCGATGGATGCAAAGCTGTCTACAGTTGTCGATGGTTCTGCTCTGCGGTTATTCTTCTGGAAACTACACAACACAGTCTCGTCATCGATCGCTCGATCGGAGGAATGGTATCACAAGGATGAGAAAGCGTTCTACACGACCCGCTACTGGCCTAGTCTGGACTCGGAACTAGCGCGCAGCAAAGCGCTCAAACACCTCAGCCTCTCGGTCGATCGTTTGTACCGCCTCTACGGGCTGCTCAAGCCAGCATCGCGGTTAGCAGGTGTCAGAGCAACGCTGCAAAAGCTGTTGGAGAAGGGCGACGAGGCAGGTATGAGAGAGGCTTGCACGCTAGCCCAAGATTACATCAAGGATTTGGAGGAAGCTGCGATCGCCGGACAATTCCTTCAGGAGACATACCGTTTTGATCCTGAGATTGCAGATCGAGTGCCCTACTTCACGCCTGAAGAGGAGGAGTTTGCCCGCAGCGGCGTGTTCGTAGAAGTTGCATAACTGAACCAGGATTAATTGCAACCAACTTGCATTCATCCCTTTTTGCTGGGATTATTTGCAACTATAAGAGTCAAGTAAATGAATGCTTTCTTGACTCTTCCGAAAACCCCTGCAAGCGGATCGAAGTCTCCTATTTCCGTGTCAAAATTTCAAAAGCAAAAACTGTTCGTAGTGCGGACTTTAGTCCGGCTCGGTTGCGGAATGGAGTCCGCAGGCGCGAACTAATTTTATCGTTGTCAATCGAGCGGACACGATATAATATCGTGTCGGGTCGATTATTCTAACAAAAACGGATCGCGCGTGCCCACAAGAATACGCAAAATTCTGCGGACTTAAGTCCGCACTACGAACGAATTTTATTGCGGTTAATCGATCGTAAACGATAGGAAAGTAACTCTTACCTGCTCACCTTTGACAATCATTGCTTTCAGCCTATTTCCAATTTATCCTGGTTGAGATTTATGATTGCAAGCTCAGTTGCAGTTTCTCCTGGAAAAAAGAATGCGATGATGGGAGGCTTAACCATTTATACTCGCAGGCTCATACCATTTTTGATTTTGGATTTGCGATTTGAAATTGGGAATGACATATCATATCGTGTCCGGTAGATTGACCGCAATCAAAAACTGTTTGTAGTGCGGACTCCAGTCCGCAAATTCAAAGGACTCCTGTCCGAAAAATCGAACTTTACGCATTGCAATCCATCGATCTACAGGAAATGATATCACATAAGGGTTTGCAGCTTTCCTACAGTTGCATGATTTTTTTGAAGTGGTATAAATAGCGGTTTAGACTATTGCGGTCAGTCGGTCATTTTTCAGGTTTTAAAGTTTTTCTTAAAACAGTTAATTACTTGGTAAAATAAATAGGCTTACGCAGCTACTCAACTGGTAAGATGCGTTGCAATGCACGCTACGCCGAGTGAAAGCTTTTGAGGTGGAACATGAAACGTCTGGTTATTTGCTGTGATGGAACTTGGCAACAGCTATCGAGTCCTTACCCAAGCAATGTAGTTAAGCTGGCTCAATCTGTGAAACCGATCGCAAGTGATGGAGTTCCACAGATCGTGTTTTATGACGAGGGCATTGGCACCGAGAGTCAAAAGATTTTAGGCGGAGCCACGGGACTCGGAATCGATCGCAACATTGAGGATGCCTATCGGTTCCTCAGTCTCAACTATGTA
Source organism: Cyanobacteriota bacterium (assembly GCA_025362325.1). GTDB lineage: Bacteria > Cyanobacteriota > Cyanobacteriia > Cyanobacteriales > Microcoleaceae > Microcoleus. Next base: position 22,615 of record JANYGO010000265.1, on the reverse strand, counting down.
GATGGTGACGAAATTTATCTATTCGGGTTCAGTCGCGGTGCTTACACCGTCAGAAGTCTAGCGGGAATGATTTATTGCGCTGGTCTTCTATCGCGCCCTCATGTGACTAAAACCCACGAAGCTTACGAGCTTTACCGTCATCGAGACGTTAAACCGCGAGATAAAATGGCTGCCGATTACCGCGACACCTATGGCGATCGTGTCCCGATTACCTTGATTGGTTGTTTCGATACCGTCGGTTCCCTGGGAATTCCTGGTGTACCAGCCTTCAAGCAGGTTCACGAACAACTCAACAAGCGCTACAGATTTCACGACACAACTTTAAATAAAGGGATTCAGAATGCCTTGCACGCCGTGGCGATCGACGAAATCCGCGAAGCTTTCGACGTAACTCCCATGAAAAAGCATCCTGATGCTGACAACCAGCGGGTAATTCAAGTTTGGTTTCCCGGCGAACACGGCTGCGTCGGCGGTGGAACAAAAGAACACAGCGGGTTATCAGATGCCGCCTTGCAGTGGATGTTGGATTCAACCCGTAACCTGGGACTGGGGCTAGAATTCGATCCTAGCGTCATTCCAACAGGTATTAATCCTAATTATGAGTGTGACTTTAATAACGATCCAGGGGTTTTTAAATTAGCAGGAATCAAGTTGCGTGAAGTGAGCGATGTAATTGAAGAACTGCATGAAAGCACGATCTTGCGGTGGCAAACCCGCCAGGATTACCGCCCCCAAAATCTACAACGACTTCTCCCAAGACTTGATTCCATCCAGCAGGCTGAAAAGACTGCTTCACAATCTGAAAACTTAGCAGCATCACCACCTAGAATCGAGCAATACCGAGAATGTGAAAACTTAGCAGCATCACCACGTAGAACCGGAAAATACCGAGAAAGAAAAACCATCATGGCAAGCAAAAGAGATACTTCACGGGACGGATTTAAAAACAAACTGGAGACGGCAGCTTTAACTGGCTTAAAGCCAATTTGGAGCTTTATTCAAAACAATTCAGGTCTTGCGAAAAAAGTCAATAAAACGCTGATTAACAATGCCATCAATAAGATTCCGGTTCGTCCCTATCAGTTTAGCACTATGTCTCCCTACACATCTTGGGATTCATTGATCGATCGCTCGTACTCTGGACTCCAGTTGCCGCCTTTAGATTGGAAACCCTTGACCAATGAAAATTACGTCGGCATTAATTTAGCGCCTACCGAAGAGTTTGAGAAAAATCTGCCGCCGATTAAGGATTTGGAAATTTTGTATCGCAAAGACGGGGAGACACAATACTCGCCCAAATCTTCACTAATGTTTCCCTATTTTGTGCAGTGGTTCACCGATAGCTTTCTGCGTACAGCCCGCGACGATCACCGTAAAAATACTTCCAACCACCATATCGATCTGTGTAATGTCTATGGGTTGAACCCCAAGATTACACAGATGTTGCGATCGCACAAAGGCGGCAAGATGAAAAGCCAATTTATTAATGGTGAAGAATATCCTCCGTTCTACTACGATGAGGAGGGACGAGCCAAAGAAGAATTCGCCGAATTACCTCATCTTTACACCGAAAATTCCATCCCAAAATCCGAGACATTCTCTCACGAAAAAAAACAAAAATTATTCGCGATGGGGATTGAATTAGAACGGGCAAACGTGCAAATTGGCTATGTCATGCTGAACGTTCTTTGCTTGAGAGAACACAATCGCGTGTGCGACATCTTAGCAGAAAACTATCCAGCCTGGGATGATGAACGTCTGTTCCAAACTGCCAGAAACATTGTAGTAGTTGAATTTCTCAGGATTGTGTTAGAAGATTACATCAACCACATTACTCCCTATCACTTCCAATTCTTCACCGATCCACAGGCCTTCACTAATGAAAAATGGTATCGCCATAATTGGATGTCGGTAGAATTTAGTTTGGTCTACCGCTGGCACAGTATGTTGCCTGATACTCTCATTCACAACGAGGAGACAGTACCCATGCCTGCCTCCATGTGGAACAACAACATGATTATCAGCAAGGGGTTAGGAGGCATCTTTGAAGAAAGTTGTTCCCAACCCGCCGCGCAACTGAGTTTATTCAATACGCCTGAATTTCTGTTACCAACCGAGTTAGCCAGTATTCGCATGGCTCGTCAATCAAAACTGAGAAGCTACAACGATTATCGCGAGTTGTGCAAGTATCCCCGCGTCACCGATTTTGATCAGATTAGTGGCAATAAAAGAGTTCAACGAGAACTAAAAAGTTTGTACGGACACGTAGACAATATTGAGCTTTATGTCGGACTCTATGCCGAAGATTTGCGTCCCAACTCAGCCCTACCTCCTTTAGTGGGACGATTAATCGGAATTGATGCGTTTTCTCAAGCGTTCACCAATCCTTTATTAGCAGAAAATATCTTCAATCCAGAAACTTTTTCGCCTGTGGGCTGGGAAATTATTCACAATACCAAAACGCTTTCTGAGGTGGTGCACCGCAACATTCCTCAAGGTAAAAACTATCGAATTTCGTTTTACCGCTACAATTGGCAACCCGTTTAATCAGCAAACGCATCAAGGAAAATATGAGCAATAAGTTGTTTACAGAATATCCCGAACAGAATGAACGCGAATATTGCGATCGCCTAGTCGAGCAAACCAATATCCGCATGGATAATCTTTATAAGGACAAGGAGCGGGCGCTGCGAGATACTCACACCAAAAGCCACGCTGCTGTTAAAGGAACTCTCGAAATCTTTGACTTTGATGAGGAAGCGATTAAACGTGAATTGAACAAACGCGCCTCGTTGACTTCTTCGCAACTCAATGCTATTTCCCTTAAGCAAGGCTTGCTGTCTTTGCCCAAGCAATATCCTGTTTGGCTGCGATTTGCCAACGGGGCTTTCCAACCCAAAAATGATTGCGAACCTGACACCCGCTCAATGGCAGTGAAAGTGATGGGAGTTGAAGGGGAACGGCTTGTGCAAAGCTATGAGTCGAAAACCCAGGATCTTATCGTTCATAATTCAGCGTTTTTCTTTGTTGAAAACATCAAAGATTACTACGGCTTTTTTTCTGCCGTCGTTGAGTCGAAGGAGGCAACAAAGAAGTGGCTGTATCAACATCCGAGGCAATTCTTAGCACTCCTCAAGGGTACGAGTTCGACTCCGAAAAGTTTACTAACAGAACGATATTGGAGCAGTTCAGCCTCTGCTTTGGGTCTCAAACCCGATTTTGATGCTTCCAAAACGAGTCTAGTTCCTGTCGAATATCCGGCTGTGATTAAATATGCGTTTACTCCAGTTTCAGGCGAACCGCCGCACAACAAGATTTTATCTCAGTCTCGACCTGGGATTCCTAAACTTCCTTTTAGCGATCGCGCCAAAGCTTTAGGTTTAGATCCGAGTCAACTCGACAATTACTACCGGGAGGACATCATTCAAGCCCTTCTCCAACCTGATGCTCAATTTTGTTGGGACTTTGGCATTCAATTCCAAACCAACTCCAAGATGTCGATCGACGATACCACGATTACCTGGAAGGAAAGCGAATCTCCTTTCTTCACAGTAGGTCGTCTCACCGTCAAGCATCAAATCATTAATTTTGAGAAACAATACGATTTCTGTGAAAACCTGCGATTTTCTCCTTGGAACGGTCTAGCAGTCCATCGTCCGGTTGGTGCAATAAATCGGCTACGCGGCATTGTTTACCCGGTTGTCGCCTCCTATCGCTATCAGAAGCTAGGTCTGAGCGACCCAATCCCAGATCCAACTGGAAACGAGACTTTTTGAAGAGAAGACTGGGCGGTTGAAACCGCGTCTACACAAACAAAACCCGCCTCCGCGGGTTGAAGACCGGGGGGGTGAAATTACATTATTTCTTCAGTCCGCGGAGGCGGACATCGTTTTTGTAGGCGCGGTTTCAACCGCCGTCTTAATCTAATTTTTGGCTAATTCTGGCGGGCGACCCATTAAGCCGGTCATCAGCCGCAAGGATACAAATCGGACTGGGGGAATTGTTCGCAAACACCACAATCCGAAGCGGCGAAATGCAACAATTGGCAGCCATGTATTGGAAAATAATCTGTCTAGAAAATCGGTAAATCCTAACACGATTAAATTTTCTTTTTTTCGCCAGTTGTGATACCTTTTTAATACTCGCAAATCGCCGATATCTTCGCCTTTTTGGTGCGCTTGCTGCAAGATTTGGGCGATCGCCCCAGCATCCCGAATGCCCATATTCAATCCCTGGCCGCCGACGGGATGGCAGCAGTGGGCTGCATCGCCAATTAGCGCTAATCTGGGCAAAACGTAGCGATCGCTCTGCATTAACTGCACCGGGAACAAAAAGCGATCGCTCTCCAACTCCAAACTGCCCAAAATCCCGCCCGTGCGTTGTTCCAACAAAGTCAAAAACTCTGTTTCGTCCATTGACTGCAAATCTTTTGCCTCCGCGTGGGGTGCTGTCCAAACTACTTGACAGCGGTTCCCAGGTAATGGTAAGACTCCCATCGGGCCGCTCGGCCAAAAGCGCTCAAAAGCGATATCGTTGTGCGGTTTTTCTGCTTTAATGGTGATAGCAATGCAGGATTGCCAGTATTTCCAGCCGCGCGTGCTGATGTTGGCTTCGGTGCGAATGCGCGATCGCGAACCGTCGGCGGCAACTAATAATTTAGTGCGAATTGTGCGAGTTTCGCCGTCTTGTTTGATAAGAATTTCAGCCGAATTAGTTAAATATTTTACTTCGACTACTTCCGCAGGACAAACCCAATTAAAATTTGGGTTTTTTGCCAAAGATTCCTGCAAAGCTGACAGCATGACTCGGTGCTCGCCAACGTAACCTAAAGCTGTTTTTGGTACCGGCAATTTGCCAGTATTTCCCAAGTCTGGGCGGTGGAATTCGACGACACCGGGATAGTCGCCGTCGCAGAGGCTAATTTGCTCGAAGGTGGTGATTTTTGGCAATATTTGCTCCCACACGCCGATACCTTCTAAAATCATTCCCGACAGTAGGGTAATTGCATAGGCTTGTTTTTTGGCTGCTGCTGCTGCGGGGAGTTGGGTTTCAATTATGGCGATTTTTAATCCTGAATCTTTGAGGGCGCAGGCTAAGGTAGCGCCGACTATGCCGCCTCCGACGATGGCTATGTCAAAGTCGAGTGTTGGTGTCTGGGTGGAGGCTGTGGTTACAGAAAGTTGGTTTACGGGCATTTTCAAGGGGTTTTTTTAAGTGAATAATTATATTTACTCTGTTATTGTAAAGAATTATTGCGATTTTGGGCGATCGAGCGACGGGGATGAGATGCAGACGGCGGTTGAAACCGCGCCTACACAAACGTGTTAGCCTTCCCGAAGGGTAGTACGCCGGACGCCGACTGAAGAAGTACCTCAGAAACCCGGTTTCTGCGTATATTTCTCGTCACTCAAGCCAAAACTCGTAGAAACCGGGTTTCTCGCCCCATGCGTGACTCTCAGAAACTAATGACTCATGACTGAAAGAGAAAGAAAGAGTAGAAACCGGGTTTCTCGCCCCATGCGCGACTCTCAGAAACTAATGACTCATGACTGAAAGAGAAAGAGAAAGAGGGCGGGTTTTGCCCTTTTTTTAGTCATTTGTATCATATATCCTTAGCTAAACCCGCCCCTACAAAATGCTAATGACTAATGACTGATGACTAATGACTAATGACCATTTCCTTTATGTTTTCCGTCGCCACTGCTAATACTTTCTGGGAAATCGGAATCTCTAGGATAAACTCTGCACCTTCTCCGGGCGCGGAAACACACTGCAATTTGCCTTGGTGTTTTTCCACTATAATCTGATAGCTGATTGACAGTCCCAATCCGGTGCCTTTACCGACTGGTTTAGTAGTAAAAAATGGGTCGAACAACTTGCTAATGACTTCTTGATTCATTCCCATCCCGCTGTCGGCTATCCGAATTGTTGCTGTGTCTGAATTCGCGCTGGTGCTAATCCGAATTGTGTTGGGATGAGCATATATTTCTTGGGAAGAACGCTGGCTGTTGTATTCTTCCAGGGCGTCGATCGCATTTGCTATAAGATTCATAAATACTTGATTGAGCTGACTTGGATAGCACTCGACTTTTGGAAAGTTGCCGTATTCTTTGATAATCTTAATAGCCGGACGACCTGCATTAGCTTTGAGTCGGTGCTGCAAAATTAGCAAAGTGCTGTCGATTCCTTCGTGAATGTCTACTAGCTTCATCTGCGATTCGTCGAGTCGCGAAAAGTTCCGCAAGGATACAACTAAGTCGCGGATGCGATCGGCTCCTACTTTCATTGATTCCAAAATCTTCGGAAAGTCGGCCATTAAGAAGTCGATTTCCATATCTTCCGTTGCTTCGGCAATTTCCGGGAGGGGATTTGGGTATTTTTCCTGGTAAAGGTGGAGCAAACTGAGCAAGTCTGTGGTGTATTCGCTGGCGTGGGTGATGTTGCCGTAAATGAAGCTAATCGGGTTGTTAATTTCGTGGGCGACTCCGGCGACTAGCTGGCCGAGTGAAGAGATTTTTTCGGTTTGGATTAGTTGAGTTTGAGCTTGGTGCAAGTCGCGGAGAGCTTTTTCGAGCTGGACTGCTTGGGATCGATATTGTGCGGCTGATTGTTCCATCGTTGCCAAAACTTGCACCCGATCGCTAATGTCGGTGTGAGTTCCCACCCATTCGCGAATACTGCCGCCGGCTTCCAAAACGGGGACGGCGCGCACCCAAAAGTGTCTGTAGCTGCCGTCTGCGGCCCGCAAGCGGTGCTCGACTTCGTAGAGACTTTTTGCTTCGACTGCGCGCATCCAAGCTTGTATTGTGCGATCGCGATCTTCTGGGTGCACTGATTTTATCCAGTAGTCCTTGTCTTGAGAACTCAAGCCCGTATAAGCTATCCAATCAGGCTGAGGTCTCTCGGCGATTCCGTTAGCGTCTGTCATCCAAACCATCTGTGCGGTGGCCATTGCCAGCGATCGGTATCTTTCCTCGCTCAGACGCACCAATTCTTCGGCTTCTCGGCTGGCTGTCACGTCGCGCAAAATAGCTGTGAATAGGATTTCGCCTGCAACTTCGAGTTTGGAAATAGAAGCTTCGGCGGGAAATTCCGTACCGTCTCGGCGGCGCCCTAAAATTTCTTTGCGGTTGCCCATTTTTCGGGCTTGTTTAACAGCGACGCCGAAATTACTGACGAGGTGGCTGTGAGTCGCGACAAAAGCTTCGGGCAACAGCAGGTTCAGGGATTGCCCGATCGCCTCCGCAGCATTCCACCCAAAAATCTGTTCTGCACCTTGGTTGAACAGGATAATTTTTTGGTCAGCATCTACGGAAATAATCGCGTCGTCGGCAATTTCTACAATGCCGGCGAAACGAGCTTGAGAAAGTTGCAGCGCTTGTTCAGCTTGTTTGCGATCGCTGATGTCGCGGGCGATCGTTGAAATGTATTCGAGTTGGCCGTCTGGTGCTGAGTGGGAGATGATGACTTGGCTGACGGGAATTTCGAGGCCCGATGCTGACACGAAGGTTGTTTCTCCGCTCCAAACGCCCTCAGAAATAGCGGTGGCGATCGCGCCTTTCAATGTGCTGCGGGCTGACGCTGCCGAGAATTCTCCAACTTGTCTGTGAGATATATCTTCGTTTTCGTCGATACCCATCATTTTTCTGCCTGCTTTGTTGATGTAAACAGCCTGTCCTTCGAGGTCGCAGATACCTACAAAATCCGGCGTTGCTTCCAGAATTGCTGCCAGACTTCTGTTGGCGATTTCGGCTTGTTTGCTCTCAGTAATATCCCGCGCGATGCTAACTATACCGCTGATATTTCCTTGCCCGTCCCGGTAAGCGCTTTTTGTCGAAAGAAATGTCCGCAATTTTCCTTGGACTGGCAGTTCTTCTTCCATCACTTGCGTTGTTCCCGCTGTCATAAGTGGGCGATCGGTTTTGCGAATATTGCCCGCAATTTCCGGCGGAAATAACTCGCTGTCATCTCTGCCGATAATCTCATCAAAAGACTTGCCAATTATACTCGCTCCCGCAGCGTTGAGCATCATGTATCGGCCCTGAATATCTTTGACAAATAGGGCTGTCGGCGTACTGTTTATAACTGTCAGCAACAGGTTATAGTTTTTTTGGAGCACCTGCTCTGTTGCTTGAGAGTCGAGAATTTGCTGCTGCAATTGCTCGTTGACGAGTTGCAGTTGGAGAGTCCGTTTCTCAACTTGAGTTTCTAAGTCGGATTTAGCTTTGATCAGTCCCTGTTGGGCTCGATAGCGCTTCCGGTCTGCGGTGCAGAGAGTTTTCGCATTCTGCCAAATCAGAACTGTAAAAATAATTACGTTCAATACGCTTAACAGCGATAGTCCTAGCTCGGGTTCGTAGGCTTGAAATCGATCTCCTGAAATGATGAAATAACCCGCTAAAGGCGGGATAACGATCGCTTGCGGCAACAAGCGCCTCGCCATAACGCCGCCCGCGCGATCGCTGGCAATTACTGCTATCAATCCTCGCTCGGGATTGGCAAATAAAATGCCGAGGCTCAGCAACATAAATGCTGCGGAAGTGTGCAAAGCCATTCCTGTACGATCGCCAATTTGGTAAAATAAAGCTTTGCCGTAGATGTAACCGATAAAACCCAGAAATGCAATTAAAAATGCACAACAGCTTAAGATTTGAACCTGGAGGTATTTAGGGCGGCGTTCTGACAGCAGCAACTGGGCTGTTCCCAGCAATAAAAAAGCACCAGCAGTATTTGGTGCCATGCGTCCCGGTGTTGAGAGGCTTGTCAGGGTGTAACCTTCTTTAAATAGCAGTTGGTCGATGCCTAAGTCTAAATTAAAGCTATATTGGACTAGGGTGAGGAGGCTAATTAATATAAGTAAAAATGAACTGCTACCACTTAAAAAGTTATAGTTTTTTTGATGTTTTCTTGTTGTTAATTCGCTGTGGCTGCGCTGTTGGACGAACAGAGAAAGCCCGCCCAAAATAAAGCAGACGGCTGTATTGGCTTTCATTGTCACGAGTCCGGGCAGAATGCTTTTTAAGAGTTGCAGGTCGAATATCCAACCCAAAATGACTGTACAGCCGATCGCGATTACTGCAATACCAGCTTTTTTAGCAAAAGACTGAAGTGCAACAATAGGGGTTGAGGGCGGCTGCACTCGTTGTACTCGTTGAAAAATTTTCAATTTCTCGCTCCCTCAAATTATGTGGGTTACTACGTATCAAAGGTAACAATCAACACTGTACTTATATTGTTACCAGCTATACAAAGCTGCTGAAGATATTGTTAAACTTGCTTGCTCACCATAAAATACTAATTATCTTATCTAACTTAAGAGAGAGTGTCAACTGAAAGTCGCAGGCTCTTATCTAGAAAGCATTCATCAGAATTCAATAAGTTTTCTTGATTGTTAGTTAAAACAAAAAATTCCTTCAGCCTTCAGTTGTCAGCCTTTTTCCTTCTTGTGGGAAAATTAGCGATCGCCCGATTAATTCACCCAGCCGAGTGTTTGTACTCAGTCGTTCGAGGGGTAATGGTAGCGGATTGTGCGATCGACTTGATTGGCGTAGACTCCGCAGGGACGGGCTGCGCTAACGGCACAAAAAATAAGACTCGGCGGTTGAAACCGCGTCTACATAAACAAAGTCCACTCCAAGCGGACTAAAGAGGGGAGTATTAAAGCCGGATTTGGTATCAAATCTCACATCAATGGTCTTGGGTTTCGTTCTTTAACTAATGACTACTGACTACTGACTACTGACTACTGACTAATGACGGCAGGACTAATGACTACTGACTAATGACTACTGACTCCCAACTGTTGAAGTGCGAGCATTGCTTCGGTTGCTGAGGGGTAACGCTGGGGGAAAGCGTACAGCACCATCTGGTCTAAAACGCGAGCAAACTCGGGGGTGACAGTTGCATTTTTCTGCCAAATGAGATTGCCTAAATTATCGACTCTGAGTTGTTTGGGCCGCATCCCTGTCAAGGCTTGAATGCCGATGATCCCGACAGCATAGATGTCGCTGCAAAATTTCGGCGAGCCGATGGCTTGTTCGGGGGGAATGTACTCTTGCTGAGTGCCACCGCCGCGCGATTTGGTTTGACCGATGCTATTTTCCGAGGTGTTGATTTCTTTAACTGCCCCAAAGTCAATTAATACAATCTTGCCGTCTGATGCGCGCCTGATTAAGTTTTGAGGGTGCAAATCGCGGTGAATTACATTTTGTTTGTGAACGAAAACCAGCACTTCTAAGATATCTTTCAACAAAGCAATAACTTGATGTTCTTCCCAGGGTTGACCTTCGATGAGTTCTTGATAAATGGGTTGCCCTTCGATGAATTGATAGACTAAATAAAAATATCCGTCTTCTTCAAAGCGAGCTAGCAATTCTGGTATCCGATCGTTTTGGCCGAGGCGATATAACACCCGCGTTTCTATATCGAATAGCTTGCTGGTTTTCTCTGACTGGCTTTTCAGGCGCTTGACGAGGCACAAAGGTCGATCGGGCAAATTTTCATCTTCAGCCAAATACGTATCGCTGTACTCGGTGCTGACTAAGTGTTCTCTGATTCGGTAACGCATCCGCAGCAGCTTTTGCAAGATCGGATCGGCAGATTTAGCTGGTGGTGTGCCTTTTTGTACAGTTCTCATGATGCAGTCCCAAAGATTTGCTCCGACGACTCTTTCTTCTTGTCCAATAATTTCTGCTTGCTTCAGTACCTTGGTGAGGTCTTTCCACAAGTTGTAGCCGACATACCGCCCCAGGTAGCACACTGTGTAACCGCGGGCGATCGGATCGTTTTCCTTGATTTCTTGGTACGTCAAACCCTCTACAACGCCTCGAATTATCGCCTGTTGCAACCGAGTTAGGCGTTTTTCAGTTTGCTCGTATACCAGATTGTCCAAAAAAATGATTGCTTCTTCTACCGTCATAGTTTCCTGGCTTAAGTTACTTGTACAGCAGCTACGCATTTTATTTTTATATTTCTGTTATAGACGGTTTAGTTTAAATTTAGGAAATTTTTAAAGTTTTGAAATATATCTTGATAAATATGACTTTTATGAATCAAGATCGTGAATTTTATGAACTCAATTGACTTGACAAATGGTTGATGTGTTAATGTCAATTCACGATTTTTTTTAATCAGGACTTGGGCAAAAGAAGACTGGGCGGTTTCAACCGCCGTCTTTTCTTAATTTTTAATCTTATTCACGTAGCCCCACAAACTGTAATCGCGGCTCAACCACCCCCGAAAAAAAGCCATTTGACTCGGATCTTCCTGCACCCGTTTGTAGCGGTAAATAATCCGTTCGTTAATCATTTGCAGCGCTGTATTTTTGTTGTTAGCGGCTTTCAGCGCTTCCCTGGTGCGCGCGTCAAAAATGCCGCTTTGCGGCAATCCTAAAGCTTGCTGCAAAAATGTAATAGAATTGTTGATGCCGAAATTAACAGCAGTGTCAAACATGACGATCGCCAAAGCGGGCTGCATCGTGCCCGAAAGGCTCGAATCCCAGTAATATTTATAAATTTCTAGGAGCTCTGCTTCCGACATCTGCGTCACGTCGAGGGGCGGCAGCCCGCGACTGTAGCGGTAGGAGTCGTATTCTGTTTGCAGGATGCCCCGATAAGTTCTACCGCCCTTATCTGCGGGGTGATTGCTGAAGCCACCCTCAAAATATAAGGTGAAATAAAGCGCTGTTTGAAATACTCGCTGCCGAAAGTTGGCTGTTTGCTGTTGTGCGAGAGTCTTTTGGGCAAAGGGTAAGGGGATTGCCAAGGCTAACAAGAGTATCCCCAGCATAAGGTTTGGTTTCCACTTGATGTGATGTTGGCGCCCTAAAGCTTGCTTGTCGCTCATAAATTCTCTGTGACGATCGCCCGTAGTTCCGCTAAAACTGCTACTCTGCAAATTAATCTAGATTCAACCTTTAACTTGATAGCACAGATAGGCCGCCAAATGAATTCCGATTTTCGCAACCAATCAGAAACACCCCAATTTGAAGATGCTGCATCGCTGACTGTCGTTGCAGAAACCTATTACTCCCAAGGCAATTTAGCAGCAGCCGTCGCTGCTTGTCGCCGAGCTCTGGAATTGCAACCGGATTGGGCGGCGGCTTACGTGACAATGGGTAACGTGCAGCAAGCAAGCGGGCAAATTGAGGAAGCGATGCGGTTTTATTCGGAGGCGATCGCCCTGAATCCCGATTTTGCTGAGGCCTATGCTAATTTGGGGAGTATGCTCTACAAGCAAGGGCATTTGTTGGAGGCGATTGTCAATTACCAAAAGGCGATCGAACTTAAACCAACTTTGGCTGCTGCTTACTGGAATTTGGCAGGCGCACTCAAGCAACAAGGGCAGTCGGATGCAGCGTCCGCATACGAGCAAAAAGCTCTCGAACTCAATCCCCATCTGGCTCAGGTAGATTTTCACATAAATTTAGGCGATAAATTAGCGCGGCAAGGGAAGTTAGATGAGGCTGTGGCTGCATGGCAACGGGCGATCGCTTTCAAACCCGATTTACCCGAAGCATACTGTCAAATTGGCATAATTTTGCGCCACCAGGGCAAGTTTAAAGAGGCGATACCCAACCTGCAAAAAGCCCTAGAAATTAAACCGGATTTTATTGCAGCCCACCAACATTTGTGCGGCATCCTCAGAGATACTAGCGATTTAGCAGCCGCGCGGCAAGCTGTTCACAAATACAGCCAAATGTGTGCCGAAACCGATCCGATTATGACGGCGATTTACTTCGTCAGCACCTATCAAGTCTCAGGATTGAATCAAATTGCGGGCGATCGATTTTTAGAACTAGAATTGTACTTGCAGAATAACTTAGAAACGGCGAGTTCGGTAGAAATTAAATCGCTTTATGCAAACTTCTTATTCAGCACACCCTATGTGCGAGATGACTTGGCAGCCAACTCTAAACTTTACAGATTAATTGCCCAAAAGTACATCGAAAAATGTATCAAACCTAATTTTTCTCAACCCGCAAATTACAGTTACAAACCAAAAGCCCCAGGTAGTCAGTTAAAAATCGGTTTTTTGTCCAATCACTTCAGCCGCCATTCTGTAGGTTGGTGCAGCGCTGACATCATTCGCGAATTGTCCGACATCACGCCTAATGTGTATTTATACGCTTCTGAAAGAATTACTCCCGACGATCGCACTCAGCAATTTGCCAGTTTCGGCAAACTGACTTTCCCGCAAAATTACCCCAGCGGACTTGCCAATTCCGCAGAAATTGTCAACCAAATTCAGCAAGATGAATTAGATGTTTTAGTCGATTTAGATTCTCTCAGTGTACCAGTTCACGCTGAGATTCTCTACCAAAAACCCGCGCCAGTTTGTATTTCTTGGCTCGGATTTGATGCTCCTTACATATCCTCAGAAAATTATTTTCTCACAGACTGGCACTCGCACCCAGCAGGTAGGGAAAAATATTATGACGAGCAGTTAATTAGGATGCCAGATTCGTTTGTTGCGGTGTCAGGTTTTCAGAGGTATGGAGTAGATCCAGCGGTATTAAGAAAGTCGAATCGGATCGGTTTGGATCAGATTGTTTACCTGTGCGTCGCTCCCGGCAGAAAATTCAATTCCGACTTAGTAAAAGCACAAGTTGCGATTCTCAAACAAGTGCCGAACAGTATCTTAATTCACAAAGCTTTGGGCGATGCTGCGGTGTTTGAGGGTGCGTATCACCAAGCTTGCGAAGCTGAAGGAGTCAGCAAGCATCGGATTAAGTTTCTGCCTAGATTTGCTACGGAGGAAGAACACAGAATTGTCTATTTGCTGGCAGATGTTTTGTTGGATTCTTATCCTTACAATGGAGGAACTCACACTTTAGAGGCTTTGTGGTTTAATTTGCCTGTGGTGACTCGTACCGGAGAGCAATTTTTGTCGAGAATGGGTTATTCGTTTTTGCAGGTTTTGGGGATGGAAACTGGCGCGGCTTGGTCTTGGGCGGAATATGTGGAATTGGGTGTAAAATTGGGTAAAGATGGTGAATTTAGAAATGCAATTAAAGCACAGTTGGTTAAGTCTAAAGACGCAGCCAATTTGTCGCCGCTGTGGAATCCGAAAAAGTTTGCTGGTGATATGTATGGGGTGTTTGAAAAGTTGTGTAAAATCTGAATACATAGTTATGATTTCCGCTGGAATGACTGCGATTAAATAGGTTTGTAGTGAGCACTTCAGTCCGCATCTCTCATCAGCAGTAGGGTGCGTCAGGCGAAATCATCATCAATGTGACTAAACATTCTCACCTGACGCACCCTACAATACTAATGATTAATGACTAATGACTAATGACACTACCAACTATTAAGTTTTTGAAACAGCCGACTTCGGAAGCTTGGGTCGAACAGGCGATCGCCCATTTTGATACCATCTTATTAGATCATTCCCACTGCGAGCGGAAAGCGGCGGGAGTAGCGTTGAATTTAATGTTTCGCTACCCAGCACGGGAAAAATTGGTGAGGATGCTAACCGCCATCGCCCGCGAAGAATTAGAGCATTTCGAGCAAGTCAACCAGCGGTTGGAAGAGCGCGGCATCGCTTTGGGCCCTTTGGCGGCGCCTCCCTACGGTGCCGGTTTGTCCGCCCACATTCGCAGGCAGGAACCGGAGAGACTTTTGGATTCTTTGTTGGTTTCTGGTTTGATTGAAGCGCGGAGTCACGAACGGCTGGGGCTGCTGGGCGAGCATTGTCCTGATGCGGAATTAGCTAAGTTTTACCGCAGTTTGATGGCTTCGGAAGCCCGCCATTACGGGGTATATTGGATTTTGGCAACAACTTATTTCGATCGCGCTCTTGTGATTGAGCGACTGGAGGAATTATCATTGGTAGAAAGTGAGTTGCTGGCAACTCTTTATCCTGAACCGAGAATTCACAGTTAAAAGTTGGGTGCATTTAACGACTGTCAAATGCGAGAAAATCAGTAATTTTACGGTTGCTAAAGTCGAAAAAATAATATAAGTTGCAACAACCCATGAAAACCCAACATCTGGATTTTTTCATTCGTTCCTGGGAAACGCGCGATCGCGCTGAGGCTTTCCATTTAATTCGGGATGTTTTAGCAGAGTACGGTTTAAAATGTGAACCTCACGGGGCAGATCGAGATGTTTATGATGTAGAACTGCACTATCACAATAAAGGCGGGGAATTTTGGGTAGTTGAACGGCAGGATCAAATAGTCGGTACGGCGGGTTACTATCCCATTGAGCGCGGCAAGAATGCTGTGGAAATTCGCAAAATGTATATTTTGCCAGCAGCTAGGGGACAAGGTTTGGGGAAATTTTTACTGCAAGAATTGGAAAGTACAATTATCACTCGCGGCTTTGATGAAATCTGGATAGAAACTGCTAGCGTTCTCAAAGAAGCTGTGAAAATGTATGAAAATAACGGCTATCTGCCGACAACGGGTGTGGAGACGCTAAGGTGCGATCGGGTTTACAAAAAAGTTATAAAATAAGGAAGAAGGAAGAAGGTAAATACAATAAAATTAATTGTTTTAGCTATATCAATTCCGGCTGCGCCGGAATGACAAGCGAGGAGACTGCACGTGCCGTGTCCCTACAATTGATCGCAGTAGGGACACGGCACGTGCAGTCTCCTCCATATTCTCCATATTCTCCGTTTATATCATTCCGATGCAAACGGATTTGATATAACTCGTTAATTTCTTTTTTGCCGCAGCGGAATCTCGATCGCAAATTCGGAACCTTCTCCTAATACAGAATTGCAGTCAAGCTCGCCGCCGTGTTTTTCTACGATAATAGAATGCGAAATTGCCAATCCTAAGCCTGTGCCTTTGCCGATGGGTTTTGTGGTAAAAAATGGGTCGAACAAGCGCCGTTTTACGTCTTCGGTCATCCCTGGGCCGCTGTCAGCTATCCGCATCGCCACGCAGTTATTATCGGTTACTTCGGTGCGAATTGTAATTGCCAGATTTTTTGCCGTGCGATCGGGTTTATTCATCTCCATTTCCACGGCGTCGATCGCATTGGTCAACAAATTCATAAATACTTGATTTAACTGACCGGGATAACATTCCACTAAAGGCAAGTTACCGTATTCTTTAATAATATTAATTGGCGGGCGGTCGAGTTTGTTTTTCAGGCGGTTTTGCAAAATCATTAGCGTACTTTCGATGCCTTCGTGAATGTCCACTTGTTTCATTTCGGCTTCGTCAAGTCTTGAGAAAGTCCGCAGGCTCAAAACTATGTCGCGGATGCGATCGGCTCCGACTTTCATAGATGCTAAAATTTTCGGTAAATCTTCAACAAGATAATCAATTTCAAAGTCTTCTCTTGCATCTAAAATTATGGCGCTAGGCTGCGGGTATTCCTGCTGGTAAAGTTGCAGGATTTTTAGCAAATTTTCTGTGTATTCGCTGGTGTAGCTGAGATTGCCGTAGATAAAATTAACCGGGTTGTTAATTTCGTGGGCGACACCTGCGACTAACTGTCCCAAACTAGACATTTTTTCACTTTGAATTAATTGAGTTTGGGTGCGCTGGAGTTGGTGCAAAGTTTGTTCTAGCTGTTGAGTTTGAGCTTGAGCTAATCGGGCCGCTGTGCGGGTTCGATCGTACAGTTCGGCGTGGTCGATCGCGATCGCAATTTGAGCCGCTACCGCTTGCATCAATTCCACTTCCGAATCGCTCCAATTTCGGGCTTCAGCAGCCTGATAGCAGCAAATCACCCCAATATCGCCTGAAGTAGTTTGAACTGGCAGCGACAGTACAGAATTAATTCCAAAAGCCTGGTAAATCTGGCGCACTTCTAAGTCGCCTAGACTGCCGACATCATCTAATCGCAGGATTTCCAGCCGCAAAATCTGCTGCACCATAGGGCTAGATTGCTCCTCAACCGCATAAGAACCAATTAAACTTGGTAAAGCTGGATTTTTCGCTTCGCAGACTGTATCCCACATAGGATGCTGGCTATTTGGCCGATACCAAATGAAGACGCACCAATCTAGCTGCATCAGATTGCGAATTTCTTGAACGGCGGTTTCTAAAATTGTGTCTAAATCTAAAGAATTGCGGATTTGGTTTGCAATTTGATTTAGCAGTTGTTCTCTCTGAGCTTGCTGTCTGAGGGCTTGTTCCGATCGCACTAATATTGCTTCTGCAAGTTTGCGATCGGTTAAATCTTGGACAACTGCTTGAATAACGCTTTCATTTCCAACTTGGATGATTGTCAGCACGACTTCTGCCGGAAAATCCGTACCGTCTAAGCGCTGGTGCAGCCAATCAAAACGGTTATGGCCGCGTTCAAAGGCGATCGCTATCATTTCCTTAGCCTGGGTCAAAGAGTCTCTGCCACTGGGTTGGAAAGGCGGCGACAATTCGCCTGGATTCTTGCCGACCAACTGCCCTTGGCTAGTGGCTCCAAATAGTTCTATGGTGGCGTTATTGACATGGCGGATACCGTTTTCATCTAACATTAAAACAGCCAAGCTGGTTAATTCGTAAAGTAATCGAAATTTGGCTTCCGACTGTTGCAAGGCGGCTTCTGTTTGTTTGCGATCTGTAATGTCGGCAACCATTGCCAAAGAGCCGATATAGCGCCCTTCTTTGTCTAGCAAGGGATTAGTAGAAACCATCGTCCACAACTCGCTGCCATCTCGGCGCAGGAACTTAAAATCTAGCTGTTCGCTAATTCCTTGACGGTGGCGGTTAATATTGGCTTGGGCGATCGCCACGCCTTCTGCATCCATGAAAGAAAATACTGACTCTCCGATCGTTTCCTCTGCGGTGCAACCGAGCATATCGGCCATTTTTTGGTTGACAAAAGTAGTTTTACCATCCGCATCGATCATCCAAATGCCTTCATCGGCTGTCTCGACAATGCACCGGTATTTTTCCTCGCTTTCCTTGAGAGCTTCTTCTGCTAATTGGCGAGCGGTAATGTTCTGAGTCATTAGCAATCCGCCGGTGATTTCTTGCCGTTCGTTTCTGACTGGCAAAGTATGGGCAAGGTAAATGCGATCGCGGTAAGTAAATTCTGTAACAACTGTTTCTCCTGCGAGTGCCGCCAGATAATTTGGCTCGACAGCAGCGCAAAAATCTGGCTCGAATACTTCCCAGATTGTCTTGCCTTCCATCAACTCTTTAGAAAGCCCCACGGCTGCTAATTCTGTACCTTCTACCAGGGTGTAGCGCATTTCGCGATCGAACAGCATCACCGCACCGTTAGGAATGTTGCTTGCCATCGTGCGGTAAAGCTGTTCACTTTTTTGCAGTGCTGCTTCTGCAAGTTTGCGATCGCTAATGTCAATCGCCACTGCACCGATGCCGATCGCCTCACCGTCTTTGTCTAGCAGAGGAAAATAAGAGCCTGTAAGGTGTCGGACAACTCCGGGCTTTCTTAGATTTTCAGCGCTCATCTCGATGTTAATTAGGGGTTCCTTCGTTCTGAATATTTGTTCATACAAAGGCTCTACCATTGGAGCGAGCTCGGGCAATATTTCGCGTATAGTCTTGCCGATGTGTTCGGCTGGACTAAAGCAATTTATGTCTGCTAGAAATTGATTAATTTGCACGTAACGCAGTTGGGAGTCCAAAATGCAAAGTCCTGCCGGTGCATCCTGCAAAAAAGCATCAAATAGTGCTTGTTTCTGTGCTAACTCTTGTTCTAAATCTTTGCGATCGCTAATATCCCTGATGCAGCCCACACTCCCAAAAACTTCGCCACCAACATCTTTAACCAGAGAAATTGATAAGTGCGAGTAGAAGTCTTCTCCAGACTTGCGCTGCATTGTAATTTCTAGTTCGCACTCGCCTGTTTCTCCTAGCGGTTTTGCCACTAATTTTAATACTAATTCCCGCTGTTCCGGCGGATATATTAGACTAATATATTGACCTACAACTTCACTTTTTTCGTAGCCGTAAAGCCTTTGAGCAGCTTTATTCCAACTGGTGATTGAGCCGTTCGCATCCGTGCAAATTACGACCTCGCGAATTTGGTCTATAATCTGATTTTGCAGTTGCAGTTGCGATTTTGAAAGTTCGAGTTCGGCGATTTTTTCTTGGAGTATTTCCTGAGTTTTTATCAGTTCGACAGTCTGGTTTGACCGCATTTTTTGTAGATCTGAATTGCAGTGCGGTGGCGCTGATTCCCGTGGCTGACTGTTTTCATCCCGATGATTTAAAATCTTTTCAGCACTCAGCCAAATCACGCATTCTCCATCAGTTTCAATTGCCCAGTCGGAAACTCGCACGGATACGAAATGGTTGTTTTTATGTTTGTATGCTGCTTCGCACGGGCTAGTACAGCTATTTTTTTCTGGAATTTCTAAATATTTTTCTCTACCAGCGCAATCTGTTTGCAGAATTTCCCAGTAGTTGAGGTTGAGAGTTTCTGCAACTGTGTAGCCGATAATGTTTGCAAAAGCTGGATTGATGTCTAGAAAAGTCCCGTCTGTCCGGCACAATGCCAGCCCGATCGGACACAGTTGTAACAATTTGCTGTTGCAGCGATCGGGCTTGGCTTTTCTTAACTGGCTTTGCATCTGACCTAGCTGGACTTGGGTTATTTAATTATATCTTTTTATCTTGTTTATTGCTGTGACTTTTATCACTCAGTAAGGAAGTTCGGCATCGTTGCCGAACTTCCATCTATCCCGTACATTCCTCGTTGCTGAACTTCCCTCTATCCGTTACATCCGTTAAATCCGTTATAAAATCCGTTGCCGAACTTCCTGCAATTAGTCGCGGGCGATACCTTCGGCTCGGGCCGCCAACTGCACGGCACCGGCGACAGCAATGGCAACTCTTTCGTCAAAAACAGATGGTATAATGTGTTCTTTGTCAAGCTGAGAAGGGCTGACTAAAGAGGCGATCGCATAAGCTGCACCCAAATACATACTTGTGGTAATCGTGCGAGCTTTGCAGTCCAAAGCACCTCGAAATATCCCCGGAAACGCCAAAACATTGTTAATTTGATTCGGGTAATCGCTGCGTCCGGTGGCAATGATCGCCGCATCCTCCATAATTAATTCTGGCTGAATTTCAGGAATGGGATTTGCCATTGCAAACACGATCGGATTCTCGGCCATCGATCGCACCATAGAGCGAGTGACCACCCCGGGCGCACTGACACCTAAAAATACATCAGCACCGGCCATCGCATCTTCCAAAGTACCGCCCGAATCCACAGCAAATTCTAGTTTTTCTGGGTTCATATCCGTGCGGTCTTTGGAGAGAACACCTTTGGAGTCGCACATGATGATGTTTTCGGCACCTGCTTTGCGCAACAAACGGGCGATCGCGATTCCGGCCGCACCAGCTCCGTTAATTACGATACACACTTCTGCGATCGTTTTTTTGACGATTTTTAAGGCATTAATTAATGCTGCCAAACTAACAATCGCCGTGCCATGTTGATCGTCATGAAAAATTGGAATATCTAAGGTTGCCCGCAATCTGGCTTCGATTTCAAAGCAACGGGGAGAAGAAATATCTTCCAGGTTAACGCCACCAAAAACCGGGGCGATATTCTGCACGGTGCGAATAATTTCCTCGGTATCTTGCGTGTCCAAACAGATAGGAAAGGCGTCAATTGCGGCAAATTCTTTAAATAGCATGGCTTTGCCTTCCATGACTGGCAGTGCGGCGGCTGGGCCGAGGTTTCCCAGTCCCAAAACTGCGCTACCGTCGGTAACAATGGCAACAGTATTTTGTTTGATTGTCAGATTGTAAACTTGTTGGGGGTCATTGGCGATCGCAGTACAGATGCGGGCGACTCCTGGGGTGTATGCCATTGCCAAATCGGATTGGCGTTTGAGGGAAATTTTGCTAATTACGCTGATTTTTCCACCACGGTGCAAGTCGAAAGTGCGATCGTACACATCGATCACTTTGATATCCGGTAGCGCTTTCACTGCTTGGACGATTTCTTCGTTATGTTCAATGCTGTAAGCATCGACGGTGATATCGCGAATGGTAGTGGCGCGGCTTTGCTCGATTAAGTCGATTTGGCCGAAATTGCCACCTACAGATGCGATCGCGCTGGTGACGCTAGCCAGCATTCCCGGCTGGTTCGGCAGAGCAACGCGAATCGTTAAACTAAAGCTGGGGTTCGGTGTCAGTTTTACCATGATGGCTTGATTTGAGATTGGAGAATTTCAATCTTAGATTTTATCGCCAATGTTAGGCATAAAATTTAATAATTCAAATTTTCAACTTAAATTTTTAACAAATTCTCCGATCCTGTGATGCGATCGCGCTATATATCCCCGTAGGGTGCGTCAGTTTCAATCTGTTTGAATTGTGTCAAAACTTGGAACTGACGCACCCTACTAACTACTAACTTTTAAATCCGTTACATCCGTTACAAAATCCATTGCCGAACTTCCCTCTTTCTTCTTCCTTCGGTCAACTGTCAACTGTCAACTATCAACTGTCAACTGTCAACTGAATCAACGCCTAATTCCTGCTGCTGTGTTTTGAAGCGAGACACCCAGGAGAGTTAGTGCGGCTTGTTAGTGGCGGTGATTGGGGAGGTAAAAAGTAGATGCAACACTGTTTGATCGAGCAGGTAAAAATTAGATCGACTCACAAGCGGGCATTTCCTATGTATTCTGCTTGCTTGTTTAACACTTGCCAACGATTGCGAGTGCAACCGGGCAAACGATCGAACTACCTGCACGCTTTGCTGGAGAATTCCAGCGACTTTTACTAATAAGCAATCTATCCCGCGCCAGTAAAGACACAGGTTTAGCGCAGCACAGCGAGTTGCTGGTTGCTAAGTGTCAATTTTAGCGATCGCTCGCAGCATCAGCACAGATAATTGTAAATAATTTGCAAGCGAGACAATCGGCGGGAACTTTTTCTAAGTCTTGTAGATCTACAGGTTGCTCGGCCTCGCTACCGGGGGGAACGATGCACAGAGCAACTTGTCCGACTCCAGCCATGAGCTCGGCAACTCGCTCCAAAATACTGTTGATTTTTGCAATTAGTTGCTCTGCTGCATCCAGACTCGGCGCGACGATGAAAAAGGTTTTGACTCCCTCGGGACAAGGGGCGAAACCGAGGGTGCACTCTCGTAATAGCGCTTGAGTCGAAAGACTCAGAGGGTCATCGAAGCGATTGATTACAGCTTGATAAAAGGCTTGGGTCAGAGAACGATCGCCAAAAACAGGTTGAGATAACATAACTACTTCCTTTCGTAGAATTTTTGCGAGCATTAAAAAAATATTAACATACCTTAATCTAAGTCATTTAATTAAATTATGTAGCGATCGCCATCATCGATCGAATGTGATAATTTTGGGTTTGTCAAGCGATCGGCATTGTGATAAAATGTAGCCTCAGTTACCTTAGCCTGTGATTTCAATCACATATTCAGCAAAAGCTAAGTACAAATACATAAGTTAAAAACACCAAGTATCCAATCAAAATATTAAAGATGAACTCGATCGCCCAACAGTTAAAAGCAAGATTTGAAAAAGCATTCACCGCTGCATTCGGCGAAAGTTATTCAAGTACAGATCCGATGCTAGCCGCCGCCAGCAATCCCAACTTTGGGGACTTTCAGTGCAACGCGGCGATGAGTTTGGGGAAAAAGTTAGGAAAGCCGCCACGGACGATCGCCTCTACAATCATCGAAAACCTAGATAT
>JANYGO010000317.1 GCA_025362325.1 Cyanobacteriota bacterium | reverse complement strand
GAAGTTTGGAATCAGAACATTACAGGAAATGGCATTGTTGTAGCTGTCGTGGATACTGGTGTTGACTACAACCATCCCGACTTGGATAGCAATATTTGGCGGAACGCTGGTGAAATTCCGGGAAATGGCATAGATGACGATGGCAACGGATATATTGATGATATTCGTGGTTGGGATTTTGTGTCTAACGACAACAACCCAATGGATCTGGATTGGGATGGTCACGGCACTCACGTAGCAGGTGCGATCGCGGCGGAACGAAATGATTTTGGCATCACAGGAGTTGCGTATAACGCAAAGATTATGCCTGTCAGAGTGTTGCCCGCTTTTGGTAGCGGCCAGTGGAATAATGTTGCTGCTGGAATCCGTTATGCTGCTGATAATGGAGCAAATGTAATTAACCTCAGCTTGGGAAGTGAGTTTAACTCTTCCAACGTGGTTAATGACGCAATTCAGTATGCAAATAACAAAGGCTCTGTTGTGGTTATGGCAGCCGGAAATGCGGGCTTGGGCCAACCAGGTTATCCAGCTCGTAATGCCGATCGCTTCGGAATTGCCGTCGGCAGTATTGATATAAACGGCACCATGGATTACGACTCTGACCGTGGGGGTTCCAGACCTTTGGATTATGTAGTTGCTCCGGGAGTAGACATCTATTCTACAACTCCCGATAACACATACGAAACCTACAGTGGTACATCGATGGCAGCCCCACACATAGCGGGTGTAGCGGCTTTAGTTTTGAGCGCCAATCCGACTTTAACTCCGACTCAAGTTGAGTACATTTTGACGACAACAGCTAATCGAAATGGGTTGATAGGATAGCATTTCTGGATATTGACGATCCAAACACGCCATATTTTTTTGATGTTGGATTTGACTATGCCACTGGATATGGTTTGATTTAATCCGATCGGGCGATCGCTAAAATTGTCGTCTAATTCAGATTAGAGTCCCCATCCTGCCGCGAGATCGGGGAGACAGAGTAAGCTTCTATGAAGGTCGATCGCCTGTGGCAGATTGAGGCGATCGCACGACGACGGCAGAAAGAGCGATCGGGCTAATTGTCTAAATTCCAACTCTAGAATCCTATGCTGTATTCCCCATTTAAGCGACTCAAATCAACCCACTCTAGGCTCACTAATGTTTTCCTAGCTTCCATTTCCCCGTTCCTCCTTGCCACTCCTCTCTTATTCCCAGGGCCTGACTTCTTGCTCCCAGCTAATGCTCAGGCGATCGATCCTCGTCAAGCAGAGGCGGCTCGGCTGTTGCAGCAGGGGCTTCAACAGTATCAGACTGGCCAAGTCCCAGCAGCGTTGAATTCCTGGCAACAGGCACTGCAAATTTATCGCACCATCAAAAACCGCATTTGGGAAGGGAATACACTAAGCATTTTGAGAGCAGCTTACCTCGATCTGGGCAACTATGCCAAAGCCATTGAGTATTCACAGCTCAGTTTAGCCATCGCCCGCGAAATTAAAAACCGCCAAAATGAAGGTGTGGAACTGGGCAATTTGGGAATCGCTTACGGCTCTCTGGGCAACTATGCCAAAGCCATTGAGTATACACAGCAGAGTTTAGCGATCGCCCGCGAAATTAAAGATCGCCAAAGTGAAGGTAGGGCGCTGGGCACTTTGGGAATCGCTTACGGCTCTCTGGGCAACTATGCCAAAGCCATTGAGTATTCACAGCAATATTTAGCGATCGCCCGCGAAATTAAAGATCGCCAAAGTGAAGGTAGGGCGCTGGGCTATTTGGGAGGTGCTTACATCTCTCTGGGCAACTATGCCAAAGCCATTGAGTATTCACAGCAGTGGTTAGCCATCGCCCGCGAAATTAAAGACCGCCTTGCCGAAGGTGTGGCACTGGGCGATTTGGGAGGTGCTTACCACTCTCTGGGCAACTATGCCAAAGCCATTGAGTATACACAGCAATATTTAGCGATCGCCCGCGAAATTAAAAACCGCCAAATAGAAGGTGTGGCACTGGGCAATTTGGGAGACACTTACCGCTCTCTGGGCAACTATGCCAAAGCCATTGAGTATACACAGCAAAGTTTAGCCATCGCCCGCGAATTTAAAGACCGCCGAGGGGAAGGGAATGCACTGGGAAAATTGGGAATCGTTTACTACTTTCTGGGCAACTATGCTAAAGCCATTGAGTATTCACAGCAACATTTAGCCATCGCCCGCGAAATTAAAGACCGCCAGGGGGAGGGTCAGGCACTCAACAACCTCGGAGTGACGTTCTTGAAAGCTGGCAACCCAACAGAAGCTGAAAAAATGCTCGTCAATGCGATTCAAGTTTGGGAATCGATGCGGCAAATGCTCGGTTCCAACGACGCTAATAAAGTCTCCATCTTTGAAGGACAAGCTGGCACCTATCAGACTTTACAACAAGTCCGGGTAGCTCAGAATAACCCGATCGCCGCCTTAGAAATTGCCGAACGGGGACGCGCTCGTGCCTTTGTCGATCTACTCACACAGCGCTTATCGTCAGATGCTATCACTCCGGCGATTAGCTCTTCTCCCAACGGCGAGCAAATCCTCCAAATCGCCAAAGCACAGAACGCTACTTTGGTGCAGTATTCCATCATCTACGACAACTTTCAGATTGAGGGCAAACAAGTAGGGCGGGAATCGGCGCTCTACATCTGGGTAATTCAACCCACGGGCGAAATTACCTTCCGCGAAGTAGACCTCAAACCCCTCTGGAAACAGCACAATGCCTCTCTAACCGATCTAATTATTGGCAATCAGGAGTTTCTTGCCGTTCGCAGTCGCAGCAGTTTTGGCTCTACTCAACCCCAACCCAACTTACCGACACTGCATCAACTGCTAATTGACCCAATTGAAACGCTTTTGCCAAAAGATCCCAATGCTCATGTCATTTTCATTCCCCAAGGTTCCCTATTCCAAGTACCTTTTCCCGCACTGCAAGACTCTGGCGGCACTTACTTAATCCAAAAACACACGATTCTCACCGCCCCCTCGATTCAAGTTTTGGATTTAACCCGACAGCAACGGCAGAAGTTAGCACAGAAGCCAGCCAACGATCGCGGTAACGCTCTAGTATTAGGCAATCCTACAATGCCTCGCGTGTCTCTGTCTCCCGGAGATCCCAAACAGCAATTGTCTCCTCTACCTGGGGCTGAAGCTGAAGCGATCGCAATCGCCCCTCTGCTCAATACCCAAGCCATCACAGGCGCACAAGGGACAAAAGCTGCGATCGTCCAAAAAATGCCTCAAGCATCAATTATTCATCTCGCAACGCATGGATTGCTCGATAACCTGAACGGATTGGCAAGTGCGATCGCCCTGGCTCCTTCTGGTAGCGATGACGGCTTATTGACCGCAGAAGAGATTTTTGACATGAAACTGCAAGCAAGCTTAGTTGTTTTGAGTGCTTGCAATACAGGAGAAGGCAGAATTACCGGGGATGGGGTGATTGGCTTGTCGCGCGCTTTGATTTCAGCAGGAGTGCCGAGTGTGATTGTTTCTTTATGGGCGGTTCCCGATGCGCCGACATCCGAATTGATG
>JANYGO010000260.1 GCA_025362325.1 Cyanobacteriota bacterium | reverse complement strand
TCACCCTGAGTTGGTCAATGCGACGGTAGCTGACGGGGGGCTTAGTCATGGCAAAACCCCGCCAACTCAATCATTAAGAGTTGCGATCGTCCGCAAAGACAATCGTCTAAAAATGTCATAATTTATCGGCTCCAAACGTTGTAACATAACGGTTTGGGGAAGTCGTGACTTGGCTAGCATTTCCAGTGCTTGTCAGTCGCGCATCAATCTTCCTTAGTTACTCACGATTGCAGACTTACGCTTCCTTGTCAACACAGGGACCGTAAAGTTTTGTTTCGCAAAAGTTGACCGTAGAATCAACATCTTAACAGCATCACAACGGGCGTAAATGTTCCAAAATTTTGTTATCTAAATAATGGGAATTAATAATACTTTCCGACGTATCGCACCAGCGAGCGACTACCGCAGATGGGATACCTTGCGCCAATTGTTCGCTAATAAAAGTATCGCGACAAGAATACGGGGTAGTAGGCTTGTAACCAAATTCTCGCGTCTTGTCAGTGATAGGTACAACTATTTTGTGCCAAGCTCTTTGAGAAAAGTTGCTGTAGTTGATTACCTCCCCAGTCGGAGAAGAAAAAACCAATTCTTTAGAGTCAAACTGTTGTGACTTAATTGACACTAAAAACTCTTTCAACTCATTATTGCAAGGGAATTTTCGGTGCTTGTTATTTTTACTACCCTTGCTCTCAACAGCTTTCCCCTCAATGAACTGAATACTGCTGTTAAACAAAACGTAAGAACAGTTTGGCGAGACATTCCCCCAAATCAAACCAATAGCTTCGCTAGGACGGCAACCCGTTAAAAACCAAAATTTTACAAGTGGGTAGTATGTGTTGTAGCAGTGTCCGGGCTTATTCTTGTGAGACTCAAAAGCTTGCAGCACCAGCAACTTTTCTTCAGTGACAAAACCATTAGGGGCGGGGTCGTTTTGCCAGTTGTACTTAGGCAAATCATTAGCCATATCTTTGTAGGGACTAACAGGCAAAGTAATCAACCTGTGCTTAATACCCCAATTAACAGCAGCATTTAAGTGGGTAAGAATGCGCTTAGTCATGTCCCCCGTTGTTGTCCCTAAAAGGACTTCGCGAACTTCTAGCGCTTGCAGAATATCCGAAGGACACTTGGCTATGTGTCGCCCCAACGTAGTCTGCAAGTAATGCAAAGACTTTGGCTTGAGCGCACCCTGCTTGTAGTTTAAATATTTGTCCCACAACTCTTGTAGCGTCAGACTTGTTGCCCCAAATTTAGCCTGTACCAGGTTACTGCTGTGTTTGTGGGGTTGGACAGGCTTGTATTTGCTTAAATCATTTGGGTCAAACATCCCTGTAAGGATGTCAAGCTCAATCTGCTTAGCCTTGCATTCTGCGATCGCCCGGTTCTCCAAAGTGTCCGCCAGACCGATATACAGAAATGTATTTTTACCGGAATAAAGCTCGCGGGGTAAATGAAGACGTAACATACCTCGGCTTGCCATCACTCCTACAGTCCCCTTTCTCCGACGCTGAGATTGGTTTATTTGCACGATCGCGCCCTCAACTCTACAGGCTTACAATATCAAATTGTTGTGCAATTGTTGTGCATTTGTTGTGCATCTTGGTTTGGTTTTGCGGAACTAAAGGTTGAAAGGCTTATGTACAAGGAAATTCAAGAATTTGACACTACTGCCTTCTAAGCAGCGAGCCGCAGGTTCAAGTCCTGCCGTACCCGTTAACAAAAACTAATCTTATTAAGGGTTTCAGCCGTTTTCTACCGCATGGGAGAGAGCGGCTCAAACCTTATTTGTTTCGCAGTTGTTTCCGAGCCCGCCGGCATCAGAAAAACATTCAAGTCCGCCTGCTTTCCCCCCGGTCAATCTTCCCGCTCCCATGCCGACACTGCTACTTTTCTGAGTAGATGTTTGTCACCGCCGATGTGTTATCATAAAAAGTCTGCTGTGTCAATAGCCGATCGCCCGGAAGTTGAAATAGCAGCAGCCGGTTGTGGGTCGAGTAGCCCTCAGAGGTTATCCTTATTAATCAGGCTAGTTTCCGACAGGTTTTGGATAATGTTCCCAGCAATTGTATTTCCTATTTTTTACCAAAATTTAATGCTATTACTCGACCCTATGGCGATCGACCGATTAGAGCCCGTATTTGCGCAAGCAACCGGAATGCCGATAATTGCATCGGAAAATACGGCAACAATTGCACTTTTATTGGTTGCTCTATTAATTCTGGGTTGGGGATTTTATCGCGCCAAAGATGCA
This sequence comes from Cyanobacteriota bacterium, assembly GCA_025362325.1. Taxonomy (GTDB): domain Bacteria; phylum Cyanobacteriota; class Cyanobacteriia; order Cyanobacteriales; family Microcoleaceae; genus Microcoleus. Next base: position 7,260 of record JANYGO010000260.1, on the reverse strand, counting down.
GGCAAACTGGGAATTTTGGCTTGGTTGCAGTCAGTGGCGCTGATGAGTCCCTGGCTGCTGTTCTTTGGTTTGTTCGCCGCCGGGATTTACCTGAATCTAGTTGCGGTATTGTTGCTGCTCGTGGCATCCACGGGATTGTACATTTATCTGGGCCGTCAGTTGCGTAAGGCGGCAGCCGATGCAGTGCTGGACTCGCGCCCCGATCCTGCTAAGTTCAAGTCCCAAAGCAATGGTTTGTCTGCCCCAAACGAACAGCCGCCAGCAAAAGAAAGTATTAAGATCGTCACATCGCCTGCAACTAATGAATTAGAAATAATTCCCGTTCCAGTTGAAGACCTCCAGGCAATTAAAGGCATCTTTGGCATCGATACTTTCTTTGCCACAGAAACGATTCCCTATCAAGATGGGGTAATCTTGAAAGGCAATCTTCGGGGAGACCCCGAACAAGTACACTCGCGTTTGACGGCGAGTTTGCAAGCAAAATTAAACGATCGCTACCGGCTATTTTTAGTAGAAAATCAGGACGACAAGCCGGTAGTGATTATTTTGCCCAGCACAAACGACCCGCAGCCAACTACCGTATCTCAAAAAATCCTGGCAGTCGTGCTGCTGCTGGCAACAATTGCTACTAGCTTGGAAACAGGGGGTTTGCTGCTCGGTTTCGATTTCTTTAACTCGCCGCGTCGATATCTAGAAGTTATGCCAATTGTGGCAGGAATTTGGGCGGTTTTAGGGTCTGGCGCGATCGCTCGCCGAGTGGTGGCAAATAAGTACAATGTTGGTTTGAGTTGGCCGTTTTTTATACCAACATTCCAGATAGGTTCTTTTGGGGCGATCGACCGTTTTGAGTCGCTGCTCCCCAACCGTAAAGTTTTGTTTGATATCGCTTTGGCCGGGCCAGCCGCTGGGGGAACAGTTTCTCTGCTAATGCTGGTAACGGGTTTGCTACTTTCTCACCCAGGTAGTTTGTTTCAAATTCCCGCAGAATATTTCCAGGGCTCGGTTTTGGTGGGAATTTTGGCAAAAGTAGTTTTGGGTTCGGCCTTACAGCAGCAGATTGTTGACATTCACCCGCTGGTAGCGATCGGTTGGTTGGGCTTGGTAATCACGGCGATTAATTTGATGCCGGCGGGACAGTTGGATGGGGGTAGAATTGTACAAGCAATCTACGGCCGCAAAATGGCAAGTCGCGCTACTTTGGCAACTTTTGTGGTGCTGGCGATCGCTTCTTTAGTTAATCAGGCGGCTCTATATTGGGCGATCGTGATTCTGATTTTACAGCGGAATCTGGAGCGGCCGAGCCTCAACGAGCTGACTGAGCCTGACGACGCTCGCGCGGCTTTGGGTTTGCTAGCTTTGTTCTTGATGATTGCTGCGCTGTTGCCGTTGACTCCGGCTTTGGCGGGCCGTCTGGGAATCGGAAACTAATACCATTTTCGATGGGCGATTTTCGATTGGGGCTCGGGAATGAGTTACTGGATGTGGGTTTGGCTCGCGGGCCTGCGGTTGCATGATGTTGGGGCGGTGGCCCGCGAGCAGCCGCGCGGGTGGGGGCGATCGGCTCTCTGGTTGCGGTAAATTAGTAAAATAAAGAAATTGGGCGATCGAACTGGGGAACTGAAGGGCGAGATCGTTCCTCACTACTAATTTCCAATTAACAGCGGCGCCCCGGGTTATTTATCTATTACCAAAAGTTGATTTTTTTAATCCCCAAAATTTGTTTAAACTCGATAGATAAAGTGAAAATAAATTATCTGAGCATCTAGGATAAAGTCATGGCTAATCAACTTCCTCCTATATTGGTAACTTTTGATGCAGATGTTTTGATGGCTGGCAGAACCCAAGTTTGGCAAGAATATGCCAAGGTGGGAACTTGCTATATCCCGGAAGTAGTGTACGACGAAATAGATCGTCTCACCGGCCAAGCGGTAGAACCAGCCCTAGAACAAGTTGCTAGGGAGTTTATGCGCTTTTTTGGCGCCAGCGGCTGGATTGCAACTGACGCTCAAGAGACGCACCGCGCTCTGGAACCTTCGATCAAAAATCAAAGCAAGCAAGCCATGCTCGTGGTAGCGACGGCTCAGTGCGTTTACGGTTTGGCTCAAGAACACCAGGAGGCATTGGTGATTTTTGTGTCGAACAGCCAGCCTCTGCTGAAGCGACTGGCTTCTGTGGCGGCTCCGAATCTCTGCGGGATTACCGGGGCGATGCTCTTAAATTGGGCGCGGAAAGGGGAACGCCCGCCGACGGCGACTCAGCAATTGCAAAGTTTGATGCGCACCCTCGCCGATCGCAAATCGACTCAGCGCCCTAACAGCAGAATTCAGGATGCTGCTGTTGGCCAAACGGGGGCTTCTGCTAGCAAGTTAACGGGGACTCGCGGCGCTTCTGAATTGAAGTCGCCCAGCAGTTTTACTAAAACTAATAAAACGGGTTTGACCCAGAAGCGCAGTGCGAGTTCGCGCCCCAAAACGCCGCCGCGCAGTCGCGAAGAGTCCAGAGATTACGAGCCCGCTGTATATCGCGTTAAACATATTACGGCTCCGAAAAAAAGGGACAGCAGTTTTCTGTCTGGTGCGTTCAATTTTTTGGGAGCGTTATTTTTCTTGACGGTAGCGGTGGGTATTTTGTGGCGAGTGTTCGATGTTAGGGGTTTTAGAAAGACTTTTGTGCCGGCTCTACCGTCGCCTGTGCGAGAGTTTGTTAAGTCGATCGATCCTAAATGATCGACAATGCAACTCTTTTGACAAGGGAGCATCTCATTTTCGCAAAAAGCATTTTTTTTACAGTGCGAGCGTCCTCGCTCGCACTACAAATGCAAAACTGAGATGCACCCTTTGACTATGCTGAACGGGAACGAAATAATTAGTGGATTAGCACTAGCTTTGGCGGGTTTTGCTTATGCTTTAGTCTTTTTTGTTCTTCTTCCCTTCAGACAGTACGATTATGCAGCACCACTTGGGGCAATAGCAATGGCGATCGCCCTTACTGTTGCAATGAATTGGCTACTATCTGCATCCTTGCTAACTGGGTGGAGTTGGGTAGCTGCGTTATATGGTTTTCAGATAGTTATCATGTTTTTTGGTAGCGTGTTTCTGGGAGATGGGCTGTTGCTGCCAACTTTTTTGTTTTTCGGAACTATGGTAGTAGGAGTTGCGAGCGTTTATACCAATTTTTCGCAACAAAAAACACTGTTAATTGTGAGTTTGTGTACAGTATTTTTTCTAACTTTAATGTACTTCTCTTTGATTGGTGGCTACGTGCTCAGAGGCAAAAATCCGTTTCAGGGTTCTTCTAAGCAGATGCTACCGCTGTTGAATCAAAGGGTAGAAATTCGCACCGACGAACCCAAACAATTGCAGTTTAATGGTAAAATTGGCGAACTCACTCAGATCGATCGCTATGAAGTGACAGTGAAACTAGATGACGAGAAATTAATGTGGCCTTATGTCCAGGTTTGGTGGGAAGATATCAAGCCTGCTAACTAACGGAAATCCTCAGAGTTATCAACCCTCAATAACTGTCTCCTCTTCTCTTCTCTCAGTGTTCTCTGCGCCCTCTGCGGTTCATTTTCCCGATCGCATTCTGTCAAACAATTTTAATAAACCCGCACTGACTAAGCCTCCTGCAATTCCCAGAAGCAGACTCAAAACCAGAACTTGACTAGCCGACATCGGATTTTGCGGGCTAGCGGGGCTGTTGATTTGGCTGGCGTAGATGCTGGCGGCGACTCCGCTAATGCCAATTCCTACGCCCACTGTACCAATGGTAAAGTTTAAAGTGCGATCGCTCTTAGCCCTCTCAATCTCGATAATCCCCTCTACAGTCTCGATCGCATTTTCCAACAACCGCAATCCCGCACTCAAACTTTTATTATCCGCTTTAACTTGCGTGACATACTTTTCCTCAGCAAACTCGCTGAAATTCGTCATAAAATCTAACTCGTTTTCTGGCTTTCCCATTTTCTTGGCTATTGTTTTTAGCCGTTTATCATAGTTTTTGAGATTAGTTTCGATCGTATTTTCTTGTTCTTCCAATCGACTAATATAATTAGCATAAATCGAGAATATTGTCAAACAATAAACCAAATTTTTTTGCAATTGTTTCAAGTCAACTTTAGCAGCATTGACTTGTTCTGGCAGTGGGCTGACAATCTCTTGAATCTTCCGCGAAGCATCCTTGAGATCCGACTTAAGTTGGCGGCTTTGTTGATAAGCCCAAATCACCTTATTGCGGTATCCAAATAATCGGATAAACTGCGGATAAAGTTTAGTCATTGTTTGGCGAGTAGTGGGAATTGATGCCTCGCCGCTGTTAGGAAACAAGCAAATTAACACATGATAATTTTGGCTGATATTGCCTCTATCCCCCGGAGGTAGCCACAAATCATAAAAATCTGCCCCTAAAAATTGCCCTGACGCTTTTAAATCCCGATCCCATTTAGCATTTGGGACTAAGTTAAGCTTGTTGTAGCAATTTTTGGCTGTTTCTAAAGCATCTTGGTCATCAGCAGTTAATTCACCCCAAACTAGCCAACTTTTACCGATAGTAGCAGGTTAATTGAAGCGCGAGACGATTGTAGATTTCAGCCATTCTAAACAAGCGATTTCTTTGGGTGCAAATTTCTGATCGCTGTCGGGTTCTATTTTGCCGGATAAGTCAAACTGCACCGCATAAGTATCGCCGAATTTGACAGGATAAGCATAGCCATCGAGGGGAGATTCAAATGCTGCTACTTTTTGGTTGCCGAGTAAATCGATATAATAATCACCGATTTCGGTTTCAGCTTGTTCGAGTTGTGCTTGCTGTGGCTGGGAGAGTTTATCGCCATAGATTTTTTGCCAAAACTGCTGGCGATTTTGGCTGATTTTGTCCTCAGTTTGTCCGATACCGTCGGCTAAGTCGTAGACAAATAAATCGACGGTAGGGTAAATCAGCAGATTGTCGTTAGTCATGGGCGAAACTGTCTGCTATTGACGATAAAATTGTATCGCGACTTGCTTGCACTGAATCCCCAGCTTGCAAGATTTTTCCGAGAATTTTTCTTAACCCTCGCGGCTTAACTTTAGTATCAATTTCAGCGATGATTTTTGGCAAATTTGTTAAATCGCTGATATCGCTGGCGGCGTTACCAATTTCGGGGTTAGTAGTGTTTTCTTTCTCAAATTCACTATCCGGCAAAACATCTAATCCTTTGCTACGTTCATTGCTATGATACATCAACCAATTATGAGTTTCTTCAAAAGCAGCTAGCAGAGGGGGATGCAATGCGGCAAGTTTTTCGATATCGATAATTGTGAAAGTTTCATCAATTTTATTAAACTCTGATTGAACTGCTACGGGTAGCGGTTCTGTTTGTTGGAGTACCGCACCAATAAAAGCTGTAAAAATATCGTCATTATTGTTTTTCATCATAATCCCGTTAGAGTGAAGGCTGCCCAGTAATACGGATGTTGATAAGGTTTGTCTGATTCCATTTTAGCCAAGTTTTGCTGATTGCTTTTAAAGAATCGGCGCAGGCTAACTTCAACTTCAGAAAGTTCGCTGCTGTTTTCGGAAATCTTGTCAATTTCCCGCTGATACCAAGCGGCTAAATCATCGCGGGTGGCTGATTGCAGCCATTTTTGAGAATTTGCTAAAGCGACGGGTAAGGAATCGCCGTCTTCTCGCCACCGTCGGTAAAAGTCTATCATTAATAACGTACTCGCCCCGGATTGGACTGGCCACAGGGTACTGACGACACAGCCAACTCGTGCCCGCATGAAACCGCTGATTAATCCTACATATTCGGCGAGAATTGTTTGTTTGTCTGTGACTGCGGTTTCGCAGGCGGAAAGGCAGATTAATTTGTAGTTACTGAGGTTGAGTTGGAAGATTTGTTTGACTGTTAATCGGTGAGTATCGCTTAAGTATAAAGTTGATTGTTGAGGATTGTCAAAATCATAGCTACCGTGTCCGGTAAAGTGAAAAATGTTGTGCTGCTGTTGCAATAATCTTGTGACTTCATCGAGGGTAGCTGCATTTTCTCCCCGTCGCGTAGGGTTGGCAAACATTCGGCAAATGATTTCAGATTCTATTTCGGCCGCTGGTAAAGGAAGCAATTTTTTGCGTTGGCCATTTTCATGAATGATTATACTGTCAGGATTTTCGATACTGAGGAGATAATTGAATTCCCCTTCTTCAACCCGCGTCGGCGCGTGAGTGTCTGTGTAGCCGCGAATTCCATTCGCCGACTATATTTGCTGTATTTGCTATATTTGCTGTATTTGCTGTATTTGCTGTATTTGCCGCAGTTGGAGAATTCAACCGATGTTTTAAATCCAGTCCAAATTGAGCACTAGGCAAATAGGTAATCACAAATTCACTGCTAAATAAAGCATGAATTGGGAAGCGGTGCAAGTCGCGGTGAGGAATCAGAATTAAGTTGGTAATGCCGTTTGATTTTAATTGCTGTTCGATGTTGGCAATCTGCAAAATTTCCTTGAGGCTTGCAAATTTCCTGGGCATTTCGGCGCGCCAAAGATGATTTTTTTTCTTGGCTTTTTTCTTGGATTTATCTTGATAATCGGCATATTGTTGATTCCAATCTTTCACCCATGCTTCAAATTCATCTGGGGATTTGCTATAACAGTCTTCTGGTGACAGCAATTCATCGGATTTAATGATGAATGTTGTTAATGCTGCATCGCTGAGATGCCAGTAAATCGCGCAGGTTGTGGGATTGAGAAGTTGCTGAATTTGAGCGTGAGTGACTGTTGCTTCTGTTTCTTCTTGGTAATCGGGAATTGGTAAGGCGTTTAGCAGCCAAGACAGGCACACATTCTTATCTTGTTCTGCTGTTTCTAATGCTTCGGTTAATTTGCCAGACTGCATGAAAATATTTACGGTTAATTGCTGAAAACTAACCAATTTGTCGGCGAGTTGTTTTTCGCTGAGTTGGGAATAGTTTTTATCTGTCAGTAAGCGTTGCAATAAATCTGTTGCGTCTCGTCGGAGTTTATTGGCTTGTTCGGTTCTTTTTGCGCCCAGTAATGCTTTGATTAAGTCTTGTAAAAGTTCTAGATGTAATTTAGGAAAGGTATCTTTAGTTAGAGTTTCGAGGGCGAGATAGTAACTGTTGATGCTGATTGACTGACAAAAGTTTAATTAGCCCAAACTACAGTGGTAGCTTGAAACTCAATTCGGTAAGTTCTTTGCTGATGTTGTAAACGAGAAGCTTTGACTGGTTCGGGGTCAATATTAGTAGAAAAAGAGATAACA
>JANYGO010000223.1 GCA_025362325.1 Cyanobacteriota bacterium | reverse complement strand
GTTATGGAGGGAATAAACAATCGAATTAAGTTGATAATGCGCCAAGGATATGGCTTTTCTAATTTTAATAATTTTAGGAACCGCGTCTTAGCTTGCTTTTCTGATTAGATAAACTTATAACCATAAGTTCAGGAGAGCCATCGCCCTTTCTCTTCTTCACCCTTATCAAATCACCTTCAGGACAAACCTTCTTCCACAATTTCTCGGATTTCTCTAACAAATTGTGCTGGAGTTTGAATCATTAACCCGCTTTGTGCAGCAACTTCGGCAGTAAAATCTTTAGTATTTAAGCTCAACAGGCGGTCAACATTTGCCAGAACAGCCGCCCCTAAAATCGGGGTATCTTTAGCTTCAATAATATCCGCCCAGCGCAATGATTCTTCTAGTGAGGGATCGGTTTGAAATTCTGGGTTAATATCAGCCAGCAATTGTGTAAAAATTGGCAGAGCAGCAGGTAACTTTTTGCGTAAGTTGCGATCGCATTCCTCCAAAACTTGCTGCGATACAACTAACTTGAACAGACCAATCTCAGCCATTGTCAGCACAGCACGACTAGCTCCTGTTCGAGATCCACATCCCGCAATTAATACGCTAGAGTCTGCAAATATCCTACGCATCAAGACTGTTTTTCCTGCCAAATCGCCTCTCTCTCCGCTTCTAAACCAGCCAATAAATTACTCAAACTTACATTTTCATTTTCCATAATCGTGACAATACGATCGATTAGTTGGGGAACTTGAGGTTGTTTGGGAGCAAGTACAATTAGATTACCTATTTGGAGTAGCACCAGCATATCTCCCTGATTAACATTGAGAGAATCTTGTAATAACTGGGGAATGGTAATTTCCCCTCCCTGTCCCAGAATAATCGGGAATTGTTGAATTTGTACATCCGTCTCTTGTGAAGTTATTGTCACGACTTTAACCTCAGCCTTTAGTGTTAAGTTTCTAAGATTCCTGATTATAGCAGTTTTTGAGCTTTGTATGTTTTGCGCGATCGCCCTTACCAGACAAAAGTACGATCGCCCGCAACTACCAAATCGTTTCAACATTAGGAATATCATACGGCCGCGCGATCGCAACTAAAATACGATCGCGCTGATTTTTGTCAAACTCCCCTAGAAGTTGCAATTACTACCTTGACCTGCTACCGTTAACACAGACGCATCGCAGGAAAACAACCGATGACACTAACAAAATTACTCCCTACCATTAGACAACTGTCTGCGATCGAGAAACGAGAGTTAATCCGCATTCTAATGGCGGAAGAAGATATCAGTGATGAACGCGCGTGGAAGGATCAATTTGAAGCTACAACAGACGCTCAGTGGGATAGTCTAGCTGAGATAGTACGTCAGGAAATCGCTGCTGGCGATATTACCCCTCTAACTAAAACTTTCCCTCAAAGTCATATCGAAGTTCTGATACAATTCAGACAGTAAGCGTTAAGGTTGCCATGACATTAGCAGTTGTAGCTGAACCGGCCCCCCTAAAGACCAATGCTGACGGCGTAGTGCGAGTCGGTAATACTCGCGTGACTTTAGATACCGTGATTGCAGTGTTTAAGCAGGGAACTACAGCAGAGGAAATCGTTTATCGTTATCCGTCGCTGAGATTGGCTGATGTGTATGCCACCATCGCCTTTTACCTCAATCACCAGCAGGAAGTCGAAACGTATTTGCAGCAAAGACAGCAACAAGCACAAGAGATTCGCAAAATGAATGAGGCAAGGTTCGATCCGCAGGGATGTCGCAAACTATCTTGAAATTATCTGCGTTTATCTGCGTTTATCTGCGGTTTTGCGACGATCAAAGATTTATGCAATAAGTCTCTTTAGTGCGATCGCCCTTTCCCCAAAACCTACGCCAAAAATAGCTTATACGCCGGATTTTGACTCTCATCCCCATACTGATAGCCCAGGGTATCCAAAAAAGCCTGCCATTCCTGCATCTCATCGGGCGGTACTTGAATTCCCACCACAATTCGCCCGTAATCTGCGCCGTTATTTCGATAGTGAAAAACGCTGATATTCCAGTTAGGACTCATCGAACCCACAAACTTCATCAACGCACCCGGACGTTCGGGAAATTCAAAGCGATAAAACAATTCATGATTCGCCAGCCTCGAACGCCCGCCCACCATATGTCGCACGTGCAATTTCGTTAATTCATCATCAGTTAAATCCAAAGTTTTGAAGCCGCAATCTTCAAAACTTGCTGCTATTTTAACCGCATCAGCGCGGTTTTGGATTTGCACGCCGATAAAAATATGTGCTGCTGTTTCATCTGCAATTCGATAGCTAAATTCAGTCAAATTGCGCTTACCCAAACATTCACAAAACCTGCGGAGACTTCCCGGTTGTTCGGGAATTGTCACTGCAAAAATCGCTTCCCGGCGTTCGCCAAACTCGGCCCTTTCTGCTACAAAACGCAGGCGATCGAAATTCATATTCGCGCCGCAAGCCACCGCAATTAATGTTTCTCCTGCGACTTGTTCCCGTTCCACGTAAGCTTTCGCACCTGCGATCGCCAATGCGCCGGCAGGTTCTAAGATCGATCGCGTATCCTCAAAAACATCCTTAATCGCCGCACAAATATCATCCGTACCCACCAAAATAATCTCATCCACATACTCCTGACAAAGCCGAAAAGTTTCCTCCCCAACTTCCCGCACAGCAACACCGTCAGCAAATAAACCCACCTGCGACAAACGCACTCGTTTACCAGCTTTTAGCGATTGATTCATCGCGTCGGAATCGATCGGTTCAACGCCAATAATCTTAATTTCCGGCCGCAGCCGCTTGATATATGCCCCAATTCCCGAAATCAATCCACCGCCGCCAATGGCCACAAAAATTGCGTGAATGGGTTTTTGATGTTGCCGCAGAATTTCCATGCCGATCGTACCCTGTCCCGCAATTACGTGCGGATCATCAAAAGGGTGAATAAAAGTTAAGTTTTTTTCCGCCTCTAATTGGCGCGCAAAGGCGTAGGCATCATCGTAGGTATCCCCCTGCAAAACCACCTCTCCACCACGGTCTATCACCGCATTTACCTTCACCTGCGGCGTAGTTACGGGCATGACGATAATCGCGCGAGTTCCCAGGTGGCGGGCAGCGAGGGCGACTCCTTGGGCGTGGTTGCCGGCGGAAGCTGCGATCACACCTTGTGCTAGCAACTCCGGCGACAGTTGCGCCATTTTGTTGTACGCGCCCCGCAGCTTGAAGGAAAACACCGACTGCATATCCTCTCGTTTCAGCAGCAGTTTATTGTTGAGCCGCGCTGATAGATTGGGGGCGACTTCTAGGGCTGTTTCTTGAGCAACATCGTAGACGCGGGCGGTGAGGATTTGTACTAGGTAATCGCAAAGCATGGGGTTAGCAGGTTGGTAGATGCCGGAGGGTGGGATAATTGTAGGGCACTTGTGTTAGTATTTTGCGGGGAATGGCGATCGCGCGATCGCGCGAGCAGATGCGAGTTTACTAATAATTTGATTGCCAATTAAAAGCTTGACGTGCAGAAAGTGCGATCGCTCCTCAAATCAAAAAAAGAGCGATCGAGCGATCGTCTCGATATCTAATCCTGATACTTGCCATTTCCCAAAACCTAATCTGGACGTGCAAAACCCGTTCGAGGGTCACTAATAAACAAACCCAAAACCAACGAGTCCATCACCGTATCCCAGACAGGAGTCAAATGTTTAGCATCATCAACCCAATAGTCAAAAGTAATCAAACACTGAACATTAGAACCCAATCCGATACAGATTCGCGAATAAGCTTCCCGCTGTTCGGGAGGATCGATAAACTTAAATTCAGTCCAAACAACCCGAGCAGTTTGCCGCTTCAATTGAATAATTTCCCCTGGATCGATCGGATTTCTGGTATCATCTTCAACTATCTTCTGTAATAGCGGCACTAGGGGAAAATCAGCCCAATTGTTAGGAGGTAACAAATTAAACGAAACCTCCAAACAACAATCATCATCCGGCGGTTTCTTATCCGTAAACCGGAAGGACTTGGTATCCGGTTCAAAATGCCAATCTTGGGGGACATCAAAACGAACTGCACCTCTTCCTGCTACAAAGATGCGAGTTCCGGGTTGAGATTTCCAATTGTGGTCTTCTTTGAGCTCTAGGGTTTCCTTGAGCCATTCTTGCTTTTTGCGCTTAGACATAAACAGAACACCAAATTACTGCTAATGTGTAGTTTTCGACTTGGTAAACACATTTTAACCTTATTTGACTCACCGTTTGCTCAAATATAATAATCCTTACAAAAATTACCACGGGTATCGAGAAACCGGGTTTTTTTACGAAAATCATTCGTCCCAGCCCTAGAATTAAGAGAAAACCCGGTTTCTTTAGTCGCAGCGCGTAATTCCTGTATAACAATCCTTACAACAATTATGAATCCCTCTCTTCTCTATTCCTCTGCGCCTCTGCGGTCAAAAAAATCATTTCACAATTTGCTAAATTTTATTTTGACTCTTGGGAATCACATACCTAATACCACCTTTATTCCCAGCCGCATCGCCCTTGTAGCGGGGGATAACATGAATAGCAGCGTGACTGCGACTTTGACCAGCCTGTTTGTTAATATTGATTCCCACATTAAAACCGTCAGGCTGAAACTCTTTAATTAACATCTCTTGCACCTTGTTAGCCATAAACCAACAAGCCGATTGTTCCCTAAATGGTAGTTCAAAATAATTAGCAACGTGACGCTTGGGGATAATCAAAACATGACCTTTGCTAGCGGGATAACCATCAAACATCGCATAAGCTGTGGCTGATTCAGTTAGTAAAGTTAGGTTTCTGTGCGGATTGCAGAATATGCAGTTATTAGTTGAATTTCTTTGATGGTTGTAATGCACATACTCGTAGATTTCGCAAGACTCATTTAAAAGATAGGACTTAAACGGAAGTTTGACAATGCACTGATATGTAGGTTTTTTGTGGACGTAATGTTCTCGAAAACCTTCTTTTTTGATATCCCTTCTCACTGCAAAATATGCTTTACCTCCCGGCTTCAATAGGTGCGAGACTTCCATGAGGACATTAGCTTGTTCTTCGGGAAACAAAACATTTAAAACATAAAAGCAAAGGATAGTGTCGAATTTTGGGTCTGGGAATTCGGGGAAATAATAAGAGTCGTAACCCGCAATATCAAAGCCTTTTTGGTGCAACAGTTTAACATCGCTCCCGAAGCCGCACCCAAAATCTAAGACTTTACCTTGCAGCAAGTTTTGATCCAATAAAAATTTTGCGGGAAATGACAAGTAAATTCTTTCGATTGCCGTCAGGTGGCTGAATTTATTTTGTTGCTTCTTCATTGCAGTATAAACTGGATTTAAATCGATAATCTTCAGTCCGCGCAGGCGGACTTTGTTTGTGTAGAAGCGATTTCAATCGCCGAATTTATTTTGTTGCTTCTTCATGGCGGCATAAACTTGATTTAAATCGATGATCTTCAGTCCGCGCAGGCGGACTTTGTTTGTGTAGAAGCGATTTCAATCGCCGAATTTATTTTGTTGCTTCTTCATGGCGGCATAATGAATTTTACTTAATTAGTCCTTGCGTAAAGGTTTTGCAATAATTCCGAGAATTTTGTCAACTTCCTTAATATAATAGTCGCTAAAATCGATAAAAACTGTTTGATTTACTAGCTTAAGAAACTTCCAAGCATTGCCAGTCGTAACGCAGCCGTAAATCGCCTCAATTTCATCATTTTGCTGCTGGTTAAATAGCTGGGCTCCCAGCATTTGGGCGATACACTGTCCGAGTCCGCTTTTAATATTTTCGTTTTTGGCTTCTACTAAAGTGATAACTGGTGTGCGGATTTCGTACAAGTCGCTGGATGCGGTGAGAATATAGTCGCAGTAGCCGTTAAGTCCGCTTTTGGCATCGGCATTGAATTCTGTACCGGAAAAAAAGCCGATTTGAAAGTTTAAAATGCGCCGCACTTCTAGTAATATGGGTGCAATAATTAATTCCGATCGCGCTTTTTCGGTATTGATCGCGGTGGCAAGGGGGATATATTCTGTTAAAGTTGTTTTAAGATAGTCGCTAGGTGCGATCGCATCTACATCAGCAAACAAAACTGTTTTTTCATCAACGGTGAGGTTAAAAGCCGATCGCACTTTTGAAATCGTAGTAAAATCACTGTATGCCATTTGTGAAATCCTTCTGTATTCTTCAGTCTACGGAGGCGGACTTTGTTTGTCTAGCAGCGATTTCAATCGCCGAATCTTATCTAACAATTTTACCATTATTGGAGTTTCGCGATCGCCCCTTTAGCCACCAAAACCTCACCAGTCACCAAATCCCGCACCGTAGCCAACAAAACCCGCCTCTCATCCACCTCAAAACTCACCGAAACCCTGTCAATCCCCAAAACCCCCGGCGGATTCAAATGCGCCACACAAACCTGCTGGTGGTGGCTTTCCAAAGAACGAAAATCGCTATGTTTGTTGAGCAAACTGCTAGTCATTTGCCCTTTTTCGTTAAAAATAACCTCCGCTTGGGACACCTCCGCAACTTCCCCAATATCTAACCGAATTTCCCTTTGTCCTTCAATAGCCACTTGCAGCGTCAACTCTTCGGAACTTTCACAGGGATACTTAATTTCCTTGCTGAAAATCGGCGAATAAGCATAAGCCTTAGCATAAGGTTCCCAGAGGCGAATTGCATAGCTATGCCGCAGATAATCGTCAACACTGACTAATTGTGTCAGCGCTAAAGCACCATGTGCGACAGCTTCAAAAGGCTTGTCAGTTTTAACTTTTTGCCGCCCGAAGTAGGAAACCACTAAATTAGACACAGCCGGAATCAGAGAAGTTCCTCCTACCAGCAAAACCTGTTCAATATCTGCTTTGCCGATACCTTTTCCCAGTGCAATACTCAAAACTTCATCTAAAGCTTCCCGTAACTGTTCCAACAACTGCCGAGATTCCAGAATCTCCTCAAACCTGTCTCGGTTTAGCTGCAATTCATAGGACATAAAATTTTCATCATCAAACCAACTTTCCTTCGCCTCATTAACTTGAGAAACTTGAATTTTTAACTTTTCCGCTATTTCTAATAAATTTTGCCAGCCCACGCCACCAACTTCTGCTCGCGACGAACCAATTTGCCGCAAATAATCTTCCACAATCCAGATATCAATATCTTCGCCGCCGACATAAGCATCGGATTTTGCCAAGACTTCAGCCCGCATTAAATTGAGAGTTTGAGATGGGCTATTTTTGACTGAGGAAGGAGGCATAGTGCGAACCAAACTTAAATCTAAAGTACCGCCACCAAAATCGACTACTAAAACTAGAGAACCGGGACTTTGGACGGCGTATCCCAGGGCGGCAGCGGTGGATTCATCGATTAGCTGAACTTCCTCAACTCCCAGAGATTCTGCTAAGTCGCGAAACCAATCCAGGTATCGCTCAAATGCTCCCACAGGTACTGTAAAAATTACTTTGTCTGGTTGTATATTTTGCTGATATAATTGTTTCCAGATAGTTATGATAAACTGTTCTGCGACTGATTCTGGTGTGTAGGTTTCGCCGTCGAGATTGCGGGCTGGTGGCTGAAAGTCAGCGGCTAAGTCGCGTTTAAAAGCTTTGAAAAAACGATCGGGCTGGGATTGTCCTAAACGTTGAGATCGCACTTCCTCTCCCAACACCAACTCTCCCGGATTTTTGACAAATACTAAAGTCGGTACTACAGGTATTTCTCGGACATCTATGCTCGGATTATTTGTCTTAAAAATCCGAGATATCTCACCCAATCTCAAAGTTTCTGGTGTTTGCGTATCCGGATTGAGAATGCAAACAACCGTGTTGCTGGTACCGAAGTCAATGGCAACTGTAGTCATGTATATTTTAGATTTTAGATTTTAGATTTGATTTTTTAGGTCGCTGAAAGGATGGAGTTAATTTGACAATCCTGGACTGATCTACTATATTTGTAGGTACATAATCTGCACCTTACTTAATTTTTTATGCCCGCTGGCAGAGTGCGACTAACTTTAGCAGGAGCCAGAATTTGCTCTCCATCCCGATAACCGACAAAGCGAATATAAACTAACTCTCCTTCTTTTATATCTTCAACATCCGGCTGGTGCAACTGCGGATTGTAAGTCACTTGTTCCCAAGCTGAACCGATTGTTTCAAAATTCCAACTTGACAACAGATTTTCTAAGGGCGTAAACAAAGCCGAGAGATTTTTTGCTGGCATCTCCGGCTTGGCTTCGGCCATTTTGCGGGCAGCGGGATAGCTGGTTAACAAAGTTTGCAACTGTTCAAAGGTAGTGCGGCGAAAATCGACAGTTAGTTGAGTTTTTTGCTGCTGCAATTCTTCGCGCAGCCGGAAACACTGCTGCCTCAATTCCTCTATTTCGGTGGGATTACTTGTGATTGTAGCCGATGTTGGCAGCGCGCTCAGAGTGCGATCGAACTCTTGGAAATTCAGATTCAGGACTGTTGCCAGCCGCCTCAGTTGGTCTACCGTGAGTTTTCCCACGTCTCCCTGTCGCACTAGGCGCACTCCGAAGCGACTCAAGCCTGCTTTGTCACCTAAGTCTTGCCAATCAACGATATCTAGCTGATTCATGCGTTCCCGCAGAATTGTATCGTACTTAAAGTCGATCGCATCTCCGGCCTCAGATGCAGCATAAGCGTAGACTAAAATTAGAAAAATGCCCCCGACAGCTAGCGCGATGCTGAAGGCAGGCACTGTGGTTATATCAGTTGTTACATCAACCGTGGCATCGAGGAGATAGAACATGGTTAATTTTTCTAAACTTGTTTTAAAGTCTGCGTTTGTTCAACGGTCAAATTTTCTTCCCCTTGATAGTATTCTGGTAGCAATTCTTGAGATTCTACTTTGCCGAGGGCTGTTTCAATTCCGGCGGTGGTTTCGGTGCAACTCGCACCCGTGGCGTTGAGGACAGTTTCAGTAATTTTGCCGTCTTTGCCGATGCGGTATTCTATTTTGCGGTACTCTGCCATAGTGGTTCCTCTTTATTCAATGCTTGAGTATTGAGTTGGGACTGTTGAGTTATATTATAGATTCTGTTTACCAATTATTCCAATGAATTTTTGTAGCGACAACGCAACCGGGGTTTCGCCGGAGATTATGGCAGCGATTGCTGCCGCTAATTGCGGTGCAGTGATGTCTTACGGAGATGATGAATATACGCAGCGTTTGCAAGTTAAATTCTCGGATTTATTCGAGACATCGGTGACTGTTTTTCCTGTAGCAACTGGTTCCGCTGCTAATGCTCTAGCCCTGGCGGTTATGACTCCTCCTTACGGCGCTGTTTACTGTCACGCAGAATCTCATATTAATCTGGATGAATGTGGCGCGCCGGAGTTTTTTACTGGCGGCGCAAAGTTAGTGACTCTACCAGGAAGTCATGCTAAGATTAAGGCAGAGACTTTAGGTGAAATAGTCGATCGCGCGGGCAGAGGAATCGTCCACCACGTACAGCCCGCCGCCGTCAGCATCACTCAAGCCACAGAAGCAGGCACTGTCTACAATCCAGCGGAAATTTCCCACATTTCGGAGGTTGTGGGCCGCCACAATTTGCACCTGCACATGGACGGAGCTCGCTTTGCCAATGCTGTTGCGAGTTTGGGCTGTGATCCTGCGGATATTACTTGGCGCGCCGGCGTAGATATCCTCTCATTTGGAGCGACAAAAAACGGCGCGATGGCTGCGGAAGCAGTGGTATTTTTCAATCAAGAATTAGCAAAGACTTTCCCTTTCTATCGCAAGCGTAGCGGGCATCTGTTCTCAAAAATGCGGTTTTTATCAGCGCAGTTAGAAGCGTACATAACGGATGATTTGTGGCTAACAAATGCGGCTCATGCAAATAATATGGCAGCTAAATTAGCGCAAGGTTTGGCTGGAGTTGAGAAAGTGAAACTTTGTCATCCTGTCGAAGCTAACGAGATTTTTATGCAGCTTCCAGAATCGTTGATTGCAGCGGCTTTGAATCACGGTTTTCAATTTTATCGGTGGGATAAATCTACTGTCAGACTGGTAACGGCTTTTAATACTAAAGAAGAAGACGTTAATGCTTTCGTGGAATTTTGTAGGGGCGAGCTTTCCACATAATATTTAAAAGGGTTTGTAGTGAGGACTTTAGTCCTTCTAAAAATCTGAGGATTTTAGTCCTCACTACAAACCTACAGTTTAATGGATTCATGAACAGGTTCTGCAACTGCGGCTAATTCCGGTTCCTCTGCTTCGAGGTGCGCTTCCAAAAGCGCCAAATTTCTCATGTTTGACTTATAAAAAGCATCGAAGATATCTCCGATTAAAGGCACTGAGCCAACGACTGCTTCTAAACCGATATTGTAAATCATTTTACCTATCGTTTTTGGCGGAATGTTGAATTGAGTTGCTAAGTAAATTAAGTACGCAGAAAACGCAGTATCTACTAGATCCCCAGCACCTGGAACTAAACCGATAATGGGATCTAAACCTATGCGAAATTTAGTGCCGGGGATGCCAATGGCGGTATCCATCAGGCGGCTGAGTTTGCGGATGCGGTTGAGGGTGGCAAGACGCTCTATATTGTTCATGTTATTATTATGGACTAGCTACAAAAAGCGACATCAGTCGGAAGATAGAAAAAGCATCGCCCTGACTGGTTCGTAGTGAGGAATGCAAGTCCTCTTCCAACTTGGAGGACTTGCATTCCTCACTACAAGCTTGATAACGGTTATTTTACCAGAAATGATATAATCTGCGCTCGCGAATTGGGAAGTAGGTAGACATGAGTAAACTCAACTATAGTTAATATGCTTAATTCCCCATTCGTGCATCGTATCAATAATCGGTTTGAGACTTTCGCCCAAAGGCGTTAGCGAATATTCAACTTTCGGCGGAACTTGCAGATAAATTTCTCGGTGCACAATCCCGTCTGACTCCATTTCCCGCAATTGCTGCGTCAGCATTTTTTGAGTAATGCCGCTCAAAGCTCGTTGCAGCTCGTTAAAACGCTTGACTCCTTGAAACAGCTCCCGCAGAATTAAGACTTTCCAGCGCCCGCCAATCAC
>JANYGO010000037.1 GCA_025362325.1 Cyanobacteriota bacterium | reverse complement strand
TGCTCATGGTCTTTTAATACTTGTTGCAGAGTTTCCTTTGTCTCGGAACTGAGAAAGTTTTTAGCAGGCATTCACTTTTTCTGAATATCATTATGTTATATTATACCAATATGCGTTTTAAATGCACAACAGCTTATCGATTTCGATCGTGGTTTTCATAGGTATTTTTAGGGTTAGTCTTATCGATCGCGCTTTCATCCAATTATAATCGTTGCCAGCTAATATGCAAATGCGTAAGGTTGAATGAGAACTTGTGCTGAAATACCTAACTTTTGATTTAACTGCCGGATTATTTCAAGGGTGAGTGGAGCTTTACGATTGAGAATTTCGATCGCTCGATCGTGACTACCTATTACGGCTTCTAGATGCTGTTGAGTTAGACCTCGACTTTCTAGATAATAAAGAATTGCTTCGATCGGATCGGGCATCACGATCGGCTCATGTTTGTTTTCGTAGGCTTCAACTAAGGTGACTAATATTTCTAATCGATCGAATTCTGAAGTTCCTTGAGGAGCTTCAAACAAACGCTCTATTTCTTTCAGCGATGCTTTGTAATCTTCTTGGCTTCTAATAGGTTTTAGGCTGTACATAATCACCTCATCTATGTGCTTTACTAAACCGCATCAGGCAATGAGTCGAAAACAATTTCTTCATAGAATTGCTCGATCGCCAAACTCAACCCAATACTTTTAAGCTCAACGCGATCGCCCGCTCGATAGCTCAGAATCAACCAATCCCCCGCATCATTTTTATGATAAATATCGATAGCCATCTCATCAGAACTCACTAAAACATAATCAATTAAATTCGGGTTGCGGCGATATTTTTCAAACTTCTTGCCGCGATCGTAAGCCTCGGTACTATCCGATAAAACCTCAACGATTAAGCAGGGATAGGTAATATATTGAGGGCTAGAATTATCTCGCCGATCGCAAGTGACACTCAGATCGGGATAGGTATAGTTGCTAGTATTGAGGATATTAACCTTTAAATCCGAATTAAAAACTCTACATTGATTTCCTCGCAAGTGAGATCTAATCGATAATAAGAAATTGATAGCGATCGCACTATGATTTTGCGTGCCCCCACTCATCGCATATACGCGACCATCGATTAGCTCATGTCTTTCTAATTGTTGCTCCTCCCAAATAAAATATTCTTCAGGCGTAAAGGACCGATCCTGCTCTCTAGCTGCAATCATAACAATCTCCTAATTTAATCGCTCTATCAATTTTAAGGTGTTGTTTCTGGTGTAAGGTCAAGCCCGCGATAGACTTGCTCGATCGCCAAACTGAGATTGATGCTTTTTAGTGCGATGGTATCGCCTTCTTTGTAGTTAATAATGATCCATTCACCAGCATCATTTTTGTGATACAAATCCATCTCGATAGTGGTGGAACTAACCAATAGGTAATCTTGTAAAACAGGGTTTTTACGATACATTCTAAATTTTCCCCCGCGATCGTATGCCTCAGTGCTGGGAGAAAGAACTTCAACGATTAAGCAGGGGTAGGTAATATATTGAGTTGTGGTTTTATCGCGATCGTCGCAGGTGACGCTGGCATCGGGGTAAGTATAGTTACTGGTTTCAACAATGTTAATCTTGATGTCAGAATTACCCGTTATGCAACCGCTATTTTCTAAATGATTATCGAACATGGCAGTAAGTCTGATGGCAATGCGACCGTGATTGACGCTGCCGCCGCTCATGGCGTAGACTTGACCGTCGATATACTCGTGTTTTTCTAGCTGCTTTTCTTCCCAGGTGAAGTATTCTGCTGGGGTAAGTTGAGGAAAGTTTTCTTTTGCCGCGATCATTTTTTTAGGTAATGGGTAGTAGGTAATGGGTAATGGAGTTTATTTCTATTCCCTATTTTAGTCTCACACAAACATTTTTTGCAGCAAGCCTTTTTTGAATTGTTCGGTGCGCTCAAATCGAAGCGTATCTATTTGTTCTACCAATTTTCTTTAGGTCAAGCTCTCGATCGAGCTTCCGAATCATCTCCTCTCGTCAGGCAGCGTTTGCGAGATAACGGTTATCTTCAGCGGCGCGAAACCATCTTTGGGGAAAGCTAGATCGTTTAGCCTTCGCGTCCCCCTGCAAGAAATTGTTAGGCAAAGCAAAGGTGTAGAGATGTTGGGTTACGCTATCGCTAACCCAACCTACGGCAATCTAGATTGCACTGACAGCTTTTTCAAAAAGGAATTTATATAATCTTTACAACGCATAAATTGCATAGCCGATAAGCTCAGCTTATTTTCCACACTCTGGCAGAGCCGACAGTTGGCGATCGTTCAAGGATAACAACTGCCAGCCTGAGCCAGAAAATTTTTCATTTACTCTTGCTATTTTTACTCATATTGAGTATAATGAGTAAAAATGAGTACAAGCTAAGGTTATTATGATGGCACTTTCACCCCCTCGCTTACAGGTTGTCCAGAATGACGAGATTGCCTTGGCAATTGCGACAATTCGCAAACACCGTCCCGGACTCATCAATGATTCGATGGTGGTTACATCAGCATTGGTGGAATATGCGCTTGGTTTAGAGTCAGACAAGCCCCGACCAGCCAACTATCAAACCCCCTACGGGATGACGATCGTGAAAACGGGTAGTGTACCTAGTGATACTGGAATCTTCCGATTTTTGATTCGGAACTTTAACCGCATTGCCGCCATTTTCGCGCATCTTGACAATGAAGATGATGAGTTCATTGATTACATTTCACGGGGAAAAAGGCCTGTCTACACGTTTGTTTTCAAGGGAAAGGGATTTACTGATTTTGAGTTTATCCATATCGCAACTGATGGGTCGTTATTTGAGGAGTGCTTGACGCTGCTTGTATTAGATTTCAAACAACATCGCGATGATATTCGCTTTAATGTGATTCGCACGAACCAGTTTGAAGAGAGATGGGGAAAAAAAACTGTTAGTAATTATGTTCCATCCCTGGATCAAATGGCTAGAGTATTTTTTCAGGATGAAAGCTATTTGTTCGGTGGTGGAGGCGGGGAAACTTCATGTACCTTGGATTTAGACTGGGAAGCTGATACTAGCCCCTATAAGAAGTTTGAGATGCAAGATACACGGTTTGTTGATTATTCTCACGCACTTGTAGGGCTGAAACCGTCTTCCCTTGCAGAAAAGAAATATGGCGTAGCAGAGTTAGTTCGTTCTGGTGTACTGATTGTCGATCGAGATTTACTGCATCATCGGTATCGGTGTATCTGTGATGGGTGGACAGAGGAACGACAAGATCTAGATTTTTACGAATTGGGGTGCATCTTTGGTCAGCACTTTGGGTATCAAGCTATTTTTTCACCTGCCAGATTTCTTAGCGAGCTCGCTAGCAGCACGATCGAAACTAGGCCTAACGCGACTGTGTATGTTGAGAAGGATAAGCGGATCGAAGTATTGCCGATGAAGTGGGAACATTCATGGTTTACTTGTAATGTTGACGGGAAAGCCAGTGAGGCGGGCTGGAGTCTCCTATTTGATGACCCTAACCCTTTTAGACTCTACGATATGAATGATTTCTTCCCTGACCATTTAGAGCGGTACAAGCAAAAGAAAAAGAAGCCCAAACAATAACCAGAGGGACGATCTAGTGTAACCCATAGCACTGTGCATAGCGACGAGATATGGTTCTTGCGTTTTAGATGCGATCGACAAAAAGCAGTTGATTGACGATCGCGTCTAGAGTGCCCTTCCAGTAGAAGAGGTTGACAAAAAGCGATCTTTATGAGGAGCTAGAAAAAACCTCTCGCTCAGCACTGTCAAGCGATGCGTCCACCAATCTGGAACTCTCCCATTGAGTTGTCTGTACAAGAGCAAATTATAAGACATTCATCAAAACTTACTCACGCGCGAATGATTATAATGGATAGTTTCACTCTTCCACGCGATAGCCCAACTCGGCTAAACGAGTGCGAGACTGCCGCCACTTCGGCTGCACCTTGACAAATAACTCTAAATACACTTTGCCTTCAATTAACTTTTGAATCTGTTCGCGGGCCGCACTGCCGATCGACTTCAGCATACTGCCGCTTTTACCGATTAAAATACCTTTTTGGGAATCCCGTTCGACGTGAATTGTCGCCAGAATCCGCGTAATTTTCGCTTCTTCTTGAACAATGTCGATCGCGATTGCTACAGAATGCGGCACTTCTTCCCGCGTCAGCAGCAAAATCTGTTCCCGAATCAATTCGCCCATAATAAAGCGTTCCGGCTGGTCAGTCACCAAATCGGGCGGATAATAATAGGGCCCAACCTCCAGATGTTCGATTAACAATTGTTGCAGCGGTTCGACACCCTCACCCGTAAGCGCCGAGAACTTGACCACCGGCCACTGGGGATTGACAATTTGCTCGTAAGTGCGATCGATCAACACGGAATCCTCCGGTTGTTCGTCCAACTTATTCATCCCCAAAATCACCGGAACTTTGCAATTGCTGAGAATTTCGATAATATATCGATCGCCCCCACCCGATTCCACCGAACCATCCACCACAAACAGCACCACATCCACAGACTGAATCGCGGTGCGCGCATTCTGCACCAAAACCTTACCCAGTTGGTGATGTGGCTTGTGAATTCCGGGAGTATCAACAAAAATAATTTGTGCCTCATCCGTCGTCAGGATGCCCCGCAGCCTGTTGCGCGTCGTCTGAGACACCGGCGAAGTAATCGCAATTTTCTGCCCCACCAACTGATTCATCAGCGTGGATTTGCCGACATTCGGCCGCCCGATAATACCCACAAAGCCCGATTTGTAACCCGCAGGAGCCGCGGGAACACTCATGATTTCCGATAAGTCTATAATCTTGCTATCTTCCACTAAATTCACCTATTTTCAAGCCCCTTCTCTGCTTATTGTCGCTTGAAAACACTCAAACGCCCATCGATGCACTGTAGCATCTTTCTCGCTCGGGTATAGCGCGTAACACTCAAAGGGCGATCGAGCCGCTTTCCCAGTGTTAAAACGTGATAGGCGATCGACAAAACTTGATATCTGAGACAAAATTTGATAAAGTTCCAATGACATCGATCGAAAATGAATCATGCTGGTAAAACCGAGTCCCCAATGCTGTAACAACTTCAGATGTGTAAATGTCTTACTCAACTGAAACCATTTTACAGTTTGTCAGGTCAACCAGTGTTAACATTTTTGAGGATGTCAGCTAATAAATTAGGTGGGTTAAACTCAACCTCAAAAGCTCAGTATGATCAGCTCGTTACTAAATTGAAGCTAATGTTTGTGGAACCTACCTAATTAGTGCTAACCGTCATAAAGTTGAGGAGATGAATCGGATGAAATCGAAATTATTTTGGAGTTTCTGCACCGTTTTGGTAGCAGGCTTGCCTATTCCCGCCTTCGCTCAAACAAGCCCTCCAACCAGCCCTCAAGCAGGTATTGACTACAAAGGTGGCTCGATGAATTACCAAATGGTACCGGGCAAAATACCTGACAGAACCTTGCCCAAAGCCTTTGACTTTCCAATTATTACCAATGTTGCTACTGACACTAGCATCACCACGGATCACCTAATTACCGATGAGTTTCGCGCGCCAGCGACTCGTACAGAATACACCCGCTCTCTCACCACCTGGTCAGAATCAATCAGAGAATGTCTGGGTAAACAGCCCCGCTTGATTCGAGCCAGCACCAAAAACCCGATTATGATTAATGGCAGAGTAGGCACGATTGTCAGAAACGCAAATAACCGTGCAGTTTGCAAATAAGCGAGTAAGTTCCGCTGTCTGAAGACAAAAACTAGAGAGTGTTTTTGCACAAAAAGAGCAATAGAAAACCTATTGCTCTTTTTGTTGGGAAAATTTCAATTAATTGGTTCGTAGTGAGGACTTCAGTCCTCTCCAAAATCCGAGGACTAAAGTCCTCACTACAAACGAGATAATTCCGCAGAAACCTGGTTTTTTCCCAAAATAGGCTGTGCAGCCCGAAGGATATGGGTTTCAACACTATAATTCTCGATTAAGTAGCGCAAAATTCATGTGTACTCAGCAAAATTTCCCCATAATCAGGAATCCAAGCTAGCCACTTTTCCTCCGAACACTGACACAAAAGCCACGCTTCGTCAAAACTAAATGCTGTTGGCGGATTGAACAATTTGACCCACATGGAAGGAGCCAATTTGGGTGCAGGTACGGCGCAGCCAAATTTTTCCCAGTCGCGGGCACTGGCGGCGCTTGCTGGCGGTTGTGGGGGTTGCCAAGTACGAATATCTGTTTGCAGTTGCATAACTACTCCTGTAGAGGTAAAAGTCTGCACTCCTTGCGGGGTTGAAACAACGCAGAGCAAAGGCGCAGATAAATTTTGATTATGTAGTCTATGTTACTGAATTATCTAGAAAATTGTGTAGGGTTGTAGCAAAAATTTACAATCGAGAGCAAAAAACGGGCTCAAAGCTGAAAAGGCCGATCGGCTAAGGTGGCTAAGGTAGCGATCGATTACGATCGGAAAAAAACATCTGATTCATAGCAACCGCCAAGACGGTTATGAGGTTCCCTCATCCTTCTTCCTGAAATCCGTTACATTCCGTATATTGCTTCGGTCAACTATCAACTGTCAACTGTCAACTGTCAACTGTCAACTGTCAACATGAACCAAACTGCAAAATCCCAGTGGAAAACTCTAGACCGCTTTGTAGAAATCAACTCTCATTGGGTAAAACTAATCGCCGAACATCTCGAAACAACCGAAGGACAAATAGTAGAATATTGGCGAGTTGAAAGAGCAGATTCAGTTGTAATCTTGACCATTCAAGCTGAAAAATTGCTGTTTCCCAGGCCGATGTATCGCCCCGGCGTAGCATCCGCAACCCTCGATTTTCCCGGCGGTCGCGTACCAGAAGCAGCAACGCCAGCAGCGGCAGTTCCAGTTATAATCAAAAAAGAACTAGGCGTGACAGAAAGTGCGATCGCCCGCATCCAGCCAATCAACACCACAGGCTGGGCAATCAACAGCTCATTCTCCAATCAAAAACTCTACGGTTTTGTAGCAGAATTGCACCCCACAGCAACCGTAAACCCCGAACTCATAGGTGCAGCATATCCTGTCACCCCAGACGGAATTCGCGACTTGCTCAAAAAATTAACTTGCCTCCAATGTCGAGCCTTGTTGCTAGAATGGCAAAACCAAGACGATTTTAGATTTTAGATTTTAGTTAACTAACCGTAGGGTGCGGAGCGGGTAAAAATTATTAGTCTGTAATCCTCACCTTCAGCCCGCTCCGCACCCTACAAACTATTTTTACCTCCATAATTGAAATTGCAGAAAACCAACATCACCCAAAATAATCATGCCTGTCAATAACGAAGTTGCTGTCGAATGCCTCGATGTTACATATCGCCTCAATCGCAGGCATTTAGTAGAAAAACTCAATTTCAAAGTGCTGCAAGGAGAAGTTTTAGTATTGCTGGGACGCAGCGGTAGTGGCAAAACTACTACTATGAAATTGATTAACAATTTACTGACGCCAAGCAGTGGCGAAGTTCTGGTCATGGGAAAACGGACAACTGAGTGGGATTCAATTCAACTGCGACGAAAAATTGGCTATGTAATTCAAGAAATCGGTTTGTTTCCCCATTTTACCGTCGAGCAAAACGTCGGTTTAGTGCCGAAATTAGAAGGCTGGGAGGGCGATCGCACTAAATCTCGCGTTCGCCAACTGTTAGAATTAGTCAACCTCGACCCCCAGCACTTCGCCAAACGCTATCCCCATCAGTTATCCGGCGGACAGCGACAGCGGGTGGGCGTCGCCAGAGCACTGGCGGCTGACCCTCCGATGCTGTTAATGGACGAACCGTTTGGTGCTTTAGACCCCATTACTCGCCTGGAATTGCAGCGGGAATTCCGTCAATTGCAGCAGCAACTCGGCAAAACTGTGATTTTTGTGACTCACGGCATTCAAGAAGCTTTTTTGTTAGCATCTAAAATTGGTTTGATGCAAAATGGAAGGTTGGTTGAATTGGCATCGCCGGATGATTTTATGAAATCTCAGCATCCAGAAGCTCGGGCATTTCTGGAATGTTTGCAATTACCTGGAACAGGATAATATGATTTTAGATTTGAAATTTTAGATGAGGGAATTGGGTTCGTAGGGTGTGTCGCCATTTTAAATATCTTGGATTCAATCGCAAATATAATGTATCCGCACCTATCAATTCCCAGCAATAAGAAAGGTTCGTAGTGAGGACTTTAGTCCGCATCAAAGAAAGGACTAAAGTCCTCACTACAAACCCATTTACTTGTAATTATTACAGTTTGAATGATATTAGCAATAACGAAATGATAGAATTTATCAATCGATATGGTACGGAAATTATTCGGCGTGCGATCGAACACTTGTATTTAGTGACAGTGGCCATTTTTGTCGCGATTGTGGTGGGGATTCCCCTGGGAATTTTAATCACCAGAAAACCGAAATTGAAAAAGCCGATTTTGGGATTTGCGAATATCATGCAAACAATTCCCAGTTTAGCCTTGTTTGGCTTGCTAATTCCCGTGCCCGTTGTGGGCGGAATAGGCGATCGCACGGCAATCATCGCTCTCACACTCTATTCCCTACTGCCGATTATCCGCAACACTTACACAGGCATTATCGGCGTCGATCCGGCGATTGTGGCAGCCGGCAAAGGCATGGGAATGACCGATATGCAACTGTTGTGGCAAGTAGAAATTCCCCTAGCTCTGGGCGTGATTCTGGCGGGGGTGCGAGTGGCTGCGGTAATTGCGATCGGGCTAGCAACCATTGCCGCTGCAATTGGTGCCGGCGGCTTGGGCGTGTTGATTTTTCGGGGCGTAGCAACAGTCAACAATCAGTTACTTTTGGCTGGGGCAATTCCGTCAGCTTTAATGGCATTAGCTGCGGATTTTGGGCTGGGTTTGGTGGAAGCGCGCCTCTCGAAAAGTACATTAAAAAGTATTAATCAAGACTGAAGTCGGAACGATCAAACTGTCAGCTTTGTGATTTTCTGCGAACCAGAAGCATTCGGAGGATTCGCCATCAAATTGCGGATTTCATTAGAACGTTCAAGGTATTCTCGATCGCTCAAAACCGCTTCACTCCCCTCCAGCGAAATCGGAGCCGCCAAATCGAGCCAAGAGCGGCAACCCCCGTATTCAGAGATGTACGGTATTTGTTGCGCCTCAGCTAACCGATAAGTACGCAGCAATAAAATATAAATTGGCTGATTTTGTTTCCATTTCAGGCGATCGCCGACAAATTTCTCATTCCAAATATGGTAAGGAAACAGCGCCGCAATTGCAGGTTCCCAAGCCACCAAAAAAACATCAGTAATCTCCGCCCAACTGGCAATTATAATAATTTCTGGATGCCAACCAGATTCTACAATTTTTACCTTACTAGCAAAATCCGGCTTTAATAAATCAGGCTGTTGGTGTTCAAAAGTTGGATACAGCAAAACCTGCTTGTCAGCCACATTAAACTGTCCTGCTTGCTCGCGAATGCCGCCCTTTCGCAACAGCACAATTGTTTTGCCTGTTTCCAAAGCATTAACAGCTACATTCCATTCTTTCAGCGCGCGAGTAGTTGATTTCATCTGATTTTTTCTATTTTCAACAATCCTAACAAAATATGTGCCTCCAAGCAACTACCCTACTTTTTTCTGTTAAAATTAGATAGCTTGAAGGTAAATACTAAAAATCCAAATGAGGACTTAGGTAATGGAAAAGCGACAATTGGGGACATCGGAAATTCAGATTACCCCGATAATTATGGGGACTTGGCAAGCCGGCAAACGGATGTGGGTGGGAGTTGAGGATGCCGAAACTGTCAAAGCCATGCGCGCCGCTTTTGAGGCCGGTATTACTACCTTTGACACGGCTGAGGTTTACGGCGAAGGGCATTCGGAACAAATTATCGGCCAAGCACTTTCCGATGTGCGATCGCAAGTAATTTATGCTAGCAAAGTTTTCGCCAACCACCTGAAACCCGATTTGCTAGTCGAAGCGTGCGATCGATCGCTAAAAAACCTCAACACCGATTATATCGACCTTTACCAAATCCACTGGCCCGCCGGCACTTGGAATAGTGAATTAGTCCCAATTGCCGAAACAATGGACGCCCTCAATAAATTGAAAGCACAGGGCAAGATTCGGGCGATCGGCGTTTCCAACTTCTCCCCCGCCCAAATAGCAGAAGCCGCCCAATACGGACGCATCGACAGCTTGCAACCGCCCTATTCTCTGTTTTGGCGCTGGGTAGAAAAAGATGCCATGTCCTACTGTCAAGAAAATCATATCTCAATCCTTGCCTATTCATCTCTAGCTCAAGGAATATTAACAGGTAAATTTGGGCCCGAACACAAGTTTGAAGAAGGCGACCACCGCGCCAAAAGTAAGCTGTTCCTCAAAGAAAATTACCAACGAGTGCAAACAGCATTAACTCAACTCAGACCAATTGCCGATCGCCACCAAACAAGCTTGGGAAATTTAGCATTAGCGTGGTTAATCGCCCAGCCGCAAACCAATGCAATTGTCGGCGCCCGCAATGCAGAACAAGCGGCAGCTAATGCTAAAGCTGCTGAGGTAAAATTGAGTCAGGAGGACTTAACAGAGATTGACGCGATCGGGCGAACCGTCACCGACCATTTAGACGACAACCCCGTCATGTGGAATTTCTAAAATAGTTGACTTCCAACGGTTCGTAGTGAGGACTTCAGTCCTTCTTCCCCCAACTCAAAAAAAAGGACTAAAGTCCTCACTACAAACCAAATTTTGTATCTTATGTTAATTCTCAAAGGTTCGTAATGAGGACTGAAGTCCTTCTTTATTTATCTAAGATAGAAGGACTAAAGTCCTCACTACCAACCAAATTATATAGAGTCTGGCAAGAGGTATAATATTTACTGCATGATACAAATAATCTAAAATCCAAAATCCAAAATCTAAAATAGAATGAGTTACTGCCTAAACCCCAACTGTTCCAAGCCCCAAAACCCGGATCCAGCGAAAATTTGCCGAAATTGTCGGTCAAAACTGCTGTTGCGCGACAGATATCGGGCCATAAAGGCGATCGGACAAGGCGGTTTTGGTAGAACATTCCTCGCCGTTGATGAAGATAAACCCTCAAAACCCCGCTGCGTCATCAAACAATTTTTACCCCCAGAAACTTCACTCATCCCATCAGCAAGCAATCGCAACAGCAAAAAAGCAGCCGAACTTTTTGAACAAGAAGCAATGCGATTAGATGAATTGGGAAAACACCCTCAGATTCCCGAACTGTTAGCCTATTCCATCCAAGACAGCCGACAATATGTAGTCCAAGAATTTATTGACGGGCAAAATTTAGCACAAATTGTAGAAACAGAAGGCACATTTACAGAAAATCAAATTCAAGACTTACTCAATAGCTTATTACCCGTCCTTCACTTCATCCATTCCCACAACGTTATTCACCGAGACATCAAACCCGGAAACATCATCCGCCGCGCCGACAAACAATTAGTTTTAGTAGACTTTGGCGCCGCAAAAATTGCCACAGGTACAGCCTTACTCAAAACAGGAACCAGCATCGGCAGCCCCGAATACATCGCCCCCGAACAAGCTAGAGGCAAAGCATTTTTTACCAGCGATTTGTACAGTTTAGGCGTAACTTGTTTGTATTTGCTAACTCAAGTTTCTCCCTTTGATCTCTTCGATCCGGGCGAAGATGCCTGGATTTGGCGGCAATATTTGGCAAACAACCCGGTGAGTGAAGAAACGGGCAAAATCTTAGACCAATTGATTGAAAATGCTACGAACCGTCGCTATCAAACGGCTGTTGAAGTCTTAACTCAACTGAATCCAGAAGCAGCTATTAAACTCACCATTCCTCAAACAATTACCAAAGCAGTCAAACCTGCCGCCAATCCCAATCCGCCCCCTCAGCCAACTCATAACTGGCAATGTATTCACACCTTAACCGGACACAAGAATTTAATTTCCTCTGTAGCTTTTAGCCCTAACGGAGAAGTTATCGCCAGCGGTAGCGATGACAAAACAATCAAGCTTTGGCAAGTACAAGACGGGCAAGAAATAGTAACTCTCGCCGGACACACCAACTCAGTTCATACAGTAGTTTTTAGCCCAGATGGAAAGATACTTGCCAGCAGTAGCCACGACAAAACAATCAAATTTTGGCGGATGAAAGACGGGCAAGAAATCCGCACGCTTACAGGTCACAGCAACTCAGTTTATGGCTTAGTTTTCAGTCCCGACGGCGAAACTGTGGCTAGCAGCAGTTGGGACAAAACAATTAAGCTTTGGCGCGTGAAAGACGGGCAAGAAATCCGCACATTTAGCGGTCACAGTAACTTAGTTTACTGCGTCGCCTTCAGTCCTGACGGAGAAACTTTGGCTAGCAGCAGTTGGGACAGAACTATTAAGATTTGGCGAGTCAAAGATGGCAAGCTAATTCGCACGCTGACTGGTCATACAGACTGCGTGCGTTGTGTAGCTTTTAGTCCCAATGGAGAGTTTCTGGCGAGTGGCAGTCACGACAATACTATTAAAATTTGGTGGGTCAAAGATTGGCAAGAAATTTTAACAATTGCAGGTCATTCTTGGTATGTAGATTCGATCGCGTTTAGTCCCGATGGCGAAGTAATTGCCAGCAGTAGCAATCAAATTATCAAGATTTGGCGGGTAAAAAATGGTCAAGAACTTTGTAATATTTTAGGTCATACAAACTCTGTTTATTCCGTAAATTTTACCCCGGAAGGAGAGTTTTTGGCTAGCGGTAGCAGTGACAAAACTATCAAAATTTGGCAGAATATTATTTCGGTTTAATTAGCCTTCATAAAACAGGTTCGTAGTAAGGACTTTAGCCCTTCTTCATTGCGATAACTTTTCCTAGAGGACTGAAGTCCTCACTACAAACCTAAGACAGAGGAATGATTCAAGAGTTTTCTCTCTCAACTTTTCGTCGCAACTCCCGAATCGCCGCGCTTGTATTGCGATCGCGCGACATTTGGTAGCACTCCAAAACAAGTTCTGATATGTTAAAATCTGGAAAAAAGCGACTGACAGAGGTTTCCACATAGCCCTCGCCTTCCAAGCAATAAATCCTCAACCGATTCTGCTTGAATAACCACACTTCCGGTACTCGGTAAGGCAAGTAATCATTCACATCCGTGTAGCTAGTGACATCCACCTCGATCGCCAAATCCGGCGGTGGTTCGACACCCCAAGCAATTCGGTCTTTACCTGCGATCGCCGCCCAATTATCAATATAAAAACAATAATCCGGTTCAATGCCCCTTACCTCCGGCAAATCCATCGTAATCGGTGTAAATGCTTCATACTCTCGCCCTAAGTAATCTAGCAGAACCATTGCCACCATTGCAATAATATGAGCTTGTCGTCCGTGTACTGGTAAAGGGGACATTAACAAAATCTCTCCTGGTCGATACTTAATGCGCGGAATCTGACGGTCTCCTAATTGTTGCACAAGAGCCTGATAATCCTGCCAAGTACCAGGAAACTTCATAACTGTTCCTGGGGGTAAATGAATTTTTTCTGGTGTGACGACTGCAAACATAAAGTTTATACCTCTAAAAAGCTTTTTATTTATCAATCCATCTGCTTCACTACCTCCAAGGCTAAGCCTAGCACCTCTGCAATTTGCTCATCGCTCAAGCCAAGCTGCCGTAACTTACCCACCGCTTCAATCTTAACTTGATTGTTGTTGGCCTGAGATTCAGGATTCGGCGGCTGACTTTTATCGAGGGTAGTAGTGGGTACTTCTGAGCAAGCATTGATACAGCAGATTCCATGTATGTGTGGTACACTAAATTCAGTATATCAGCATAAAAAATGAAAGCTTATTCGATCGAGTTTCGTGAAAAAATAGTTAAAACCTATGAACAAGGTGATACATCAATCAGGAAAGTAGCCC
>JANYGO010000206.1 GCA_025362325.1 Cyanobacteriota bacterium | reverse complement strand
CGCGGCCGAAGATCCTGAGTTTGAAACGTTCTACACTAAGAACATTCTGCTTAACGAAGGCATTCGTGCTTGGATGGCTCCGACCGACCAACCTCACGAAAACTTCATCTTCCCTGAAGAAGTTCTGCCTCGCGGTAACGCTCTGTAATCAGCGCGGGTTATCAAAAATTCCAACATTTTGAAAGGATAAAATCGACAATTTAAATTTTATCCTCAATGTTTAAAAAGCTCCTGCCGATCGGTGGGAGCTTTTTATGAATCTAGCGGACTTTCGCTGCACCAGACGACATCGCCGCATTTGTCAAGCTTCTGTCTGGCAAGCAATCGAGCTTTTGAACTGATCGCACATTTCCCGCTTGATACGCCGCCCCACAGCCCAGCTTCTGCATAAATTATCTGCAATCCGTTCAAAAGCTCGATCGTCCGCTGCCTGTGTCAGAGCGATCGAAACCTTGCGCCAGCCGTAATTTGCCCGCATTTTGCAAAAATATCAATTTGCATCCCCCCACTTCTAATTTCTTGTGCTATTCTAATAATTGTGACTACTGGAATGATACTCAGAACGCAGGTTCTTTCGGTTACGCTGGCAAGGGCTAGCGCACAAATACTCACACTAAATCTTGTATTTGGGTGAGGTGCGTTCAAATATTAAACCATTTAGCTAATCCCGGAGGTGATGCCCATGATAGGTAGTAAACTCATGGGTCATCAGATTGGAAACTACCGGCTGTGCGCCGGGGCCGCTCACTAGCAGTCAGCCGTCGTTGCCAACTGGAAACGACTTCCACGGGGAACCAGGCTGAGCTAGGGATTCTCCCGGCAGTCAGGTTCTAATCTGAAGACCCGCTAGACCGCTCTCACCTCAAATAGTGTTAAATCTTGAGTGTTAAAACTTGAGGCTCAATACTATTGGTGAGAGCGGATAGTTTTTGGTCAGATTTTCTGCGGGTGGGCTGTGAATCTGCGATCGCTTATCAAAAAAAATTATGGCTGACTTACTTAACGATACGGAAATTAAAGAGCGCGCCAGTCAATTGTTAGGGTGGACGGTTGAGGGCAAGCAACTGCGGTGTACTCGTTCATTTAAAGATTTTATCGGCGCGATCGCCTTTGTGAATAAGTTGGTCGAACCCTCAGAAGCCGCCGGACATCACCCCGACATAGAAATCTCCTATAACAAAGTAACAGTTAACTTGACAAGTCACGATGCCGGAGGCTTAAGTGAGAAAGACTTCACGCTCGCCCAAGAGATTTCTACGCTAGATTAAAAGAGTTCCCGTTGTCACAACAGGAGCCACCGCATCTAGCGACAGTCCCCGATCGCGGAAAGCTCGCAAATAAAAAATCGACTCTGGGTTAAAATCGGGTGTGAAAAAGTCGAGATGCAAAAAGTCCAATGTATTAAAGGCTATTCGCCATCCTCCGACCATGATCGTATTTGAAAAGCCAGAGTTCTTGAACGAGTCTGCTGAAAGAACCGATCTGATAGAAAAGCTTTTGGATATTGGCGCGGCTCTGTCGAGCGCCCCAGATTTGGGCGGCTTGTTAAACTTAATTTTATCCAAAAGCCGGGAAATTACCTACAGCGATGCGGGTAGCGTTTATTTAGTAGATCACAGCGACGAAAAATCAAAGTTGCTGTTCAAAGTAGCCCAAAACGGTTCTAAACCCAGACTGTCGTTTAAGGAGTTTGCTCTGCCACTGACAGACAAAAGCTTGGCAGGATACGTGGCAATTACAGGTCAAAGTTTGAACTTGTCTGATGCCTACGACTTGCCCCCGGGCGTACCATACCAGCTAGATACCAGTTTTGACAGGGATATTAATTACCGCACTTGCTCGGTAATGGTGTTGCCGATGCAAAACCGAGAGGGCGAAACAATCGGCGTACTGCAACTGATTAACCGCAAAACAAAGGCAGATGCGGTGCTGACGGCAGAGAATGCCTGGGAATCGACGCAGCAGTATTCGGAGTGGGAAGAAAGGATAGTTCGATCGCTCGCATCTCAAGCAGCAATCTCGATCGAGCGAAATCAACTCCAAGAAAGCATAGAACATTTGTTCGAGGGCTTCGTTAAAGCCTCAGTCCAAGTCATAGAAGCCAGAGACCCCTGTACCTTCGGTCATTCAGAACGAGTCGCAGCCCTAACAGTACGCCTGTCAGAAGAAGTAAACGCCGTCAATAGCGGATGGCTGCGCTCTGTTTACTTTAATTCCCGCCAAATTCAAGAAATTCGCTACGCCGCCCTGCTGCACGATTTTGGCAAAATTGGAGTGCCAGAAGCAGTTTTGACCAAGCAAAAAAAGCTCTACCCCGCACAGCTAGAAATCATCCGCCACCGCTTTGGCTTAGCTCAGCGGACAATGGAAATGGAATGCGTCCAGGCTAAATATAAATACTTGCTAGAGCATTCAGCCTACCGCAGACACCCGAGCGAGGAGTCAGAGTGCGCTCAATGCCAAGAAATCGAACAGCTAGACACGGTGCTAGCAAATGGCAAAACCAGATTGGCAGAATACTGGGAAGTCTTGTTGGAAGCCAACGAACCTCACATTTTGGCAGAAGAACCGCTAGCTCAACTGCGAGAACTTTCCCGGCAAACTTACAGAGATATCGACGGGGCAATTAAACCGCTGCTGAGTCCTGACGAAATCGTGCAATTGATGGTGTCGAGGGGCAACCTGACAGCGGAAGAACGATCGGCAATAGAATCTCACGTAACTCACACCTATGAATTTCTCAACCAAATTCCTTGGACAAAGGATCTAAAAAATGTTCCTCAAATAGCCTACGGACACCATGAAAAACTAGACGGCACAGGTTATCCGCGAGGTCTGAAACACTCAGAAATCCCCATTCAAGCGCAATTGATGACGATCGCCGATATTTATGACGCCCTGACAGCAGGCGATCGCCCCTACAAGCGAGCTCTGCGAACTGAGGCAGCGATGAAAATTTTGCGCCAAGAAGCCGCTCACCACAAAATAAACGCTGATTTGTTAGAACTATTCGATCACTGTCGCGTCTTTAGCGTTCTCGGACACAGCTTGGAGGTGAAAGTCGAATCAGCCTAGACGACTCCAGGCGACTGTGCTAGAAAGTAAATAGACGGCGATCGGGCGCGATCGGAGTGTCAGAAGTCAAATCAACCAACAGCCAAAGTCTTGTAAGGTTTTGAGGCGGTTGATTGCAGGGTAAAAAACAGGCTCTGTGCAGTAGCAAGTCACATCTAGACGCTTAGTCAGCCCGAAAGAATCAAAAGAAAAAGTGAATTTTGGATCTCTTTTTAAACTATGCTGGTGTGGCAACTACTGACCGCATAGAAGACCAGAAAATTTTCTTTGTAATCGGTGTGAGGAGGAGAGTGAACATGACAAAAATTTTGTGGAGATATCTACTAATCAGCCCAGCAGTCTTGGGAGCTACCCTAGTAGTTTCTTCAAGCGCGATGGCAGCAGACACTCAGCAAGCTGCTGATGCGCTCAAGCCTCAAGCTGCCAAAACTGAAACGGCTGAAAGCTCCGAAGCGAAAGTCAATACTTTAGCTGCTGTTTCCGAAACTACTGCTGCCGAGGAGCCTGTCACAGAAATTTCCCAAGCCGCAGGCCGGGAAACCCAGCCAGGGATTGCAGATGCTAGCACGGCTGCAACGGACAGCGCGATCGCCGCAGCTAACACAGCTCCTGGAGCCGCAAATCCCCAAGCTGCATCACAATCTGCAAGTGAATATGAAGCCGCCAGGCCAACAGTCGCTCAACCAGTAGAAATTGCAGCCCCAGCAGCTACCGCTGTCCCAGAGATCCTCGGCGCAGCTCAATTAGAAACAACTGCCCCGACAGTGGCACAGCCGGCACAACCAAGTTTGGCTTCTCCGGCTGAATCTATAGCCCAAACTGCCGCACCACAAGCTCAAAACCCAGCCACCACATTAGAACAGCTCAACGAGTACAGCAGCGAAGGTGCTGCTAGTGGCGAAACTCAAGGTCAAGTGACCTCAGTATCTCAACTTTCCGACGTGCGGCCCACAGACTGGGCATTTCAAGCACTGCAATCCCTAGTCGAGCGCTACGGCTGTATTGCCGGGTATCCCGACGGCACATTCCGCGGCAACCGGGCAATGACCCGCTACGAATTTGCCGCCGGTTTAAACGCTTGCTTAGACAAAGTTAACGAGCTAATTAGAGCAGGTACGACCAACTTAGCGACCAAAGATGACTTGGCAGCCCTCCAACGGCTTCAAGAAGAATTTGCAGCGGAACTGGCAACCCTGCGCGGGCGCGTCGATGCTCTGGAAGCTCGGACATCCGAACTCGAAGCCAACCAATTCTCAACTACTACCAAACTCACTGGGGAAGCAATTTTTGCCCTCAGCGACGACTTTGGCAGCAAGCACGGCTTGGGCGGTAGCAGTAACAATCAG
>JANYGO010000191.1 GCA_025362325.1 Cyanobacteriota bacterium | reverse complement strand
TTCGCTTTCAAAATCTTCGTCATCTATTGGCATAAATGTATGGGTGAGGTGTTAATTAAATTATACACCCAGCGATTGAAATCGCGTCTATACAAACCAAATTCACTCGGCGATTGAAATCGCGTCTACACATACGAAGTCCGCCTACGCGGACTAAGAGAACCATGATTGAACCGGCGATTGAAATCGCCGAATGAACCAGGAGGTAGCATAGTCCGCGCACCATCCGGACTTGGTTTGTATAGCTGCGGTTTCAACCGCCGAATGAATTGCAACAAATGGTGACAGAGAAATAGAGCTGTGTTAAAACCGTAATCGATCGACCAGCCAAGCTATCTTAGAAAGGACGCGATCGCAATCACAGTTATGGCATCTCCAAACAATCAAAATTCGGCGGATTCATCTCTGAAACAGTCTCTAGAGGCTGGGTTAGCTGCTTTGAAACAAAAAGATTACCAAAGCGCGATCGCCCTTTTAGAATCCGTCAGCCAAACCGCCGCAAATCAACCGCCCGGAATCCGCGCCCAAATGGGATTAGTGGCGGCGTACAAAGCAACCGGTAATCTCAAAAGCGCGATCGCCCTGTGCACTTCCCTCAGCAAAATCCCCAACACTCAAATCAAAACCTGGGCCGATCGCACTTTAACCGAATTAACCCCACCTCTCCCCCCAAAACCACCGGAAACTCCCCCAGAAACAGGCTTTGTCGCCTTCAATTCAGCAACGGAATCAGCGAAAAAAACGGTTAAGGGCGATGGCTTACGCCCCGCTTCGCTACGACCAACCGCAGACACAAAAACCGGATTTGCACCCTTAGACCCGACTAGCGCCCCAGGAAACACCAAATCGACACATATTTCACCGCCACCTCCACCCCCCAAACCGGCAATATCCACAGAAACCACACCCGATACAGAAATTAGCGGCGAAAACAGTTCCGGTTCCCCAACAGATACTTACCAACTAACTTGGCGCGAAGCAGGGCGCGTGAAAAGCCCGCGCCCCCTCAAACAGCTAAAGTTACTGGAGTTTCGGATCGGAGCTTTTGCAAGTGCGATCGCCCTATTTTTCCTAGCCCGATTTGTCCTACAATTCCTACTGACAAACACTAATTCTTTATTAGTTCAGCTTTACATATTTACTAGACTGCCAATTTTCGGGCCGATTCAGCTTTTTTACCGCGATCCAACTCCGTTTCTCCAGTTTGTTTTTGGATTGCTGTTGGCCTCCTCTCCCTGGCTGATAGACGCGCTGCTGAAACTGTTTTGCGGTATCGACACCCTGCGCGGATCGGTTTTATCCAAACACAGCAAGGAAGCGACGCGCGTACTTCGCAGTTTTTGTACCAAGCAAAATATGCCGGTTCCTGTGCTGAAACTCTTGCCGCTGAATGTTCCTGTGGCTTTCAGTTACGGCTGTTTGCCGCGTTTTGCTCGGATTGCTGTCAGTCAGGGGCTGTTGGAACAGTTGACGGATGAGGAAATTGCTACTATTTTCGCGCGGGAGTTGGGCCATATTTCTCATTGGGATTTTGCGCCGATGTCGCTGGCGCTGCTGGTGATTCAGATTCCTTACTTGATTTATTGGCAGGTGGCGCACTGGCAAGAACGCTTGTGCGATTTAATGACGATCGACTTTTTGCGTCGTACTGTGAGAGTTGTCACCGCTGCAATTTCTGCTACCAGTTACGGGATTTATAAGTTGTTGCGCTGGCCGATGTTGTGGTTGTCGCGCCGCAGAGTGTATTTTAGCGATCGAACTTCGGCTGAAATTACCGGCAATCCCAATGGTTTGACGCGGGCTATCGCTAAAATTGCGATCGGCATTGCTGCAAGTGTCGAACAGCAAAAACAAACTAGCTTTTTCCTCGAAAGTTTCGATTTGTTGTTACCCGTCGGCGTTGGACAAGCTGTAACCCTTGGTTCTGCTGCATTACAGGCCCCGCTAGAACAGATTTTGCTGTGGGATGTCACCAATCCCGATCGCACTTGGTTGACAATTAACAGCACGCATCCTTTGGTGGGAGAGCGTTTCAAGCTGTTGGAACTCTACGCTCAATTCTGGAAACTGGAGACTGAGTTGGATTTGGCGAGTCTGTCGCCGGAACAACCTAAGAAACCAAAATTGTCTCTGTTTAAATCAATCCTCGAATTTAAAGACTCAAAACTATTTTTACAGGGTGCGCCGTTTTTTGGGATTCCGATGGGTTTGGGGATTGTGGCGCTGCTGTGGATGGTTGGCTGGCTGTTTTCCAAGACGAGTATTTGGCAACTCGATTGGCTTTTGGGCGATCGATCGATCTTTTGGGGCTGTTTGCCGATCGGATTTTGTCTCGGTACTTTGATGCGAATTAATTATTTTTTCCCCGACATTACGCCACGAGAAACAACTTCGCCGAGTTTACCGGAAATTTTATCAAATCCTGAGACTTTGCCCGTCGATGCTGAACCTGTGCAGCTTTCCGGGCAACTTTTGGGTAGGGCTGGTATTGAAAATTGGCTGGGACAGGATTTGATTTTGCAAACGGCGACGGGTTTGGTGAGGTTACACTATGTTTCGAGGTTTGGGCCGATCGGCTCTTTGTACCCATTGTTGCTCAAAGAGACGACTCGCCCCAGTGATTTGATCGGAAAACCCGTTGTGGCGACTGGTTGGCTGCGTCGAGGTGCTAATGTGGCGATCGACCTGGAAACTCTCCGCAGTCCAGGAGGGAGAGTCAGTGACAGCGGACATCCGATTTGGTCTGCGATTTTGGCCTTTGCTGCTGCTGTTTGGGGCGCGTACATCATTATCCAGGGCGGAAGATGAGGCACGATCAAACTATATGTAGGGTGTGCACTGCGCACCGAGAGTCCTATGAGTAGCGAGTCAAACCAATTTTTGCGTAAGTTTTGTTAGTTATGAGATTGCCGCGCGAGTCGCGCACAACGCGCAGCCGGAGATGAGTTTTGAGTTAAACAGCGGATGGGCGATCGATCTTCTTGGTGCGCAGTGCACACCCTACAGTCTATCCTTGGTGCGCAGTGCACACCCTACAGTCTATCCGTTACATCAGTTACATCCGTTAAATCCGTTATAAAATCCGTTGCCGAACTTCCTTCATAAAGAAAAGTTGCTTTTTTGCCGACATCCTGTTACATTTATTTATATAAATTGGATTGAAGCAAATAGCGCAATAACTTCAGTTGGCTAAAATCGCTAAGGCATTGCGTAAAAATTGTCAACCTCCCAACACAGCAAGTTCAGCCAGCCACTTGTCGGCTGTTTTTTTTCGAGCGCGAAATTACCAGTGCGGGATGAATTCACAAAAGTGATTCAGATGTGGTTTTCGTTAAAATCTGACTGAAATCTTCCTAAATAACTAGCTCTGTTACCCAGGCTGTGATACCTTTAAACAATGGTCGGACACTGCCGGGCCCGATTTAAAGGATACCAGGTAAGTGAGTAGTTCTCAGCATTAGGAGCGAGATTAGAAGTGAGGTAAGATTACTGGCTGAAAAAATGTTAGCGATTTTCTCCCTCACTGTATTAGACTGAATACTGGCATTCCGATCGCTTGCAATTGACATCCTTGGACATAAATTTCTACACGGCGCTGGCTATAAACATTCTGAATCAAAACCGGAAGCAAGTAATACAGAATAGCCAATAGCCTAAACATTTGAGTGATGACTAAAAGTTTACACAACAACCTGAGATTTAAAAGCTCTCTGCATCGGCGGTTAAGTTCCGGCCGGATCAGAGTAAATCATCTTTTTGTTCTAAAAGGTGGGGGGAGCTGTCAAGGTTGGTGGGAGGAATGCGCGAATTCTGCGGTTATGCGGTGTTTTTCTGCGGTCAATGTTCAGTTGACTTCAGGTAATTCTGTTCGAGCAAATTAATTAAAATCCCAGTCTGGAGGAATTTTTCATGTCTATTCGTCTTTATGTTGGCAATCTACCCAAGGAACTCGATCGCCTAGAATTGCAAGAAGTTTTTGCACCCGAGGGCGAATCTGTTACCACAAAGGTAATTACAGACCGCAAAACTGGTAAATGCAGAGGATTTGGTTTTGTGACGGTGCTAACCGACGAACAAGCCGATCAAGTTATTGAGAAATACAACGGCTTGATGTTCAAGGAAAACCCGCTGAAAATAGAGAAGGCATTGCCCCGCTCTAAGGGTAAATCTGAGAAGGGCGAAGACGATCAGCAACAGTCATCATCGCCTGCTTCACCGCAGTTGGTGTCGGCGTCAGCATCGACATCGCCGTCGCTTCCTGTTCCTGCGCCGCAGCAACAGCAGCGCTCGGCTCCTCCTACCCAAGGTGGAGGTGGCGGTTCTAGCAAAAGCAATCGCCGTCGGGGTGATAACAACAAGTCTCGCCGCAATCAGTCAGCAACAACGGTGTCGAACGCCGATTCCGGCTCGGTGCAGCCAGATCCGCGCTGGGCGAGCGCTCTGGAAGAACTCAAGCAAAAATTGGAAGCTCAGGCTGCTAGCTAGTCGAAAATGGCGGCTAATTGCTGCTGTTGATCGACTGTGGTTGACTGAGTGTATCTGGAAGTGCGATCGAGAATTGGTCAAAAAGCCGATTCTCGATCGCACTATTTTCTGCTAAAAAACCTCTGATATCTAGCAGTCCGGTAAAATAACTGCCATAGGTTTGATCGAAAAGGTATAAGTCCTGTTTATTCGACTGGCGAGAATTCCACAGTCTCAATAAACTCGAAAATCTTGTTCATAATCCCCTCAACTTCAGACTCAAGGGAACCCAATTCCTCCTTGTTCTGATAAATTCGCTGACAGCTTACCGTGTAGCAAAAATCGTCAGCGATAAAAGCCATAAGTCCCCGGTAAGCATCCAGCCGAGTCAGAGGGCCGTCGTTTTCTTGCACGCTGAGAGTTGCACCCCCAGGCAAATCGACAACCGCGAAATAAGCTTCTTCATCTTCTAAATACTCCGTGTGGAGTAACTTAGAATTGGCAAATTTAGGAAGAATTCCCCCATCAATAAAAGTGTTGAGAAACGAGCTGAGATAGGCTGATTCGCCCGCTGACTCGATTAATTCTGCCGCTTCACCAGTAATCGGGAAATAATCAATTTTCAGCAAAACGCCAAAGTCGTCAGAAAATGTGACACAGCCTTCTTCCTCGTCAATTCTACCGCCTTGTTGCTCGTCAACGGGAATCGGGACGCTAAAATTGCCTTCAGGAGATACGTACAACGGCCCATCTAAATCTAAATCAGGCTCTACATCCTCTACTTGCGAGTATGCAGCCACTACATCCTCGATAATTTCCTCAGCTTCCTCATCTTCTACACCTAATACTTGCTGGAATTCTTGGAGAAAAGCCAAGTGTTTCTGAGAGACTTCGCCATCTGCGACAAACATGGCTGCGGTGATGGCAAAAGTATCCAACACTAACTCATCTGGCATTGATTTCCAAGCAGTATTAAATAATGCTCCTAAACCGTCTGTGGCGATAATACCTGCGAGTTTTTGAAACATTGCTGACATATCATTTTCCGAGTATTCAGCAAATATTTCTGAGTCCCAAAGTATGCTTTCTAAGATATCTGCATCTGCGTCAGGGGAATTTGCTTCGGCTGCGACAAGTGCTACCGCTGCTACGGATTCCTCTAAAGTCAAGGTTGCTTCGCATTTGTCTTCAGAATTGAATATTTTATCAAACTTGCTCACAGGTTTTGCTCCAAAAAGTGTTTAGTTTTGCTATTCATACCAAATTTATGACATCAAAAGATAGTCGTCTGGGATACATTTAGTTTTTGCCAAATCCCGCGAGTCAATGTAGGGTGGCGACGGAGTGGTACACCTAACGATTAAGATTTCCGCCGGACACAGCATTGCCGTTTCCTTAGTCCCCGCGCCGGACACAGCATTGCCGTGTTCTTAGTCCCCGCGCCGGACACGGCACTGCCGTTTCCCTACAGATAAGCTGTACTTTTGGGCGGGCTGGCGTGCCCACCCCACTGATGATTTATTGAAATAGGATTGTTAAAATTAGATGCGCGTTAGCTGATTACCAAGGACTGCCAATTATTGTAAATCCGGCCCAATATTTCGGGTGAGATAAATCTGAATTTGCTACTTGTCCGGCTGAAGTAAGATCGATCGCCCTTTTTTGACTCCCCACCAACTTACCATCTTTAATAACCACCTGTTTGCGAATCATGGCTATTTGAGCTTGTCTGAGGGCTTCAGCTTTGATCGGAGCCGATCGCAAATTACCATAAAACTCGGTCATCAGCCCCAAACTCGCGTAATCATTAACTTTCCACAAACTCGCCACAGCCGATTTGACACCGCTGCGCACGGCGAGTCCAGCAAATCCCATTTCTGCTGTTATATCGTCGCCGATCGCAGTTTCGCACGCACTCAGCACCAATAACTCGACTTGTCGGCGATCGTACCACTTTGCCAACCGAA
The DNA here is from genome assembly GCA_025362325.1 of Cyanobacteriota bacterium. Classification (GTDB taxonomy): domain Bacteria; phylum Cyanobacteriota; class Cyanobacteriia; order Cyanobacteriales; family Microcoleaceae; genus Microcoleus. The sequence continues at coordinate 1,633 of JANYGO010000191.1, read as the reverse complement.
ATTCATCCAAAACCAAAGAGCGGTTCCACAAATCAATCTCAGCTTCCTTGCGTCCGTTTTGAGTTTGCGGAAAACTGGCATGAGTAGCTAAGTGAACAATATCAAAAGCCTGTTGCTGCCGCTGTTTGGTGAGATTTTCCAGAGTAAAGTCCTCATTGAGAAAAGAAATTCCCGGCCACAAAGGCAATTCGGCAGGATTTTGGGTGTTGCTTTTGGTACCGGCGATCGCAGATAATTCGATCGGCACAGCAGGTAAAGGACGTTTATCGGTGTGAGGAAATTCCGAAGCACCCATTGCCAAAACTCGGGCATTCTTCAAGCTTTGATAATTAGTGTTAGTCAAACTGACGCTGGGAATTGAGCCTAGGCTGTACTTTTCTACTAGAAATTGCTGGCCGTCGTGCAAAGCTGCTAGCGGCAACTGGCGCAAACCGCTATCGAAGGAAAACACTAGCGTATCGATATTTAACTCTTCTAATTTTGCACTAATCGGCGCAATTAACCACTGGTAAAGTTCCTGAGAAATTGGCAAAATTTCTCGTGCTTCGGAAGCTTGTTTTTGGGCTAACAAACGGTGAAAATTTTTCACTTTTGCTAGCAAATCTGTGCTGGTGACAGGGACATTTTTGAGAATGGGAGGGCCGTCGGGAACTACCAAGACTAAGGATAATTCTTTGAGACGGACGATCGCGTAAACAATTACAGCTTGCTTCCCGGTTTCCTCCTTAATTTTTTTGAGAGTTTCTCTGAGATATTCAACCGTTACTTTTTTATCGGTAAAATTTTCCCCATAATAATTTTCATAGTCTTGTTCAAACAGTTGATCGATGAGGGGAACAGCATCATTAGCGTTGTTTTGATCTAAAGTTTGTGCGACGCTAAACCTGCTGATTTCTAAGGGAATCAGATTCGGAATATCTGTGGGTGCGGGAGTTGGAATTGGTGCGGGAGTTGGCGCGGGTGCGGGTGCGGGAGTTGGCGCGGGTGCGGGAGTTGGTGCGGGTGTGGGGGCTGCAATTGGTGCGGGTGCTGGGGCTGGAATTGGTGCGGCTGCGGGCGCGATTTGGCGAAGATTTGCCAACCAATCAGGCTGGATTTGAGCAACTGGCTGCTCAATCACAGGCGCAACAGCAGTAGCGGGAATGGGAGTTAAGACTATCCAACCATCGGGTTTTTCTGTAACAGAAGAACCAAGTTCGGGGGCATTTTCTGGCGGGTTTTCTGAAGGTGTTACTAAAGTCAGATTCGACTGTTTCACGACTGGTGTTGTCAGGGAAAAGTTGTTTTTTGGGTCGGTAAATGCCCAGTTAAAAGTGCTGCTTCCTGTGGCAGGATTTGGGCTGATAGTGGTTGTTGCTCCTAATAAATCGCCAATTAAATAAGCTAAATCTTGTTGCGGATTTAGCCCTAGGGTGGGTGCGGGAACGGGTGCAAAAATTGGTGCAGGTGCGGGTACGGGTGCGGGAATTTGTGCTACAGGCGGGCTGTAAAAGAGTTGAAGAGGGGTGGGCGATGGATTTGGCGCGATCGGGTTCGGAGGCGCGATCGGGCTGGGAGTAGCAAGATTTGGAGCCGCGGTGAGTTGGGAAATTGGCGGAATTGTCGGCGCGGCGGTTATGCGATCGATCGCCCC
>JANYGO010000080.1 GCA_025362325.1 Cyanobacteriota bacterium | reverse complement strand
GGAGCGAAACTTCGTAAAAAAGATTTGAGTTGTGACCACCACAGTTCAATGGGGTTAAAATCGGGAGAATACGGAGACAAGCAAATTACACTCGCACCGCAAGCTTCAATCATTGGCACAATTGATGCTAATTTATGGGCTGGTAAATTATCCATAACTACTACGGCTCCTTTCCATAATTCAGGACATAAAAATTTCTCAATAAATACGGCAAATGCTTGTCCGTCCATTGAATCATTCATTGTCATCAATGCTAGCACTTTGTTAATGCTAATTGCGCCAATAGCTGTGACCTTTGCCCCTCGATAAAATGGTTTGATATCGGCAACTCTTGTTCCCCGTGGTGAACGAGAATGAGTTCTGGCTAAACCCAATAGAATACCTGTTTCATCTAAAAACACTAGGTTTTTTGGCTCGATATCCTTGATTTTCTCCCAATACTCTACTCTCAATTTTTGCACTCTTTCTGTCGCAGCTTGACTACTGTACCATGTTTTTTTTTGCGATTTAGCTCTAATTTTTGTAAGCAGCGACACATTGCTGCCCGACTCACCCAATTTCCAGTCTTTTCTGCAAATAATTCACAGAACTCAACCAATGTGGCATCAGGATGCTCTGCCACCAGTGCTCTGACTTCTACATCTGAAGAAGTCAGATGGCTAAATTGCGGTTTTCCTCTTTGTTTGGGTTGTAAATTCCCCTCAGGAGAGTTGTTGCTTAACCAGTTTTTGAACTAGACTTTTAGTCACACCAAATTGGGTTGCTACTTTCCTGATTGACATTTTGCCTACTAAATGTGCTGTCACTATTTTTTCTCTAAGATCGAGTGAATATGCTTTCATTAGCTTTGATTACATAATGATATTTCATTATTATTAATTGTACCTCATAACAGCGGGAACCGCTGTAAGTGGATTTACTTAGGAAAACTCAGAATTTTTGATTGTTAAGGGTAAGGGCAGAGGGGACACAGGCGTCCCACCTGTGCCACAATCAATGCCGATGGAATCTCGATTTAAGAATTTTAGCCGATCGCGTCACGCAGAGCATTTTTAGTCATAGCTGCGATCGACTGTTCAGAAGCCTTCGGCAAATGATAGTATTTCCCGCCAGAAGTCTTAGCCAACTCCTTGGCAAAACCAGTTGAGATAAACTTACTCTCAGTATCAATCACCAACAACTGCATTCCCAAACCGCGAATTTTGGCAGCAATTTCCAACAATTCCTTTTTAATATCCGGCTTTTCGCCATCTAAAATCGGTTCACCCAAAGAACGAGCCAAAGGAATATTACCGCGTCCGTCGGTAATGGCAACAATCGCCACTTGACCGATATCTCCAGACTGCCGCGCATTGACTCCCACGCGCACGGCTTGCGTCAAACCGTGGGCGAGGGGTGAACCACCGCCACAGGGCAACCGTTCCAAACGCTTACGGGCCAAGGCTATCGAGCGAGTCGGCGGCAGTAATACTTCTGCTTGTTCTCCGCGAAACGGAATCAGCGCAACTTGGTCACGACTTTGATAAGCTTCCGTGAGTAACTGCATGACTGCACCTTTCGCCGACTGCATCCGATTGAGAGCCATCGAACCCGAAGCATCCACGACAAATACGACTAAAGCGCCAGCTTTTCTGGCCAAGCGCTTCGCCCGAATGTCTCCCTGTTCCACAAATACGCGCTTTTCTCGATTTGGGCTGGAACTCGCCGTGGGTTCCTGGTCTTCATTCCTTTGGCGGCGGGCTTTTTGGTAGGGTGCGGCGGCGCGGAGAGTCGCATCAACGGCGATGCGGCGGACGGGGCCTTTGGGCAACATTGGCTTGACGTAACGGCCTCTATCTTCGGAGAAAATGGTGGTTCTGCTGCCGGATTTGCCTTGGCGGTTGGCGGATTGGGCGAAGAATAGCACGTCGGGGTCGAGAATTACGCCTTCGGGGTCGAACAGAAATTCTTCGGGAATGGTATCTTTTTCTGGTTCTTCTTCAGGTTCGGGATTGTCTTCATCCTCTTGGTCTTCTTCGTCTTCTTGTTCGTTTTCGGGTTCGTCTTGTTCTTGTTCTGACTGCTGCTTTTGTGGCGGTGGTGGCGGGGGAGGGGGAGGTGAGTTTTCGTCTGGGGGAGTTTGGATGACGGTGGCGCGGGGTACGATGACGAGTTCTACGGCACGGCGCAAATCTTCGGCGTTAACTGCTGTGCGTCCCTCGATGGCGGCGCAGGCTTTGGCGACTCGGACTGCGAAGATTTCGGCGCGGTGTCCCTGAACTACGCCACGGATAGCTTCTTCGACTAGGTAGGCAATTTGTTCGCGACTGATGGTGACATCTTTGAGCCATTCTCTGGCGAGGATGATTTGGGTTTTGAGGTTGTCGGTGTCTTCGGCGTATTGGTTGAGGAATTCTTGGGGGGAGCTGGAGTAGGATAAAGCTTGTTCTACTGCATAGACTCTTTCTTCTAGTTGGAGTGCTGCGTCGGCGGAAAGGACGATCGCGATGCGATCGAGTAAATGTTCTCTCAACGGCCCTTCTTCAGGGTTGTAGGTGGCGATGAATAGAGGTTTGCAAGGGTGTTGGAAGCTGATGCCTTCGCGTTCTATTTGGTTGCGACCTTCGGTTAATACTGTGAGTAATTGGTTAGAAATATTGTCATCAAGGAGGTTGATTTCGTCTACATAAAGTACGCCTCGATTTGCTTGGGCTAAGAGTCCTGCTTGAAATACAGTTTGACCAAATCTTACTGATTGTTCGACATCGACGGAACCTAAGAGTCTGTCTTCGGTGACACCCAAGGGAATTTGAATGAATGGTGTGGGAATTATTTCCGTATTTGGGGAATTAGTATCGGTGGTGTGGGCATCTTGCCCGCTTGCTTCTGCTAACTCTTGCCCGCTTGCTTCTGCTAATAAAGAAGAGGTGTTTTCTACAAAAATTTCATCAGGTTCGGCGTTGCAGAAAGAGTCTTTAACAATTTCAATTGGTGGGAGTAGGGAATGCAAGGCGCGGGCCATTACTGATTTTGCTGTACCGCGGCGGCCTGCGATCGCAACTCCTCCCAATCCGGGATCGACTGCTGCTAACAATAGGGCTAATTTGATTGCTTCTTGCCCGACTACGGCGGTGAGGGGAAAGGCTGTTGTGGAAGGGCTAAGGTTGGCTGCGGGCATAGGATTTTGGGCTGTAAAAATTTGAACTTAATGTTTAGTTTACTGGTTGAAGGACTTTAACTTCTAGGGGCAGAATCACGGTAAAAGTTGAGCCGACTCC
>JANYGO010000236.1 GCA_025362325.1 Cyanobacteriota bacterium | reverse complement strand
GATTTTGTATTGTCGGTGCGATCGGCAAATTTGACACTGGTGCTGGATTTTGTATTGTCGGTGCGATCGGCAAATTTGACACTGGTGCTGGATTTTGTATTGTCGGTGCGATCGGCAAATTTGACACTGGTGCGGTGGGTTCAGTAATTGTCGGTGCTGGCAAATTTGACACCGGCGCTGGCGTCGGCGTTAGCGTTTGTGCGGGTGCAGGTGCAGGTGTGGGTGCAGGTGCGGGTGTGGGCGCGGGTGCAGGTGCAGGTGTGGGTGCAGGTGCAGGTGCAGGTGTGGGTGCGGGTGCAGGTGTTGGCGCAGGTGCAGGTGTGGGTGCAGGTGTGGGTGCGGGTGTTGGCGCGGGTGTTGGCGCAGGTGCAGGTGTTGGCGCAGGCGCGGGTGTTGGCGCAGGTGCAGGTGTTGGCGCAGGCGCGGGTGTTGGCGCAGGTGCAGGCGCAGGTGCAGGTGTTGGCGCAGGCGCGGGTGTTGGTGCGGGTGTTGGTGCGGGTGTGGGCGCAGGTGTTGGTGCGGGTGTTGGTGTCGGCGAGCCTGAAGAAGCCGTAATCCTAATTTGTGTCGGCTGTACTATCTGAGGGCCGGGGCTGGAATAAACTCCGTATGCGATCGTATTTTCCTTCTTCGGGCCCCCAGTCGAAATGCTGCCAGCAGTACCGTTGAGTGTGTTATAGTCGCGCCCGACGCTGAAACTATTCGAGGCTTGTTGGCCTGCGTGGCTGATGGTGATATCTCCACCGTTAGCGCTACCAGTCGCGGCGGCCGAAATGCTGCAAGAAGCTGGCGCCAAGCAGTTGCTATTGTTTGTGAAAGTGCCTGTAGCTCGGAAATAACGGCCGGCTGTAATGTTAATATTTCCTCCGGCTGTTCCGCCTTCGGTGTTGATACGGGTTACTTGGATGTCGTTGCTGGCGTTGAGGTTGACATTGCCACCTTTTTTTTCTGCGGAGTTGGTGTCTATGAACCCTGTTTGAATGCTGCTTGATGCTTGAATACTAACGTCTCCGGCGTTGCTGGTTTTGTCGCTGGAGCCTGCGTTGATATTGCCTGTTTCTACTTTTCCTGTACTGCTGCGGAGGGTGATGTTGCCGCCTGCGGCGGTGGTGGAACTGGAATTGAGAGCGAGTGTGCTAATGTCACCCTTGGCTTCTAGGACGATCGCCCCTTGGGAACTCGTCAGGTTTCCGCTGGCTGCAATGCTGTTGGCTGCTTGAATTTCGATCGCCCGAGCGCTTGCACCTTTTACTGCAACGTCCCCCGCAGCTACTGCTCGGTTAGGCGCCGTGAGTACCAATTGACCGCTAGCATTGACACTGATGCCTGTAGCGTTCGTTTGACCGATGCCTGTGAGCAGTTCCGGCAAGGATGCGGGCACTGTTCCAGTCGTGGTTGTCGGTGACGACGGCTTGATTTCTAAACTCAGCAAACTGTCTCCCTGGATGATTCGCACTAAATTTGTCCCCGTGACTGATGCGACGGTAATTTGACCGCCTGGGGCCGACAGGTTGCCGGTGCTGACAACGGTGCCGCCGAGCAAGGTTAAGTTCTGCCCTGACTTGACTGCTAAGTCGGCCGTGCTGATAATTGCTCCGGCTCGATCGGCTCCAAAAGCAAAGGAATTGGGCGCGCCTGTCAGAGATGTGTAGGTGTTAGTACCGGCAGCGTTAAACGAGTTAGAACCGAATCCAATACCCGTGGCGGTGGTTGCTGTGAAAGAAGCCGGGACGTTCAAGCTGGCACTGTTGCCAAATATGATGCCGGATGGATTCATCAGAAACAAGTTAGAATTGCCGCCGGTTACTTGAATTAAGCCGTTAATAATCGAGGGGCTGCCGCCGCCGATGCGCGCTAAAATGTTGCGAATGTTGGGGTTTGATATAAAGTTGGCAATTTGATTTGGCGACAAACCGAATTGTGTAAAACTGTGGAAGAGATTTTGTCGATCGCTCGATAATTGTCCGCCTTGAATGTCTAAGCGAGTTTGCGGTGCAGGAGTTCCGGTTTGGAGTGCGGGAGTGACTGTAGTGCCCGTTCCGTCCGCCGCTGGCACAATCGTTTGACCTTCGGCTTTTGCTTGCAAAAAGTAAAGATTTATTAAGACTATTTGCAGAGAAAGTGCCAGTTGGCTGATTCTTTCTTTAGACAGGAATTTCGCCTGAGTTTGCATATTTTTTGGGGCGTTTTTCATAGCTTTTTAAGTAAAATATATAAATCACAGGAATCTGTTACAGACACCCGCTTTCTACAAAAAATTTCGGTTAAAGACCCTATATGTATGAAGCAACCTAGTTGCTGACGGCAAGTGAGTTGAGGACTCAAGGAGCAAAGATGGCCGCAGCATATGCAATTACCCGAGCGGATCTTCTACCCGATCTGAATATAACTTGCAATGCCTAGAAGCTGTATCTTCCGCATGACATATTAAAAAAAAAGGCAGTCCCAGCCGGACTCCGACGCCGAGAAACCTGGTTGTTTAATTATTATTAAGAGTTACAACGAATTATGTGGCAGTTGACAGTTGACAGTTGACAGTTGACAGCTTGCCCCCCGAGCGCAGTCGTTGGGTTGACAGCTTGCCCCCCGAGCGCACTCGTTGGGTTGACTGCTTGAGGGCGAGCTCTACGTGGAAGTCCAAGGATTGGAGTAATGAATAGTCTGATTTTAATTTCTCGCTACAAGGGTGGAGGCTTTAAACTAATTCTTTCTGGTAAAAAAGCTTGGTTTTTTATAAAAAAAATAATCAGCATCTACAATTGTTGACCGGGAAAATTATGAGAATAATCAGTAATTCAAAATTATTGGGTGTTTTAAAACCCGGTTTATTTAACAAACCGGGTTTTTCGATTTTTTCTGTGACGTGAGAGTACAGTAAAACTACTTAAATCCGGCTCAATTTCCCTTTGACAGTCAAATCCGCTATTGTCGGTTTCGAACGGCTGGTTTTCGGTTTTAATCGATCGCGCGGCGTTGCTGTTTAAGAGGTTGTCGTGACAGATTTGTGGAATGATTTAAGAGTTAATTCGGAGAAGTTTGGACGGTGGGCGAGGGACTTGGTGAAGCAGGGCTTGGTGAAGCAGGGCTTGGTGAGGGAGTGGATTGGTCGGATTTTTTGAGACCGACAAAAGCGTCGTAGCGGGTGGTACGATCGCCAATGACGGCCGCTGTAACGCCGATCGACCGCATGGCGTCAAGCCAGATTTTTTGGTTGGGAGGAAACTCCGGTAAAGCTAGGTTTTTCGGGTTAAACGCAGTCTCGGTGTCGATGAAGAAATTGCCGTTGTGAGGCTTGAGTTGCGATCGTACAGTTTTTTGGAACAATTCGCTGCTTAAAAGCGGACTTTTCGGCGCCGGAACAATCGCGTCAACCACGGGAGCTCCGACTGTAATAAACGCCACATCGTTCATCCAGCCGCGAGTTACCGCAATCCCTCCAAACGGCGATGTCCATTTAGTTGCAGGTTGGCCGCCGACTTGAATTTCTTCAACTCTAAACCCTTTCGTTTTCATCGTTTCATCGAGCTGTTTCAGCGATTTGTTGGCGGCGCCGCGGTTGTTTGTTTCCACCATAAATACAAATCCAGCAGCAAATTTATCTTTGGGATTCTGCGCTGGAGCTGGTATTAATGATACAGAAAATTCTCCCGCCATCCAGTTGATGAAGTCTTTATCTAAATCCAATCCAATAGTGGATTTTAAACCGGTGCGCAAAACTTGAGGATTAATCGGGGAGAGCGGGTTGGCATCGGCTCCCGATACGTAGTCTTGCCACAAACGCTGCAAGTTGCCGCCGGATACCATCATGATTGTATTGCTGGGAAGGCGGTTAACCATTTTTAGAGCGTTGTTTTCTACTGCTATACGAATGGTAGAGTCAGGTTTTAGCCAAGAGATTGATTTGAATTCAATTCCTTCTGCATCCAGCGTCGCTGTGGTGGCAAATCCTTGATTTTGTTGCAGTTTTTCGAGGTTGTCGGGCGAAATTTCTCGGGATGAGTTGGCGGCTGTATAGGCGGCTGCAACGGGCATATTGACGTAGATTTGACCGAAGGCGCCGGAATTTTTTATTTGTTGGATGGCGTCTGCATAGCCGGGGGTTTTGGCGAGGGATGGTTCGCCTTTGTAGGTGTCGATGATTCTGTCTGTGGCGCTGGGATCTGTGGTGACTGCTAGATAGTTGGTGCCGAGTACCGCGACTGAGAAATTGCGATCGGGCATACCTTGAGTTTCTGTAACTTGTACTCCTTTGTAATTGCGCTCAACCATTTTTCCTTGGTTGAGGGGTCTGGGTTTTGCTAATAATTCTTTGGCTTTGATCGGGTTGGCAATTGGCAGTATAATTGCGACTGACTGTTGAATTGGCGCAGGCGGGGGGGCGTTGGGTGCGGGCGGGGGGACTGGTATTGCTGTTTTGTTGCGCAGAAAAGCCACCATTGCTGTGTTACCCACCCAAGGCTGAATGTCTTGGTCGTAGGCGTAACCGTTGCTTGTCAGGAGGCGATCGCGCATTTCGCTTAAAAACCTTTCAAACGCAGCTTTTGACTCCGGCGTACCAAATTCTCGCAGTCTATTCCACTGCGATTCATCGGTGGTGATGGATAGGGCCATCATCGCATCTTGGGGGACAACGGTTGCTCCCGCCGGTAAATCTTTGGCCGGGCCGCGGGAAAGTACGATCGAGTACACGAGGATGCCTAAACCGATCAGAAGTGTGGCGGCTCCGATCGTAAACAGCAGGGAAGATTTATCTTTCTTAAACATTATTTGTAAGGTTCGGGTGCTCGCAACATGATAGATGATTTTCTGGGCTAATGTAGCAGAATTTGAAGGAAGTTCGGCAACGAGCAATGTACGGGATGTAAAGGATAGAAGGAAGAAGGCTTTAGCGAAGCTAATCAACATTTATATTGCCTGCAAATAAATAATAAAACTCTTGCGGGGTGGGCTTTGAGCAGCGCCCGAAAAGTCAAATATAAATGCCGGAACAGCTTAATTGAATCAGTTTCTAGCCTTAAAGTCTTTAAAGATCGTTTGAAACGAGTACATCAGCCGATGGACATCGTTTGTGGCTCTCGGAAAAATGTTGAGTTCCCATTTCTTGCGAGCGATAGTTAGCAGTTTTGCTACGGGTTGGGAGTAACTGTTGGAAATGAAATAGCTGCCGCCTTCGTAGCGAATATCTGACGCTAATCCAATAAAAGCACCGGCCTTTTCTAGTTGCAGTTCCGAGGTGCAGTGCTGAGATTTTACTGCTAAAATCACTTGCGAATGTCTGGGTTCGCGGTTGAGCAAGCGGCAGATATTCCCTTCTTTTTGGTACACAATTAAAAGATTGCAGTTGTGCAGCACTCCGGCTCTACCTTGGACTTTTACTCCTAGGTGAACTTCCAGGGCTGGTTTGTCGGGAAATTCCACAACAGCATGAGTGTATGGATGTGCTGTTCCGTGGATTTTTCCCGCTGTTTTTCTAAATGTTAAATATTTCGGTGTTTCGTCGTCTAAAACATTGTTGTAATAAATACTCCCGCCTTCATTAGCCGCTGCTTTGAGCAGAATGGTGAATAGGTAAGCATCAAAAATGTTTGCTTGTTCTGCCGCTCCGTTGAAATCTGGATCGATCGAGCTTTTTAACTTGCTTTTGATTTCGGAGGTGAGGGCGTAGTTGCTCGGCCCTGAGGGGAGTTTTTCGAGCAGTTGCTTGAGGGCGATCGCCTGTTTGTGGCGCGGGGCTGTCACGCTGGATGTGAATTCGATGGTTTGGGCTGCTTCTGCACCGGAATTGGCAAATGTAATTTTTGTGCCGAGGGGAGAGGTTTCTGATTCTACTTTCAGGAAATAAGCAATTTCGTCTTCCATTTCGGAAGTGTTCACTGTCGCTTGTTCGACAGCATCAATTAGCAGCAAAAGCTGTTCTTTTGCGGTATAATCTTCTATCTTCAGCAGCGGTGTTTTTCTTTTGAGCGATCGCTCTTCAATTGTTTTGCCTATCTCTACAGTATCCGCTACTTGTTCAACGACCCAATCCAATTTAAACTCATTCAGAATTGCCGCCAGTTCTTGATAGAGTTTGGCATACTCGATCTCATCCATAATTAATACTATGCTGCACACTATTCTAATTATACAAGCAGATTTGATTTTTTGGTCAATGCGTTGTGATGGGAGTGGGAGAGTGGGAGAGGGGGAGAGTGGGGCAGGGGGAGATGGGGAGTGGGGGAGAGGGGGAGAGTGGGAAAAATCTTCCTTCTTCCTTCTTCCCTCTTCCTTCTTCTTGAGAGAGACAATTCGGAGTAAGCTATTCTACGACATTGAGAGCGATCGAACTATGGCAACTATCAACGACAACTACCTCAAACTCAAAGCCGGCTACCTGTTTCCCGAGATTGGGCGCAGGGTGAAAGCCTATGCGGATGCGAATCCGGGGGCGCCCATCATCCGGCTGGGGATTGGCGACGTGACGGAACCGCTACCTGCTGCTTGTCGCGAGGCGATGGTGGCTGCGGTAGCAGAAATGGGCTCGCGGGATACCTTCAAAGGATACGGCCCGGAACAAGGTTATGAGTGGCTGCGCCAGAAAATTGCCCAGCACGATTTCCAATCGCGCGGATGCGACATTGATGCTTCGGAAATCTTTATTTCTGACGGTTCTAAGTGCGACTGTGGCAACATTCTCGATATCTTTGGCAACAATAATACGATCGCAGTTACAGACCCAGTGTATCCGGTGTATGTAGACACTAACGTGATGGCCGGACACACGGGAGATGCCAACGAGAAAGGCGAGTACGAAGGCTTTGTTTATCTGCCAATTTCCGCAGACAACAATTTTACAGCCGAAATTCCCACAGACAAAAAAGTCGATTTAATTTACCTGTGTTTCCCCAACAATCCGACGGGCGCAACTGCAACCAAGGAACACTTGCAAGCTTGGGTAAACTATGCTAAGGCGAACGGTTCGATTATTTTCTTCGATGCGGCTTACGAAGCCTATATTTCCGATCCGAGTTTGCCGCATTCTATTTACGAGATTGAAGGAGCGAGGGATTGTGCGATCGAATTTCGTTCGTTCTCAAAAAATGCTGGTTTTACTGGTACTCGCTGCGCCTTTACAGTAGTGCCGAAGACTTTGACTGGAAAAGCAGCCGACGGTTCGGATGTAGAAATTTGGAAGTTGTGGAACCGCCGCCAATCTACTAAGTTTAACGGCGTTTCTTACATCGTGCAGCGCGGTGCAGAGGCGGTTTATTCTGAGGAAGGCAAGGCACAAATTCAGGCGTTAGTCAATTTTTATATGGAAAATGCGAAGATTATTCGCGAGAAATTGACAGCGGCCGGAATTGAGGTTTACGGTGGCGAAAATGCGCCTTATGTGTGGGTGAAAACGCCTCACGGTTTGACGAGTTGGGAGTTTTTCGATAAGTTGCTGCAAACTGTAAATGTGGTAGGAACACCGGGTTCTGGTTTTGGTGCGGCGGGCGAAGGTTATTTCCGCATTTCGGCGTTTAATAGTCGCGAGAATGTTGAGGAAGCTATGAGACGGATTGGGGAGGAGTTTAAGGTTTCATTCAGTTGACAGTTGACCGCTCGACAGTTGACAGTTGACTGCTTGAGGGCGACCTCTACCGGGAAGGAAGAGGATTAGAGTAATGAATAGTCTGATTTTAATTTCTCCCTACAAGGGTTCCGGCTTTAAACCTATTCTTTCTGGTAAAAAAGCCATTGCCAAATTTTAGTTAACGATCGCGAATTAAATAACTTACAATTTTTATTGTTATTGTGGGATGGGCTTTGAGCATCGTCCAAAAAGGGCGGGCTACAAGAGCCCACCCCACAAACTTGTGTAAGTTATTTAATTCTCATTCCTAAGTAGATAAACTGGCAAATACAGAAGCAATGATTGCGAGGGTTGCTCAGCAATTCGCTTTCGGTGCTGACAGCTTTACATTCTGTCAGCTCGTGTCCGGTAAATTACCCGGAATCAAAACGGTTTGTAGTGAGGAATTTAGTCCTACAGCAAATTTCACGTTTATGAAGTACATTCCATATCGATAAATCCCCGTAGGGACACGGCAGTGCCGTGTCCCTACCTTTGCTATGTACCTCTTCAGTTGACCGCTCGACAGTTGACCGCTCGACAGTTGACAGCACTTGACAATCATAAGGAAGAGGATGGGAGTAATCAATAGTCTGATTTTAATTTCTCTTTACAAGGGTTCCGGCTTTCTATAAATTCTTTCTGGTAATTATACGGAGATTCCGGGTTGTTGGCTTTCGATGCGGAGGTTCTCTGTTGGCGAGGGATTTAACGAAGTATGTTCGTTAAGAAAAAACCTATTTCTGCGTAAGTCGTGTCACGCTAATCGGAAATTTCATAATAAACTCTGTACCTTGTCCCGGTTGTGAAATACATAACAATTCACCTTGATGTCTTTCGGTAATAATTTGATAGCAGACCGACAAACCCAGTCCCGTACCTTTACCTACAGGTTTCGTTGTAAAAAAAGGATTAAATATCTGCTCGACTACCTCCTCGCTCATTCCTGACCCATTGTCAAAAATTCTGATTTCTACCCATTTTCCGTCTAAAACTCTGGTAGAAATTCTGAGGATTTTGGAATGGGTTTTGTGGGCGGGAAGCGGCGGGTCTTCGTTATCTTCCTCGAAAGCATCAATAGCGTTATTGAATATATTTATAAATACCTGATTGAGCTGTCCGGGATAGCACTCGACTTTCAGTAAATTGCCGTAGTTTTTGATAATTTCAATGCCGGGATAATCGGGTTTAGGATTCAGGCGGTTTTGCAACATCGTCAGCGTGCTGTCAATACCTTCGTGAATGTCAGCTAATTTCATTTCTGCTTCGTCAAGCCTAGCAAAATTCCTGAGCGACTTGACAATATCGCGGATTCTATCAGCCCCTGTTTTCATGGAAGATAAGATTTTTGGCAAGTCTTCTCTGATAAAATCTAAATCTACAGATTGGAGTTTTTCTTTAACTCTCGGTAGGGGATTGGGATACTGCTGTTCGTAGATATCGGTCAGTTCCAGCAGATTATTTGCATACTCGCCAGCGGGAGCCAGATTGCCGTAAATGAAGTTGACGGGATTGTTAATTTCGTGGGCGACACCAGCTACTACTTGCCCCAGAGATGACATTTTTTCGCTTTGAATTAGCTTGGCTTGAGTCTGCTGCAATTCTAACAAAGTTTGTTCGAGCTGTATAGTTTGGGACTTTAATTCTGCCGTGCGTTCCTCAACTCTAATTTCTAGCTCGTCTTTAGCTTTTTTTAGTGCTGTTTCTGCTGATTGGCGCTCGACTATTTCAGCTTCTAAGCGGATGTTTGCTAGTTCTAACTGGGCGGGACTGGGAAGGGCTAGGGCTTGAGGGATTAAATTTACTAAAAGTATGGCTGTAGCGAAGGAAATAGTGGCGGTAATTGCTTTCATGGTTCCTGAAAGCCAATAGGTAGGATGCCACAGCGTCCAGACTTCAAATATGTGAGTGATCCCGCAGGCGACGATAAAGGCTCCAAACATGGCAAAGATCCAGTCAAAGGGCAAATCTTTGCGTTTGGAAATAAAGTAAATCAGTGTAATCGGGATCGAAAAATACGCCAGTGCAATGATCGAATCTGAGGCTACGTGAAGCCAGACTAAAGGAGTCTGCCACAGATAGCAGTGCCCGTGAGGAATAAATGACCCCGAACTAAAAAAAGTTTTCCACATTTCCTGCATAATATTTCCTTTGAGTTGTGAGAAAATGGACTCTGACTGGTATCAATTAATTTCAACCAGGGGTTTCTTTCACCCGCGGCTTAATCACCTATGCGTTCATATTCTCTGCTAGCTTCAGCAAAAATCAATCTGTATTTGGAGATAATAGGCGATCGCCCCGACGGATATCACGAACTGGCGATGGTTCTTCAAAGCATAGATTTAGCCGATCGAATTGACTTGCGCGCGATCGGTACGGACACGATCCGCGTGCGCTGCGATCACCCGCAAGTCCCGCCGGATAAGAATAATCTAGCTTATCGGGCGGCGGATTTGTTGGCGAAGCAATTCCCCGATGCTTTGGCGAAATACGGCGGAGTCGAGATTGCCATTCACAAACAGATTCCGGTGGCGGCGGGGCTCGCCGGCGGTTCGGCAAATGCGGCCGCGGTTTTAGTCGGGATGGATTTGCTGTGGCAATTGGGACTTACTCAGTCGGAGTTGCAAGAGTTGGGAGGAACTTTGGGCTCGGATGTGCCTTTTTGCATTGCTGGAGGTACGGCTTTGGCAACTGGCCGCGGGGATCGACTGTCGCCGCTGCCTGATTTGGGAGGTTTTTCTGTGGTGCTGGCGAAGTTTCGCAACCTGAGTATTTCTACTGCATGGTCGTATCAAACTTATCGCCAGCAATTCAGTAGTTCGTATTGTGCGTCGGAGGATTTGGAGTGTCGCCGGGAACGGCTGCATTCGGGGCCGATGGTGGGGGCGATCGCCCAAAAAGATCGATCAAAAATTGGTAAACTATTGCACAACGATTTAGAAAAAGTTGCTTTACCCGTGTATCCGCAGGTGTTGCAATTGCGGGAAGCCTTTGATGCAGCGGGGGTTTTGGGCGCGATGATGTCGGGTTCCGGGCCGACGGTGTTTGCACTCTGTGAGTCTCAAGAGCAGGCTCAGCAGGTTCTGGAACGGGTGAAAAGTGCGATCGCTTCTCCCGATTTGGATTTTTGGGTAGCAAAGTTTAGCAATACTGGGATTCGGATTTTTTCTGAGGAAAATGATGTAAAAGCGCCGATTCCCACGGTGTAACTCGCAGATTGTGCGATCGCGATCGCCCGTTAAAGGCTAGTGGGGGCGATCGGCAAAAATGAATCTAACTTTGCGCAGAGTCTATTGAGCTCGCAGAACTGATAAAATGACATGAAACACGGATTTTATTTTTGGTAAATAAACCAGATCTCTAAAATCTAAAATCTAACATCTCAAATCGCAATGGCTGATTTAACTAATCCAAATTCTACTTCTCAACCTCTAAGTTCGACTGGGAATGCAGCCTCTGGATCTGTGGCGCCGCCGACGGTTTTGCGGTGCGTGACTGGTTCGCTAATGGCGGGCGGATTTGCCGCGGCTTTGTACGCCCTAACTTTGTCGGTAGCCCAAACTTTTGCTAACAAGCCGATTCATTCTGACAATACAACTGTGATTAATATTGCGGCGGCCGTGCGAACATTAGTCATGGGAATTGTCGCCTTGGGTGGAGGTGTTTTTGCTTTTGCCTCCGTGGGTTTGATGCTGTTGGCGGTACAACTTTTGATTCAAAAGTTGGTAAAAAAACCAGATACGTCTTCGGGTGTTTAAGCGTTATGTCTTTTGACAGGTAAATATCAGTGCAATTATTGTCATAGCAAGTGCTTAACTGGTAGTGAAACTAACTTGGCTAATTTCTCAGCAACATCTACCCGGTGACATTTATCGGGATTCATTTCAGCACATAACAATAAAACTTTACCTTGCTGAGTAATTTGTGCAACTTCACGCAAAGCAGCTATGGCTTTTTTTTTATTTGGCGGTATCCACTCTTGGGTGCCAGATTGATTTCCTAAATCGATTTTGGAAATGTATTGAATGTTTTTTGAAAAACAAAATTCTTCAATTTTATCTCCATACCATCTGCGAGTCCAAGCGCGAGGATTTTTCCGAACATCAATTACAGATTTAATATTATACTTTTGCAGATATTCTAAAAATAAGTCGTAGTTTTTGCGATTGCCATAGCCAAAGGTAAAGATGTATTCATGTTTAGCTAGTTCAGATTCATTAAATTCATTAGAAAAATCTTCAACTTCCTCTTTACTCGTCGTGATAAGAGAAATCTGGGGGGATTGAGAGGAGTCATTTTTTTTGCAAAGAGGTTTGTTCATCGTAATTTTAGAATTCAAACAAGTTAAGCTGAGAAACTATAGGCGGATAAAATAAACCAATTATCATGAAACTTTTTTTATGGTTTTTTAAGTTGCCTACTATAAAGTATAAATCCTTATTGTCTAAAAATTCAACTTCTAGTTTTTGTCTTACTTTTTGGAGGGCATCCTGCTCTTTGGCGAGTGGGGTTAAACTAGGAGATTTATCTCTACATTTCCTATAAAGTTCTTGAATTTCCCAATCACTAAGCTGTTCAACATCTAAACTGCATTAACTAAGTTCCCTTTATTTTTTATTTTTCGGTTCCATTTCATAATTAATCCTCCTTCATTTAAAAGTTTATTTAACAGTGATTCTAGTTTTTCAATGGATTCAAATAATCT
>JANYGO010000031.1 GCA_025362325.1 Cyanobacteriota bacterium | reverse complement strand
TGACAGCCGTGTTTTTGCCACCGCCAATATCTACGAAAAAGACTTAAATCAGGTAAAACAGGGCCAGGAAGTCAGGGTGAAAGTTGCTAATTTGGGCGATCGCACTTTCAAAGGAAAAATCACCTTAATTGGCTCATCCGTGCAAGGAGAAACGCGAGTTGTACCCGTGAAAGCAGAACTAGATAATAGTAATGGGGAATTAAAGCCGGGACTGTTTGCTGAGTTGGAAATTTTAACCGACAAAACTACCACAAATATTTTAGCAATTCCGAGTACGGCGATCGTAGATGTTAGCGGTAAAAAAACCGTTTACGTGCAGAATGGTGATGCTTATCAAGCTGTTGACATTGAAGTCGGTCAAACTGCCGGAGATTTAGTTGAAGTTAAGAGCGGTTTATTCGATGGAGATTTGATTGTAATACAGCGCGCACCTCAACTTTACGCACAATCTTTGCGGGGCGGCAGCAAACCTTCAACCGGCGAGGAGAAAAAAGAGGCAAGTCTACCAGCAGCACAGGCAATTACTAACATTTTTCCGCAGCAAATGTGGTGGTTAGTCGGAACAGGAGGAGCAGCAATATTGGGGACTGTAGCGTTTTCAGTTGGTGTTTTAGCGGGTCGCAGAAAGGGCGATATTGCCGCAGTGGTGAGTAAATTAGAAGACAGAAAAATTGTTTCTGAAGCAGAGATTTATTTAGACAATTCTCAGCAGACAAGTTTGCCTAATTCAACTGCACTTGTTGAGGAATCTCAAGAATCTCGCCAGCGTCATTAAGCAAGAGAATAATTCTGCTAATGTGGATTTTTTTAACTTTGTTTAAAATACAATACGCTTAAATGAAGATTGTCATTGCGAGGAACGAAGCAATCGCAGTGTCTGTCTTTCCTATCGTTTTACCTCCCGGATGGTCTGAGCTGAACCGTATTGATTTAAAATAAGCGTATCCTTAATTGTGCGCGGAACTACCAAATTATTGACAAAATATCAACGCTAGTGTAGATTATTTGAAACTGCTTATTCTAGACAAATTATGTTGCGAAAGTCTTATGAGTTTTGGTTGCAGCATATAAACCCACACTTAAATACTTTGATTGTGACAATAGGTGTAGTTGGACTTACCAGTTGTCTGGCGATTACTTGTATTTTAGCATGGCTATTTCAAGAAGTATTAGAACGAGAAGCTTTTGCCTTTGATACTAATTGGTTGAACTGGCTGCACGGATATGCAAATCCGAATCTAGATGTTGTGATGCTAACAATTACTCAGCTTGCCGATGCTAGTGTCGTCGTCGTAATTGTGGCAGTTACCCTAGTAATTCTTTGGTGGCAGCATTACCGCGAGGAAGCTAAATTTTTTGCTCTTGCTTGTTTGGGAGCCTTCATTCTAAATACTGGATTGAAGTTAGTTTTTAGTAAGCCTCGCCCCCAGATTTTTCAGAGTTTAGTTGCAGAAACATCTTTTAGTTTTCCTAGCGGTCACGCTTTGGGAGGTTTTGTCATGTATGGGTTTCTAGCTTACCTGCTTTCCGCTCACTTTCCCAAGTTTTCCAAAGTTATTTATACTCTAGCCGTTGTGACGATCGCTCTCATTGGCCTGAGTCGGATGTATATAGGAGTGCACTGGCCAACAGATATCATTGCTGGCTATGGAATCGGCTATCTTTGGCTGACGATCTGCATCATAATGCTGAAATTGCAAACCAGACAAGTTTAGTATTGCTTGGCTTAAATTTAGGTAATCTTCAGTAGCTATTTGAGATAAAATATAGCATGAAAGATGCGAAAAAAGGTAACAAAGTAAATATTTTTAACTGGTGAGTCGTAATTGTTGTAGCGGCTGATATTTACGAATATAAATCTGAAAGTTAGAAGATTTCATCGTGATTTCATTTTTGGGTGTCAATCTAAGTAGAATGGCGATTTAACACTGTTCAGCCAAGGAATCGCGGGAAAAGCTAATGTTCAGCACTATTCTTAGATGGGTAATTAACCGCCGCTGGCTAGTCGTTATCGCTACCATTATTATTAGTCTTTGGACATTGTATATCATCCCCCAAATGTCCCTTGATGTCTTCCCTCCTTTTGCACCCCCGCAAGTCGAAATTCAGACGGAAGCACCAGGCCTCGCACCGGAAGAAATCGAGTCTTTGGTAACACTGCCAATCGAAAGTGCAATTAACGGAACTCCTGGGGTAACAGCAGTGCGATCGTCTTCCGCTGTGGGCCTTTCTGCCATTAAGGTAATCTTTGATTGGGGAACTGAAATTTATCAAGCGCGCCAGTTGATAACAGAACGGTTGCAGCAAGCTCAAAGCAAACTCCCGGCTGGGGTAGAAACGCCGCAAATTTCTCCGACAACTTCTCCGGTTGGTTTGGTGATTACCTATGCTTTTACATCAGAAACTACTCCTTTGATGGAAGTGCGCCGTTTGGTTGATTGGCAAGTGACAAATCGGCTTTTAGCTGTGACTGGGGTTGCTCAAGTGGTGGCTTACGGCGGCGATCAGAGGCAGTATCAAGTATTAGTAAAACCTGCTAAGTTAAAAGCTTTTAATGTGTCCTTGCAGCAAGTATCCGAAGCTGTAGCAGCGGCGAATGTTAACGCGCCCGGAGGCTATTTAATTACGCCGGATAAAGAAACTTTGATTCGGGGGGTGGGGCGGATTGAATCTGTGGCAGATTTGCAGCAATCTGCGATCGCCACTCGGCAAGGAACACCCGTCAGAATTGGTGATGTCGCTGATGTCAAGATTGGTGCTGCGATCAAGCGGGGAAACGGCAGTTTTAACGGCAAAAAAGCTGTGATTGTGATGGTAAACCGACAGCCCGTTGCAGATACTCCGACGGTAACGAAGGCGGTTGAGAGGGCAATGGCTGAGGTGCAGCAAGCTTTGCCCAAAGATATTAAAGTTACTGTCACTTTCCGCCAGGAAGAGTATATCAATTCTTCGGTGGAGAATGTGCGATCGGCTTTAGTGGAAGGTAGCATCATTGTCACCATCATCCTAATCCCGTTTTTGATGAATTGGCGCACTCTGACGGTGGTTTTGCTCGATTTCTTCCTAACTTGGCTGTTCGGGCTGCTGGCGATGTATTGGCTGGGACTGGGATTGAATACGATGACTTTGGGGGGGTTGTCGGTGGCGATCGGCACTGCGATCGACGATGCGATCGTCTATGCAGAAAATACCTACCGCAATTTACGAGAAAATACGGCTTCTGAGCATCCACGCCCGGTGATGGATGTGATTTTTGATGGCAGTCAAGAGGTGCGCGATTCGTTAATTGGAGCTACGGTAATTGGGATTGTGGTGTTTTCGCCGATTTTTACTTTGCCCGGTGTTGAAGGTCGGATTTTTACGCCGATGGGGATTACTTATTTGGTAGTTGTGGTGATTTCTAGTTTAGAATCGCTGTTCGTTTCTCCGGCGCTTTGTGCTATTTTGTTGCCGAGCAAACGCATGAGTGCTGAGGAACCTTGGTTGCCGAGATTTTGCAAGCGCATATATCACTTTTTTATTCAATTATCAATGCGCTATTCGGCGATAATTTTGGCTTTAGCTACTGCTAGTATGGTGGCTGCATTAGTTATTTTGCCTTCCTTTGGACGGGTGTTTTTGCCGGAGTTTCAGGAGCAAACTTTGGTGAATACTATTCTGCTTTATCCGGGGGTGTCTTTGGAGACGACGGATAGCGCTGCTTTTGCGATCGAAGATGCACTTAAGGATGATACCAGGTTTGAATACGTGCAAGTGCGATCGGGCAGAGCTCCGGGTGATGCTGATGCTGCGGGTGTCAATTTGGCTCACATCGATATCGGTTTGAGTGAGGAAGGGATGAAAAATAGGTCGAAAACTTTGGAGTCGCTGCGGCAGGAATTTGCGAAATTGCCAGGAGTTGCACCAAATATCGGCGGTTTTATTTCTCATCGGATGGATGAGGTTTTGTCCGGTGTCAGAAGTCAAATTGCTGTGAAAATCTTTGGCCCGGATTTGAATCAACTTCGCCGCCTCGGTGCTCAAGTTGAAGCGCAAATGAAAACAGTTAAGGGAATTGTGGATTTGCAACTCGAACCGCAAGTGCCGGTGCAGCAGATTCAAATTAAGTTTAACCGTCAAGCTGCGGGTAGATACGGTTTGAAAATCGGAGAACTTTCGGAAATCATTGAAACAGCTTTAAATGGGAAAGTTGTTTCTCAAGTTTTGGAGGTGCAGCAAACTTTTGATTTAGTTGTTTGGTTGCAGCCTGAAGCTAGAAATAACTTAGAAACAATTCAGAATTTGCTGGTTGATACTCCCAGCGGCAATAAAGTTCCCCTCGCCCAAGTTGCGACTGTTACATACGGTACTGGCCCAAATACGATTAACCGCGAGAATGTTTCTCGGTTGATTGTGGCGGCGGCTAATGCTAAAGGTCGGGATTTGCGATCGGTTGTGAATGAAATTCAAGCTAAAGTCAAACGGGAGGTTCAGTTACCGTTTGGCTATTTTATCCAGTACGGTGGTCAATTTGAGGCGGAACAAAGGGCTTCGCAGAATATTATGGTGTTTAGTGCGATCGCCTTTTTGGTAATTACCGTATTGATGTACTTGTCCGTTAAGTCGATCGCTTCAACTGCGATGATTATGATCAATTTGCCCCTCGGCTTAGTTGGAGGAGTAATTGCTGTAGCTTTGACGGGCGGTATAATTTCCGTAGCTTCCCTGGTTGGCTTTGTCACATTATTCGGCGTAGCTACCCGCAACGGCTTGCTGCTAGTAGACAACTATAACTCTAAATTTGCTGAAGGAATGCCCTTGAAAGAAGCCGTTGTTAAAGGCTCGATGGAACGGCTCAACGCCATCCTGATGACCGCTTTAACTTCAGCCTTGGGTTTAGCACCTTTAGTCTTAGAAGGTGGGCCAGGAAAAGAAATCTTGCAACCTTTGTCGATCGTAGTTTTAGGAGGATTATTTACTTCTACTGCCTTAACTCTGCTAGTTTTACCAGCTTTGTATGCTCAATTTGGGCGTTTTTTACGACCTCAACAACCTCAGCCAGTTATTGAAGACGGGAAGGTAGTTAAAGCTGAAATTGCGAACTGATAAACCCTACTGAACTCCCTCAATCAAACTGCAAATTTGGTCGCGATCGGGATTATCGGAAGCTCGATTTGTCCAAAGTTTTTTATAAGCTTCCAACTCAGCTTTGAACGCACTCATGCGCTGAATTTCCTCCTCCAGGAAATCAATTTTGCTACTTAATAATTCTTGCACTAGCGGACAAGCTGTTACTCCTTGACGGCGAGATACCAAAATTTGCTGAATTTCTTGAAGAGAAAAGTTGAGTCTTTGCGCTTTCTTGATAAATTGTACTTGTCTGGTAGCATCGGCTGTGTAGTAACGGTAGCCGCTACTACTGCGTAAGGCTGGTTCAAGTAACCCCAAGCTTTCATAATATCGCAGGGTGCCTACAGCAACACCTGTTTGCTTGGCTAGTTCTCCAATTTTTAGTAGCTGCTGTTCTAGGGATTCTGTTTCAAGTTTTGTCATAGCAGTTCCAGGAAGTTTGAAGCATATCAATACTTACTCAATTTTAAACTCTATAACTATAAAAATCATCCCTAATCTATGGAACGCCATAATCTTTCTGTCCCCCTGCCAAAAACCCGTGAGGGCATTTAGTAGGGGGACAGAAAGATTATTTATCGCAATTAGCTAGCGGGCAGTCAGGAGTAGGAGTAGTACAGGGGGTTGCTGCAAAGACAATACTGGCTGTGCCTGCTGTCAGGAGAAGTGCTGCCAGAGCTGCGAAAGTGAATCGTTTGGTCTGAGTTGCTTTAGTCATGAATTTTTACCTGTGAATTTACGATCGCAAAGTTTATTTGCGAAACTATAAATAGCATAAACCCTGAAGTTCGCTGTAGAGTCAAGGGGGCAAATGTTAAATTTTGTAAAATAATTAATTTGTCATGCCAAAATACGAAGATATGTCTGAAAGTTAGAAGATTTCATCCTGATTTCATTTTTGGCTGTCAACCTAAGTTGAATGGCGATTTAACACTGTTCAGCCAAGGAATCGCGGGGAAAGCTACAGCAGCCGGAGCGCTTTAAGATATGCTCAATTCTATTGTTAAATGGTCGATCGCCCAACGGTGGCTAGTAGTCATCGCCTCGATCGTCATTTCCCTATGGGGACTGCGGGTGCTGACGCAAATGCCGCTTGATGTTTTCCCCAGTTTTGCTCCTCCCCAAGTCGAAATTCAAACCGAAGCCCCCGGTTTAGCTCCCGAAGAAGTAGAATCTTTAGTAACTAGACCGATCGAAAGCGCTATCAACGGCACTCCAGGAGTCGAAATAGTCCGCTCATCTTCTGCTGTCGGCATTTCTGTTGTTAAAGTCATCTTTGGTTGGGATACCGAAATTTATCGCGCCCGCCAATTAGTAACAGAACGGTTGCAGCAAGCTCAAAGTCAACTTCCTAAAGGCGTACAAACCCCGCAAATTTCGCCCGTGAACTCTCCGCTGGGAGCTATTATCAAATATGCCTTTACAGTTGAAACGGAAACAGAGAATAAATCGCCATCTAAAATAGAAAGTTCAACAGCCAAAACTGATTTGATGGAAGTGCGGCGGATTGTTGACTGGCAAGTCAAAAATCGGCTGTTGGCTGTACCGGGCGTCACGCAAATTGTGATTTTTGGCGGAGACGAGCGGCAGTATCAAGTGTTAGTAGAACCCGCTAAACTCAAACAATTTAATGTTTCTTTGCTGCAAGTTACTGAAGCAGTAAAGAAGGCAAATGTCAATAGTCCCGGCGGATTTTTAACCACTCCAGACGAAGAGTTGTTGATTAGGGGTGTCGGGAGAATTGAGTCGATCGCAGATTTGCAAAAATCCGCGATCGCAGCCCGCAACGGCACGCCAGTCTTGCTCTCTCAGGTAGCCGACGTGAAAATCGGTGCAGCGATTAAACGCGGCGACGCCAGTTTTAACGGCAAAAAAGCGATCGTCGTCATTGTTAACAAACAGCCCGCCGCCGACACGCCAGCAGTAACGAGATCAGTTGAAGCGGCAATGGACGAAATTAAATCTAGCCTGCCTAAAGATGTCAAAGTTACTGTTACTTTCCGTCAAGAAAACTTTATAGAAGCTTCTATTGAAAACGTCAGAGATGCCCTGCGCGATGGCATTATCATTGTCTCGGTTGTGCTAATTTTATTTCTGATGAACTGGCGCACTGTAATCATCAGTCTCAGCGCGCTGCCTCTGTCTTTGCTGTTAGGAATGATGATTCTAGATTGGACGGGGCAAGGCATCAACACGATGACGCTGGGAGGGCTAGCCGTAGCAATTGGTTCAGTGGTAGACGATGCCATTGTTGATATGGAAAATGTCTATCGCCGCTTGCGGGAAAATCAGCAAGCGGGAACGCCTGTACCGCCGCTGGAGGTAGTGTTTAACGGCTCCGTTGAAGTCCGAGTCAGCGTGTTATTTTCTACTGTAATTATTGCTGTAGTTTTTGCCCCAATTTTTGCGCTTTCTGGTGTGGAAGGTCGAATCTTTGCGCCGATGGGATTGTCATATTTGCTGTCAATTGTCGCTTCTACTTTAGTCGCGCTGACTTTGACTCCCGCACTCTGTGCTTTGTTATTAGTGAATCGTCCTTTGCCTCCCGATGAAACTTGGGTTGCTCGCAAATCTCATCAATTGTATCGTCCGGCTTTGATGTTTTCTATCCGCTTTCCTCAGATTATTTTGGTAGTAGCTGTTGTTGCTTTTGTGGCTTCAATGGTGATTTTACCGAGTTTGGGAAAGGTGTTTTTACCGGAGTTTCAGGAACGCAGTCTGGTTGTTTCTACTTCTCTGTATCCGGGCGAGTCTTTGAATGCCACAAATCAGGCAAGTTTTGCTATTCAGGATGCTCTCAAAGATGATCCTAATTTTGAAGCTTTAGCTTTGCGTTCTGGGCGTGCTACTGGGGATAGCGATGTAGGAGGTGTCAATTTTGGAGAACTGGATGTAGAGATTAGCAAAGATGGGGTGAAAAACAGAGAAAAAATTATTGAGAAACTGCGAGAAGAGTTTGCTAGAATACCGGGTGTTGCTGCTAATATTGGTGGCTTTATTTCTCACCGGATGGATGAGGTGCTGTCAGGGGTGAGGAGTGCGATCGCAGTTAAGGTATTCGGGCCTGATTTGGAACAGTTGAGGACGATCGGCAAACAGGTAGAAGCCGCTGTGGCTAACATTCCTGGCGTTGTAGACTTGCAGCTAGAACCTCAAGTGCCAATTAAGCAAATACAGATTAAGTTCGATCGCACTGCTGCCGCGCGTTACGGTTTAGCTGTG
>JANYGO010000393.1 GCA_025362325.1 Cyanobacteriota bacterium | reverse complement strand
CCTTTACCAGTACGATCGCCCTTCAGCTTAGCAAGCTGCATCAGCAACTCCCGTTCCTCAGCCGTCACCTTAGTCGGAATATCAATAGACACCATAATTAAATGGTCGCCACGACTGACTGGATTTCCCAACTTAGGGACTCCTTTTTTCTCTAGAGTCAGAACAGTATTCGCCTGAGTTCCTGTAGGAATCAACAATTCCGTCGGCCCGTCAACCGTTTCCACTTCCAACCGGCAGCCCAAAATTGCTTGCAAATAACTAATCTTCACTTCCGAATTAACGTTAATCCCGTCCCGCTTAAATAAAGGGTCTTCATTGACAGCCAAGAACACGTAAAGATCCCCGGGCGGCCCGCCCAACTTGCCAGCATCCCCTTCATTGGAAACGCGCAAGCGAGTACCGTTGTCTACCCCAGCCGGAATAGTGATTTTCAGCTTTTTCATCACTTCTTTCTGGCCGCGGCCGCCGCAAGTTTCGCACTTATCCTCAATCACTTGCCCGGTGCCGTTGCAGGTGGGGCAAACTGAAACTTGAGTAAAGCTGCCGAAAGGCGTGCGGGTAGCGCGTCGGACTTGACCGCTGCCGGTACAAGTCGAACAGGTTTGAGGTCTGGTTCCCGGTTTGGCACCTGTACCGGTGCAAGTTTCGCAGGTTTCTAGGTGCTTGATGCGGAGTTCTTTTTCCCCACCAAAAACTGCTTCGCGGAAATCCAGGCGCAAATCTAGGCGCAAATCGTCTCCGCGCACCGGCCCGCTGCGTCTGCGACCTTGTTGTTGGGCACCGGGCCCTCCCTGAAAACCCTGGAAGAAGCTTTCAAAAATATCGGCAAAGCTGTCGCCGAAGTCTTGGAACCCAGGCGCGCCTGCACCGCTCACCCCTGCTTCGCCGAAACGGTCGAAACGGGCGCGAGTTTCCGGTTCTGAGAGTACCTCGTAAGCGCGGTTAATTTCTTTAAACCGCTCCTCCGCCCCCGATTCTTTGTTGACATCTGGATGGTACTTGCGAGCTAGGCGGCGGTAAGCACGCTTAATTTCCTCTTTGTCTGCACTGCGAGAAACGCCTAATATTTCATAGTAATCACCGGCCATAAAGCTGCTTGCCTGGAGGTAAATAACAAAAAGTGTACGAAAAATAAACGGGCGACCTTTCCTGAAATTAGCAATTAAAAATTAAAAATTCTCATTGTTAATTTTTAACTTTTAATTTTTAGCTTTTCAGTTCTAAAGGAAAGGATTCATATCATCAACTTCAGGTTCGGGAACCTTCGGTTTTGGTTCCGGTTTTGGTTCCGGCTGTCGCTTGGACTGTCGTTCCGGTTTTGGTTCCGGTTTTGGTTCCGGTTTTGGTTCCGGTTTTGGTTCCGGCTGTCGCTTGGACTGTCGTTCCGGTTTTGGTTCCGGTTTTGGTTCCGGTTTTGGTTCCGGTTCCGGTGGAGCTTGGGGCGCCACCAGCAGCTCTTCTGTCAGCAAAATGCTGTCATCGTCCGCTTCAACCTCTTCTAGTTCTGACATCATCTCGCTTTCAACCTCTGCTCCTGACGGGGCTACCCCGCTGCGGGCCAGCGAATAGACTGCTGTCCCGAGCGAGTATAGCAGTTGCTTGAAAGCTTCGATTTGCTCGGTTAGTTGCTCGGCTGTGATTTCGGGGTTAGCCATCCCTGCCTTCAAAGCTGTTGCTGCTGTTTCGGCTGCGATTTTGAGGTCGTCGCCGAGCAATTGGGCGTTGGTTTTCAAAGTTACACCACAATTATAGACCAGGGTGTCGGCTTGATTTTTGAGTTCGACGAGTTGAGTGCGCTTGATATCCTCGTCAGCGTAAAGTTCGGCTTCTTGCCGCATCCGCTCGACTTCAGTTTCGCTCAATCCGCCTGTGTTGGAGATTTGGATGCTTTGTTCTTTGCCGGTTCCCTTGTCTTCTGCGGCCACTTTGAGAATGCCGTTGGCATCGATTTCAAAGGTAACTTCGATTTGAGGTACGCCGCGGGGGGCTGCGGGAATGCCTTTGAGCAGGAATTTGCCGAGACTTTTGTTGTCTTTTACCAGTGCGCGCTCGCCTTGGAGGACGTGAATTTCTACCGAGGTTTGCCCGTCAGCAGCCGTGCTGTACATTTGCGATCTGCTGGTGGGGATAGTTGTATTGCGCTCAATGACTTTGGTGAACACCCCGCCCAAGGTTTCGAGTCCCAAAGACAGCGGCGTCACGTCTAGCAGCAGCAAATCTTTGACTTCACCGCCCAACACTCCGGCTTGAATTGCCGCGCCTACGGCTACAGCTTCGTCGGGATTGACCGATTTATCGGGAGACACGCCGCCAAAATATTTGCTAATGGCCTCTTGAACTGCCGGAATCCGGGTTGAACCTCCCACTAAAATAATTCTGTCTATATCTTTGGGGGTCAAACTTGCGTCTTTGAGGGCTTGAGTCACCGGATCGATCGTCGCTTGCACCAAATGACCTACCAGTTTTTCAAACTGAGCTTTGGAGAGATCCATTTCCAGATGCTTCGGCCCTTTGGCGTCAGAGGAGATAAACGGTAGGTTAATAGAAGTGGATTCGCGGTTTGACAGTTCTATTTTCGCCTTTTCTGCTGCTTCTCGGAGGCGCTGCAAGGCCATTTTGTCATTTGAGAGGTCGCTACCGGATTGAGTCCGGAAAGCTTCTACCAGCCACTGGACGATGCAGTCGTCAAAGTCGTCTCCGCCGAGATGGTTGTTACCTGCGGTGGCGTTGACTTCAAAAATTCCGTCCCCCAGTTGCAGGATCGAAACGTCGAAAGTACCGCCGCCGAGGTCAAAGACCAAGATTTTTTGTTCGATATTTTGCTTGTCCAGCCCGTAGGAAAGGGCGGCGGCCGTCGGTTCGTTGACTATCCGCAGCACTTCTAAACCCGCGATCGTACCGGCGTCTTTAGTAGCTTGCCGCTGAGCGTCTGTGAAATAAGCTGGCACTGTAATCACGGCTTGGGTAACAGCTTGTCCCAAATAAGCTTCAGCATCCTGCTTGAGCTTTTGGAGTACCATTGCCGAGATTTCTTGGGGGGTGTGAACCTTGTTGCGAATTTGGACGTTAACGGTGTCGTCTTTGCCTTTGATGCAGGTATAGGGAGTCCGGGATCTTTCTTCTTCCGTGTCGTCCCACCTGCGTCCGATAAATCGTTTGATGCTGTAGACAGTATTTACAGCATTAGTTACAGCTTGCCGCTTTGCCAGTTGACCTACTAAGCGATCGCCCGCCTTGCCGAATCCTACTATACTCGGAGTGGTGCGCCCCCCCTCGGAATTGGCGATCACGACGGGTTTACCCCCCTCTAAGACAGCTACGCAACTGTTAGTTGTGCCTAAGTCAATTCCAATAATTTTTCCCATAGCGCCTCATAAAACTTTGTGGGATGTTTGGAAACCTCCAACTACAGGTTGGGGGATGAAAAACGACTCAGCTTGTTCAAACAAGCATCACCCGACCAGATTTGTAGGAAATAAACTTGATGTCAATCAGGCAATATCAAAGACGGGTAAAAACATTTTTCAGAATTTTTGGAGAAAGCGCTGACCTGCTTTTAGTCATCTTTAATTAAGAAGTTGGTGAGTCTGCCACCTGGGAACCCCCGAACTCTATTCGGGGGTCAGTGACTTTGAGGAATGCAGTAGCTTGTATCCCGATTAACCTTCCGAACTATCGGGATTTTCATCTGAGGCTACCACAGATAGCCCAGCCGCTGCAACTTTCACTTTGGCGTGCCGCAAGACGCGATCGCCCAGAATGTAGCCGCGTTCTAGTTCTTGGATGATTTTTCCTTCCTCGTGTTCGTCTGTGGGCTCGCTCAGCAGAGCTTCGTGGAGGTTGGGGTCAAACTGTTCACCTTCGGGGCGCATCGGAGAAACTCCGATTTGCTTGAGGCCGTCTACCATTTGCTTGTAAACGCTTTGGTAGCTTTTGTGAATGTTCATTTCGCCGTCGGTTTGCGGCTTGATGTGCGATCGAGCGCGCTCGAAATTGTCGATCACCGGCAACAGGGGCTTAATCGTGCCGCACCTTGCCTGTAAATCTAACTCTTCTTTTTCCTTTTGGGTGCGCCTGCGGAAGTTATCAAAATCTGCTGCTAGGCGGAGATTTTGATTTTTCAGGTCTTCTAGTTGAGCCGATGTGGCTTGCAACTGAGTTTTCAAAGCCTCTTTTTCATCTGTTACCTGAGCCAGTTCCCTCTTCCACGACTGGGCCGAGTCTGCTGTCGGGCTGCCCGAAGTGCCCGTGACGGTAGATCCGGATACGTTTGCTGGCGGGCGATCGGGCTGAGCACTTTGATAAGCTTGAGCAAGTTCGAGCTCCCAATCGGCTGCTTCGTTCGAGCTTGCTGGTGCGGGGGGAGTTTCGCTTGCCATTGGCGAACCCTCTGGGGCAACCCCAGTTGAGTTAGGATCTCGATCTTGCTGTTTTTCCTCGTCAATCATAAAAGCTGCGCGACAGAACCCTATCAATTCTAGCAGATACATTTAACCGCTCGTAAAAACCTGGACAAAGCTACCCAAAAGTAGTCAATGTTAGACATCTACGTTTGTAATCTTAGTCCACAGTCCTAAAACCCGTAATAAACGGCAATCCCTCTATTCCCTTCAGGAAGTCAGGAATTACTTTTCTTGCTATATTTATGCTGCCATTGGTATCAGCATTGATTGTTTTACCAGTGGAGGCTCTATACAAACCACGCTGAACACGTTTACCACTCTTTACAGGCTTGGTCTCTGTCTTGTTGTAAATCGGCAAATTATCACCATCTAAAGCACTCGCTTTTGACCTGTAACTTTCCTCAGTTAAGGTGACAACAATCCCTGCCAATTGTGCTTTATAGGTCAATCAACTAATCAGTTTGGCATGGCTCATATTGGTAAATGCTTGATTGTTCTTTTTCCCAATGTTGAGTTCCTGCTTCCTCCTGGGTTTTGGCCGATAATTAACTGACAAATCTCGTTCAATTGACACCACTCAATTACACGACGACTCGCAGTATGAAGATAGTTGTCAATTCTTCTATTTCGCTTACTCTTAAGTGATTCACTCTGTCTGCTAGCTTCGATTGATTGTGATGCGGCTACCCGTTTATTGAAGAATTGGTTAATACTTTTTAATGGTCTACCATTAATCAACAGCGGTCTGATACCGGGATGATTGGATGTTGTAGCCATCAAATTGTTTAAACCAAGGTCTACACCAGCCACATATTTCCCGTGGGATAAGGGTATGTCATTAACTGTGTAAACAACTTCAATAACATAATGGTCAAGCTTCGGGACAATTCTTACTGGGTCTACATTTTTAGCTTGAGTAGCCAACTCAATATTAGTCTGAGACAGTTTAACATTCCCTTTAGTCAAAGCAGGTTTTGATATTGCATCTATCGGATAAATTACAACATTTCTGCCATGCTCTTTATGCTTGTATCCTGGTATTTGAGGTTTTACCAGATATTTTTCAGGGTGTTTTGACCAATCTTTAAGTGCAGCTAACCATCCTTTCCAAGCCTCAGCAACTCTACGAACCATCTGTTTACTAACTTTTGTTGGGAGATACCGATAAGCTTCTAACTTCTTAGTCGGGGTGTAAATATTGATCGAATTATAATACTTGTTGTTGGCCAAAAATAGTGGCGATGAATGTAGTTAGCAGAGTTGTATAGATGTTTAGATTGTAATGCTAAGTGGTCGCATTCCTTCCAAAATCTATGCTGTCTGTTAATTACGTGTTTTTCTACTAACTGCATTTGACTCGACCTGAGTAAATGTATTGTGCTTCGTATTATATACGACTTCCTGCGAGCGTCAACATTGCAGGTAAAAAAAATATAATGAGTCCAAATGCAGATTCCTCTAACGCAAGACGCCCGCATCTGCAATCCAATGGCACTAAGAGTCAAAAACAAATTGAACTAGGGGCAAATAGTCTCGCGTGATGTGATTGAAAGAAAAGAATTGCGGACAAAGCTACCCAAATAGTAAAGGATGGGTAGCTTTGTCCACAAATTAAGTTACAGTTTCAAACCCTAGATTTACCCGCAACCTGAGTGTGCCTCGCCAGCGCAGCCCTCCCAGAGGAGCGCCCTGAAACCGTTATGATACGGTTGGTTGGCAATCAAAAATAGTCCGAAGTCTTGTTTAGTGACCAATTAACAGCTAACCGCGCCGCCAAAGGCGCTGTAATTCGATCGAACAATTTGCGAATATAGAAAGAACCAGCGTGGTTCGGGGACACACCCCGCCTCGCTGTTCTCGAACGGTACGGGCAATCTCCAAGTGATGCGCCCTCTGGGCTAGAACCAGAGTATCCCGGGAGTTAATCCAGCAAGCAAGCAACTTAGGACTCAACGAACCCGATCCTGTCAGCATCGGCCAATCCCTCCAACATCTCGTCAATTTGTGGAGGAAAATGAGAGGGGAGTAGAAGCTTACACTTTAAAGATAGGGATTGAGCCATAAAATCGCGATAGCTCATCCACAAGCAAAGCATACGGGGGTTAAAACCCCAAGTTGGTTTTCCTCTCAGCACTTTTTGTGACTGAGTTTCCCACCTATTGAGTGTTTTTATATGACTAACAGATTCCAAGGGTCTAGCTCCAAATCGATAGTTGCTGTGACGGATCTTGCTCCGGCTCTCAATAAGATGATTCAGTCGGGTTACGTCAACCGCGAGCAACTCAAGCAAGCTCAAATTCAAAGCCGGGACTCGGGCAAGCGGTTGACGGAGGTATTAGAAGCACTTACGGGGCAGCCGTTGCCCCCAGAATTGCTGCGGCTTTACAAGAAGCAGCAGATGTTTGAACGGAAGATTGTCTACGGGGTTGAAGCATTTGACCCGGAGATGAGCTCCATGTCGAACGAGCAACTCGGAGCGATGCTCGATGGGTTGAAGATTTCGATCGACATTTGTCACCAAGGTCGGTTTTTACCTGTAGCAAAGACTGAAAGTGAGCCTCCGGCGGTTTTAGTGGCAATGGTAGATCCCGACAACCTCAACGCCATAGAAGATTTGCGGCGGATTTTACAGCCTCACGGCTTGGCTTTGCAGCGACGGGTGATTACGCCAGATGATTATCAGGACATAACTTCGTCCTATCAAGACGACCAAGTTAAGGTAGCAGCGAAAATAGCAGAAGCCGACAAGCAGAGAAAGCTGGAGCTCGGGGAGGGAGATTTTGGGGAACTCTCGCTAGAAGAGGAGACTGCGGATCAAGAAGACCTAGCTAACACCATAGACGATGCTGAGGCCGCTCCGGTAATTAAGGCTGTCAATATCATTTTGGCTAAAGCTTTGTCGGAAAAGGTGTCTGACATCCACGTAGAACCTCAAGAAGAGTTCATGCGGATACGGATGCGGAAAGACGGAGTGCTGCAAGAGTATTTCCGGTTTCCGAAACAGGTAGTCGCATCGATTACGGCTCGTTTCAAGATTATTGCCAACCTGGACATTGCCGAACGGCGACAAGCTCAAGACGGTCGCATCCGGCGGGTGTTTGAGGGTCGCACGGTGGATTTCCGGGTGAATAGCTTGCCTTCCCGGTACGGCGAAAAAATCGTGCTGCGGATTTTGGACAGTTCCAGCACTCAGTTGGGTTTGGGTTTGTTAATCTCCGACGAAGAAACTCTGGCTTTAGTGCGAGAAAGTGCTAGCCGTCCGTTCGGACTGATTTTGGTGACGGGGCCGACGGGTTCGGGCAAGTCAACTACTCTCTACTCGATTCTGGCGGAACGGAACGATCCGGGGGTTAATATCAGTACGGCGGAAGACCCGATCGAATATGCTTTGCCAGGAATTACCCAATGTCAAGTAATTCGGGAAAAAGACTTGACTTTTTCCAACATTCTGCGGGCGTTTTTGCGACAAGACCCTGACGTGATGCTGGTGGGGGAAACGCGGGACAGGGAAACGGCAAAAACTGCTCTGGAAGCTGCTTTGACGGGACACTTGGTGCTGACGACGCTGCACACGAACGACGCGGCCGGGGCGATCGCGCGTTTGGCCGAAATGGGTGTAGAACCGTTCATGGTTTCGGCCGCTCTGTTGGGCGTGTTGGCTCAGCGTCTGATGCGGCGCGTTTGCGATAAATGCTGCATTCCTTACCAGCCTACTACTGAAGAACTCGGCAAGTACGGTCTGTCAGCTTCTCAAGAAATCGATCTGACTGTAAACAGAGCCAACATCGTACCGGTGGAGGAAAGGAAGGAACTAGCAGAACGCGACCAACTTTGTCGGAAGTGCGGCGGGCTAGGTTACAAAGGACGGGTAGGGGTTTACGAGTTCCTGAAAAATACTGAGCGCCTTCAAACTCTGATCACTCAAGGAGCTCCCACAGAGCAAATTAAGGAAGCAGCAGTAGAAGAAGGGATGAAAACGTTGTTGGCTTACAGCTTGCAGTTGGTGCGGGAAGGCGCGACTACCTTTGAAGAAGTCGAGCGGGTGACGTTTACTGACTCGGGGCTGGAGGCGGAACTGAAAGCCAAACGGAAGCAGGGACTTACCTGCAAAACTTGTCGGGCGGAATTGAAGCCGGAGATGCTGGATTGTCCGTACTGCTTGACGCCGCGCTTTTTGGATTGATTCAGCAGTTAACTGTTGACTGTTGACGGTTGACAGTTAACTGTTAACTGTTAACTGTTTACTGTTAACTGAGTTAAATTGGTCAATAACTGTCAACTCGATCTAGGAGAGGTATCTATGGGTCTGATGATTGAAGACGTACTGGAGTCCCTGGTAGAGCAAGGGGGTTCGGACATACACATCCAAGCAGGCGCGCCGATATTCTTCCGCGTCAGCGGGAAACTAACTCCTCAGTCGCAATACGGCGACATTCTGTCTGCTGAGGAAGTGCAGATCCTGATTTTCCAAATGCTCAACAATATGCAGCGCAAGCAGTTGGAAATGGAGTGGGAACTCGACTGCGCTTACGGCGTTCGGGGATTGGCTCGGTTCCGGGTCAATGTCTACCGGGAGCGGGGTGCTTGGGCTGCTTGTATGCGGGCTCTGGCTTCTAAGATTCCTAACGCAGATGCTTTAGGCGTGCCGCAAATTTTGCGGGATCTGACGGAAAGACCCAGGGGTATGCTGTTGGTGACGGGACAAACGGGTTCCGGGAAAACTACTACGATGGCGGCTTTGTTGGATCTGGTCAACCGGACGCGGGCAGAACACATTCTCACAGTGGAAGATCCGATCGAATATGTGTTTCCGAATATCAAGAGTTTGTTTCACCAGCGCCAAAAGGGGGAAGATACTAAGAGCTTTGCAAATGCCCTGAAAGCGGCTTTGCGGGAAGATCCCGACGTGATTCTGGTGGGGGAAATGCGGGACTTGGAAACGATCGGTCTGGCAATCTCGGCGGCGGAAACGGGTCACATGGTGATGGGAACGCTGCACACGAATTCGGCTGGTGCAACGGTCGATCGGATTTTGGACGTGTTCCCGCCAATTCAACAACCCCAGGTTCGCGCCCAGGTGTCTAACTCTTTGGTGGGAATTTGCAGCCAAAATTTGGTGGTGAAAATTGGGGGCGGCCGCTGCTGCGCTATGGAAATCATGGTGAATACTCCAGCTATGGCTAACTTGATCCGGGAGGGCAAAACTCCGATGATTTACTCCCAAATCCAAATGGGGGCGAAATTGGGCATGAGGACGATGGAAATGGCCCTCGCTGAACTTTACAAGACCGGTAAAGTCACTTGGGAATCGGCTATGGGCAAGGCTTCTAAGGCGGACGAACTCGAACGCTTGATCGGCCCGGCACCTGTCGGTGGCGCCAAGGTAGGAGCTCATTAATTCCGTCAGCAGTCATTAGTTAGGAGTCTGCTGAAAGAAGTGATGACTGATGGCTGATGACTGCTGAGTCATAAATTTTAATAAATTTTCAGAGGTGAGCTGTGGCTACCAACGTTGTCCGTCAAAAACCGAAAGGTGGCTTTGATTTCAGTGCGATGCAGGAGCAATTTGAGTATAACCTTACCAGTCTGACTGTTAAGGATATGGCTATTTTTGCTCGTCAGTTTGCCGCTATGTTTAATGCAGGGGTGGCGATCGTTAGATGCCTTTCCGTGCTGCAAGAGCAGTGTTCTAATGCTAAGTTGAAGCGAGCGCTCAGGAGCATGAATGCTGACGTGCAGGAGGGGGTAAACTTAGCAGAGGCGATGTCTAAGTTTCCTGATGTGTTTGACCAACTATTTATCAGTATGGTGGCGGCGGGAGAGGTCGGCGGTGTGCTAGATGAAACCCTCGACCGTCTGGCGCTGATGATGGAAAAAAATCACAAGACTGAGGCGGAAATTAATTCGGCTATGTCTTATCCCAAGACTGTGTTGTTTATCGCGATCGTGATTTTTTTCGCAATGACCATATTCTTGCTGCCCACTTTCGCCAAAATCTTTAAGGATATTGGCGCGGATTTGCCGACTTTTACGCTGATTATGTTGGGAATTAGTGCATTTTGTACGGCTTGGCCTCCTATCCAACAGTTGACAGTTATTGGGGTGATTATAGCGCTGAAATTTGCCTTTGATATGTACTATAAAACTCCAATGGGTCACTTACAGATTGATAGAATTGCGATGAAATTGCCGATTTTTGGAGATTTGATCGAAAAGTCGGCTGTGGCTCGGTTCTGCGTGATATTTGGGTCGCTGACGCGATCGGGTGTGCCGATTCTCAGTTCTTTGGAAATTGTGCGAGATGTGGCGGGTAATCAGGCGATATCCAATGCGATCGAATATGCCAGACAGGAAATTCAAAACGGCGGTATGATCAGTATTGCTTTGCAAGAACAGCAGATTTTCCCGTCTTTGGCTATTCAAATGATGGCAATTGGTGAGGAAACTGGGGAACTTGACAAGATGCTGATGAAAGTTGGCGCTTTCTATGAAACGGAAGTTGAAGAAGCCGTAAAAGGACTTACCAGTATGCTAGAACCTCTGATGATTGTCGTCGTGGGTGCTGTCGTAGGTTCGATTTTGCTGTCGATGTATCTGCCGATGTTCGCAGTGTTTCAGAAGATGTAAAAAAGTCAGTTGACAGTTGTCAGTTGACAGTTGTCAGTTGACAGTTGTCAGCAGTCATCAGTCATTGGTTTTGTTTGAGTTTTTAATAATGTTCAGTCAGTAGTATGGTCTTGGCTACATTTTGAATAACAAATCACCAATTACCGCGAACTAATGACTAATGACTAATGACCAATGACCAATGACCAATGACCAATAACTAATGACTAATGACTAATTAATTATTAATTGATTTAAAATGTCTGTAAAACAATCACATTACGAAGCATTACTCGCCGAGTACAGCGAATCTTCGGCGGCGATCGCCCTGCTGAAAAAATATCGGCTGTACATGGAAATGATTCCGAGTATCCGCCGCGCTAACGAAAGTTTAATTAGCATTCCTTTGCCCATTGCGCGGCTGCGGGAGGGCGTGTCCTATGCTCTAAGCGGGGGGACTAGCATAGCGCCCGGACAGGCAGTTTGTTTGCCTTGCGATTTGGCGATTTTGATGTGCGATCCCGAGTGGAAAGTTAAAATTGGGGTGGAAATATTGATTTTCATTCATCGCCCGGGCGAGGATTTTTCTGCATTGTTGGGCCGCTGGCGGCAGTGTCAGGTTTGGTTGGATAAAACTTACGAGTGGGTGATGCCGTACCGCTACAGGCATATTTTTAGCGATGAGGCTGAGGCTGTTCATCCGCTATTTGTTTTGTTTGATGAAACTAGCGATCGCATTCAACGAGGTTTGATGGCGGCGGGTTTGCCGTTTGTTGTTGAAAGTTTTGATTTGGCGGTTGATGAAGCAGAGGATGAAGAGTTTCTGGGTAGGGGAGAATTGGGAAGTCTGGGTGAAGAGAGTTATGAGTTGTAGGTTTGTGGTGCGATCGCATATGCCGATACTTAAACAGGGTTTGCGTGTGGAAAGGAATGTTTATGCTCCACCGGGAGAGCGCATTTCTGACTCGGGAATACCAGACCATTGTATCAGTCTCCATATTGCAAATCCAGGTAATTTAGAACGGCGTTTAGAGCGCAGGTTAGACGGTGAGAAATTGATTGAGCGGCTAACATTGCCTGGTTTATTCACTTTTGTACCTGCTTTTCGAGAACCTGAGTGGTTTTGGGAATCTGCTGTTGAAATATTAGATATCTATTTGCCGGCTGCGGTGTTAGAACAGATTGCGATGGAAAGTTGCGTTAGCACACCTCAAACAATCGAATTAATCGATCGCTTCGCCATTCGCGACCCGCTTCTCGAACAGCTTGCTCTTACCCTCAGCGGGGAAGTGGATATCCGCGCAGATTGTGGCGATCGGCTTTATTGGGAATCTGTGCAAACTTTGCTAGCAATGCATCTGCTGCGACATCACTGTACAGTAAAAATTGCCAACTCTCCTAAATTAGGAAAACTATCTCAATCCAAATTGCAGCAGATTCTGGATTACATTCAAGACAATCTCGATCGCGATATGGGTTTGGCAGAACTGGCGGTCGTTGTGCAGATGAGTTCTCACCACTTTGGGAAACTCTTTAAACAAAGTACGGGACTCTCTCCCCATCAATATGTATTGCAGTGCCGCATTGAGCGAGGCAAAACACTGC
The DNA here is from genome assembly GCA_025362325.1 of Cyanobacteriota bacterium. Classification (GTDB taxonomy): domain Bacteria; phylum Cyanobacteriota; class Cyanobacteriia; order Cyanobacteriales; family Microcoleaceae; genus Microcoleus. The sequence goes on along the minus strand of JANYGO010000393.1, from coordinate 4,264 downwards.
TCTCTAATCCAGAATTAACCATTGCTGATATCAGTCAAGCTGTCGGCTTTTGCGATCAAAGCCACTTTACTAATGTTTTTCGTCGCCATACCAGTCTCACTCCGCGACAGTATCGCCATCAGTTGTGAGGCGAAGTCAGTATCGCCAGATTTTGCAATTGATCGGGAGAATTTACAAGATTTAGCAGACGCAATTGACTTATGCTGCTTGTCATACAGAGGAAGGACGCAGAAACCGGGTTTCTGAATGAAATAACACGATGTTTGGAGGTCAAGTGAATCGATCTAATCCTTCACGCAGAACATTAATCCAAGCGGGCGCAGCCGGAGTCAGCGGCTTCTTGCTGAGCCTTCTACCTAAAGCGAGCAGCGCGGAACAGAAAAATATGGAAAATACACCAATAGAATCTTCTCATAGTTCTTACACAATAGAGCGCGTTACCTTTAACAGCAACGGTGTTGAACTGGTGGGAAATCTATACATTCCCAGCAATCTTTCCAAACCAGCCCCAGCTCTGCCGGTGCTAGGCCCAGTAGCGTTTGTCAAAGAACAATCGCCTGTCCAATATGCTACCCGCATGGCTTCATCGGGTTTTGTAACGCTGGCATTTGACCCGTCTTTTCACGGTGAAAGCGGTGGCGAACCCCGCCGCTATGAAAGTCCGCAAGCTAAAGTTTCTGACTTGAAATCCGCAGTTAGTTATTTGCTCGGCCGCCCGGAAGTGGATAAAAATAGAGTCTATTTGCTGGGTATTTGTCAAGGTGTAAATTGGACAATTCAGGCAGCAGTAGAGGACACTAGAATTAAAGCATTAGCGATTGTGGCGGGTCATTATCTAACAAAAGAAACGATTGATGAATACAGCGGAGGCGAGGATAAAACTCGGCATCGCATTGAACGAGCTAGTCAAGCGCGAACTAAATATGAAAAAACAGGTGAAGTTGATTATATTCCAATTGTCAGCTTGAACGATCCTGATGCTTTGCTGCTGCCAAAACCGATTTATCAGTGGTATATTCGCTGGGCTGAGCGCGGCCCTGCTTGGGATTTTTTGGGCAAATGGGAAAACCGAGTAGCTGCGATGAGCGAAGCCGAATTGTGGACTTATCGGGTAGATGAAACTGTCAAAAAATTGAACGTACCGACGTTAATGGTACACGCTGAAAAAGCTGCTAGCGGTTCAGTTGTGCCTAAAAAATTATTTGAGCTGATCGCAGCGAAAGATAAGCATCTCGTTTGGTTGGGCGATCGGGTGCAATTTCAATTTTATGAAGACCCGGAAACGATCGATTTAGCAGTTGGCAATGTTTCTGAATGGTTTAATCGCCATGTTTAAGTAAGGGCGGGTTTACAGATACTCTGGATGTGAATCATAGATACTGGTGAATCCGCCCCTACAGGCCTGTTTTTACAGGAATTACGGTCAATTTACACGACGAGATTTAACGGCTGATTGCTACCCATTAGTCAGTAGTTTAAGCAAAAAAACAGGAGATGTTTCATGAAATTGGCATTATTTGGTGCAAATGGTATGGCTGGCAGTCGCATTGTTTCTGAAGCGTTGAGGCGGGGACATGATGTAACAGCGATCGTCCGGGATGCGGATCGTTTTTCACTCTCTGGCGATCACCTAACCGTGGTTGTGGGTAATGTTCTAGATGCTGCTAATGTTGCTGAAATTGTCAGGGGACACGATGCCGTTATCAGCGCCGCCGGGCCTGGTGCTGCTACTGCTAATAACCCGATTTTAGCTAAAGACATTGTGACAGCAGCTTATTCCTTGATTGACGGCTTATCTCGTGCCGGCGTTAATCGCTTGGTTGTGGTTGGCGGTGCAGGCAGTCTCGAAATAACTCCGGGCATTCAACTTGTGGATACTCCGGGTTTTCCCGAACAGTATCGTCCGGCATCTCTTGCTCATCGGGAGGCACTTGCTGTTTACAAAACTGCTGACTTGAATTGGACTTTTATCAGTCCGGCGGCGGAATTTGAAGCTGGTGAACGGACTGGTAAATTTCGGTTAGGAAGTGATATGTTAGTTGTTGATGAACAGGGTAAAAGCCGGATTTCGGCTGAGGATTTTGCGATCGCCCTGCTGGATGAAGTTGAGCGCCCTCAGTTTATTCGCAGCCGGATGACTGTGGCCTATTGAGTCGGGGCGGGTTTACAAATACCCGATCCATCCCGCCGTACAGGATTTGTGTTTATTGACGCGGACTTGATTTTACCTGTTAGCGCACAAATTGGGGCATGATTTCGGTGGCCGTGAATAAACCGTGAATGCCTTTTTTGTAGCCTTGCACCGGCTTTGAGATACCATGGCAGCAAACCTTTGCTGCCATGGTGGTTGCGTTGCCTAAAGTAAAGGTGCGAGTTGAGATTTTGCCCTCGAATATGATATCATAAGCGTGTTCGATTTGGTTTGTTAATTAGATTTGATTTTATTAATAGAAAATTGACTAAATGAACCGCAGAGATCGCAGAGATCGCAGAGGGGAGAGAAAGAGCAGTTGAGAATTTTATTTATATGAGTATAATTTATTATTAAACGGAAGTTATTGAGATGAGATTGTTAAAATATTGGCGTTTAGTTTTATTAGGTTTAGTTTTTGGGATGGCTGTAGTTCTATCAAATTGTGGCACTCCTGCAAATATTAGCAATAATTCTCCAACTGCGACAACTCCTGCTGCTGTTCCAGCGGGGGCTTTAGTCTACGGTGCGGGCGGGCCGCCTGTCAATCTGGAACCGGGAAATATTACTGATGGTAATTCTGTGATTGCGATCGACCAAATCTACAATCGCTTAACTGATTTTAAACCGGGAACAGTGGAACTGGAACCGAGTCTGGCGACTGAATGGTCGAGTTCGACGGATGGCAAAACTTGGACTTTTAAATTGCGATCGGGAGTAAAGTTTCACGACGGGACGGATTTTGATGCGGAAGCTGTTAAGTTTAATGTCGATCGCTGGTGGGATGCCAAAAATCCTCAAGGTTATCGAGATTCGGGGAAAACTTATCAAATTTGGAAGGACTTTTTTGCTGGATTTAAGGGCGATAAAGATTCCCTGGTAAAGGATGTGACCGTTGTTGATAAGTCTACGATTAAGTTTGTTTTAAATCGACCTTTTGCGGCCTTTCCTGCGGCGATTGGGTCGGGTTATTTTGGGATTGCGAGTCCGGCGGCGGTGAGAAAAGCGGGGGCTAAATACGGCACTCCGGGGTCGCTGGCTGTGGGTACGGGGCCTTTTGTGTTTAAGGAATGGATCTCGGGCGATCGCATTGTCTTAGAGAAAAATCCTAATTATTGGAAAGCAGGAACGCCGAAAGTAAATCAGTTGGTAATTCGTTTTGTTGACGATCCGGCGGCGAGACTGGCTCAATTGCGGGCCGGTCAACTTCATTTTACTGTCGATTTAACGCCGGATCAATTGAAAGAGGTGCAGGCGGATGCTAATTTAGAAACTGTTTTGCGACCTTCTTTTAATGTGGGTTATTTAGCGTTAAATCCGAGTTACGCGCCTTTGTCGAAACCGGAGGTGCGACGGGCGATCGCCCAAGCAATCAACAAGCAAGCTATAGTCAAGGCTTTCTGGGGAGAACTTGGCAAATATGACTCGCAATTTGTTCCGCCTGCGGTGAATTTGGCGCAGTCAGACAAAGTTAAAGATTACGAATTTAACCCGCAGCAAGCTAAAGCAATGCTGGCGAAGGCCGGTTATCCTAACGGTTTTGATTTGGATTTGTGGTATATGCCGGTCAGCCGTCCCTATTTTCCCACGCCGAAGCCAATTGCTGAAGCTTTGGCGGCGGATTTGAGTGCGATCGGGATTCGGGTAAAGTTGCTGACAAAGGATTGGTCTGCTTATTTAGCCGATCGGCTAAAACCTCCGGGCTTTCAAGCTTTTATGATGGGTTGGACTGGAGATTATGGCGATCCTGACAATTTTTATTATCCTCACTTCGGGCCTGGTTCCACGGCGGATTTGGGAAATTGGAAAAATCCGAAGGTTTTGGAACTTTTGGATCGGGGGAGGGCGAGTGGGGATAAAGCAGTTAGGGCGAAAATTTATGCGGAAGTTAGCGAGATTTTGCATGGGGAAGCTGTGCGTTTGCCGATCGTACATTCGCAGCCGCTTTTAGGGAAACGCAAGAATATTCAAGGTTGGGTTCCGAGTCCTTTGGGCTCGGAGTCTTTTGAGGATGTGAGTAAGTCTTGAAAATTGCTGCATAGATCAGACGGCGGTTGAAACCGCGCCTACACA
>JANYGO010000227.1 GCA_025362325.1 Cyanobacteriota bacterium | reverse complement strand
AGAGCATTCAGCCAGCGGTAATCCCAAGGGGAGAGAATTGAGCCTGCTAGACTGTTGACGGCTGTTTTGCCGAAGGGGAGGTGAGTGCCGATCCAGATACCAACGGCAATTATGTACTGACTCAGCGGCGGGTGAGCGTTGAAAAAAGGCGTTTTGGTGAGATAATCGTTGGCAAATTTGGCGTAATAAACTTCGTCAAATACTAAAGTGTTAAATCGCTCTAATTCCCAAAAGCGCAGAGTTAAGGACATGAGGAAAACGCCGAGCATTCCTAGGGGAAAAATCACAATTGGTTTGTTGAATTGTTTTTTGTTGAGTCTCATAAAACAGCAGAAAATAGTACATCCTAGATTTGGGGGCGATCGCTAATTTAAAAATACTGAGTTGAGAATAGCGTAAAAATTACAATTATGACTTTTAACCTTCGCTGTGGCAAAAGGAAAAGCGCACCTGACAAGCCACCATCGACTATGATACCGGTTAACAAGGTCTTCTTTGAGCAGGTGTTTATGAATCTCACGCTTTGGGTTTGGGGGCGTTACGGACTCGCTGTAAGTGCTCTGATTTTGCTAGGAGTCCCGGCGGTGGCTGCACCGAGTGCTATAAAAATTAGTCAAGGGGTATCGCAGCAGTCCGGGGAAAACCCTGCGGCGGCTGCTGCTGAAAGAACTTTGAAAGAAGGGGCTCAACTTTACCAGCAGGGGACGGCGGAATCTTTAAGAAAAGCGAGCACCAAACTTGAAGAAGCATTAAAGCTGTATCGAGAAGCGGGGGACACTTTAAAACAAGCTGTTAGTCTCCTGCTTCTTGGCAAGGTCTACCATGATTTGGGAGAAAACCAGAAAGCGTTAGAGTATTTCAGCCAGTCCCTTCCCCTGAGTCGGGCACTAGGCGATCGCAGTGCGGAAGCGAACACCCTCAACAGCATCGGCGTTGTCTACTCAGAATTGGGAGAAAAACAGAAAGCGCTAGAGTATTACAGCCAGTCCCTTCTCCTGAGTCGGGCAGTAGGCGATCGCCGTGGGGAAGCTATCACCCTCACCAGCATTGGCAATGTCTACTCAGATTTGGGAGAGAAACAGAAAGCGCTAGAGTATTACAACCAATCCCTTCCCCTGAGACGGGCCGTGGGCGATCGTGGTGGGGAAGCTACCACCCTCAACAACATCGGCAGAGTCTACTCAGCATTGGGAGAGAAACAGAAAGCGCTAGAATATTTCAGCCAGTCCCTGCTCCTGAGTCGGTCAGTAGCCGAGCGCAGAGGGGAAGCGAACACCCTCAACAACATCGGCTTACTCTACTCAGAATTGGGAGAAAAACAGAAAGCGCTAGAGTATTACAGCCAGTCCCTTCCCCTGAGTCAGGCACTAGGCGATCGCAGTACGGAAGCTGTCACCCTCAACAACATCGGCGCTGTCTACTCAGAATTGGGAGAACAACAGAAAGCGCTGGAGTATTACAGCCAGTCTCTTCCCCTGAAACGAGCCGTAGGCGATCGCGATGGAGAAGCTGTCACCCTTTACAACATCGCTGGTGCCAAACGCGCTCAAGGCAATCTCACTGAAGCCCTCACTAATATTGAATCCTCCCTCAAAATTATTGAAAGCCTCCGCACAAAAGTTGCCAGTCCAGAACTCCGCACCTCATACTTTGCCACCGTACAGGACTATTACCAGTTCTACATTGACCTGTTAATGCAACTGCACAAAACGCAACCCAAATCTGGTTACGATACCAAAGCCTTTGAAGCCAGCGAACGTTCCCGCGCCCGCAGCCTCCTCGAACTTCTTCAAGAAGCAAACGCTGATATTCGCCAAGGCGTTTCCCCAGAATTATTGCAAAAAGAACGCAGTTTACAACAACAACTTGATGCCCTGGAAAAACGGCGAATCGAAGTTCTCAATCGCCCCAATCACACCCCCGCCCAACAAGCAGAATTAGAACAACAGCGACAAACTTTAATCGCACAATATCAGGACATTGAAACCCAAATCCGCACCACCAGCCCCCGCTACGCTGCCCTCACCCAACCGCAACCTTTAACCCTTACACAAATTCAACAACAAATCCTCGACGAGAATACAATTTTACTCCAGTATTCTTTAGGGAAAGATCGTAGCTATCTCTGGGCTGTGACTAAAACCAGCATCACCAGTTATGAATTGCCTCCTAGGGCAGACATCGAAAAAGCCGCCCGCAATTTCCGTGATACTGTAACTAGCCAACTTTACCGAAACATTCCCAATAAAGTCGCTGAAGCTAACAACGCCCTCAGTCAAATTATTTTACAGCCAGCCGCAGCACAACTAGGTCAAAAGCGCCTGCTGATTGTTGGCGATGGCGTTTTGAATTACCTCCCCTTTGCTGCCCTTTCCCTCCCCGGAAAATCCGGTGAAAATGGGAATCCGCCTTTAATAGTAGACCATGAAATCGTGCTGCTGCCTTCCGCTTCCACCTTGGGAATATTAAGACAAAACTACACTGACAGACAACCTCCTACTCGGACTTTAGCGATACTCGCCGATCCAGTTTTTAGCGGTAACGACGAACGAATTAAAAATTATTCTTCAGCCACCACTCAGCAAGCGGTAGAATCAGCAAATCCCGGTTTAAGTCGCTCCAGAGGCGACAATAACGCACAGTTTAACCGTTTAAAATTCACTCGCCAAGAAGCTCAAATCATTCAAGCCTTAGTCCCGGCGAATTCTCGCACCGAATCTTTGGATTTTGAAGCCAGCCGCGCCACAGCAACCAGCTCAAATTTAAGCCAATATAAAATCATTCATTTTGCCACTCACGGTTTAGTTAATAGCACTCACCCGGAATTGTCAGGAGTCATCTTGTCGCTAGTAGATGAAAAGGGTAATCCCTCAAATGGGTTTCTGCGACTTACTGATATTTTCAATCTCAAATTAGCAGCCGATTTAGTAGTGTTAAGTGCCTGTCAAACCGGAATGGGACAGATTGTTCAAGGCGAGGGCATGGTAGGATTGACGCGGGGATTTATGTATGCAGGGGCTCAGCGAGTGGTGGTGAGTTTGTGGAGTGTGGATGATGAAGGAACGGCTACGTTAATGTCGAGTTTCTATCAGGGAATGCTGCAAAAAGGGTTAACGCCAGCGGCGGCATTGAGGGCGGCACAACTAGAAATGTGGAAGCAGGAAAAGTGGAAGTCTCCCTATTATTGGGCTGCTTTTACACTTCAGGGTGAATGGAAATAAATTTTATGAAACAACCAGTTATGACAATTTGAAACCTGTCTCTAGTTGACAATTTCTGCGTAAGTGATATCCCAATAAGGTTCAGTTAAGCCCGATCCCCCCTAGCCCCCCGAAAGCAAGCAGGGTGGATTAATTGTCAGCGGGGGAATGTATGATAGAAGAGCTAATCAAGTCGGTCCCGTCCGGGTAGACTATAATTATGGAATGAATCAGCAATGAATTTAATTGAAGCAA
>JANYGO010000355.1 GCA_025362325.1 Cyanobacteriota bacterium | reverse complement strand
GCGATCGCATTCTTCTGTTTTTGCCCCTTCGCTTCAGTCACAAAATCCGTCAATGCTAAATCCCATTCCCCCGAACCAATTGCCCGACTTAGGTACACATTCGCTTTATCGTTGTACCCGTCAATGCCTTTGTCGTTGCCTTGAATTGCACTAACTAAACCCCAGTTAAATGTGCCGTGTTCGTTACCACTGCCGGCCGCAAACAAGGGATTGCTGTCTTTGTCAATGCGATCGCGCCCCAATGTCACTTTAGAATAATCCAAATCAGGATTGTTCGGCGCAAACCCAGTATCGATGATGCCGATAAATGCGCGTTTTTCTGGCGGCAAACTAATCGGCAATACGGTTTCAATCGGCGCTTCAGGTATCAATGGAAGTTCAATATTAGGCGGTTCTGGGGCAATTTTAGGCGGTTCCACCAGTGGTGTTCGAGGGGCAACGATCGGCAGGATTGTTACAGGTGGTTGTATCGCCACAGGAGGCGTTACAGCTACAGGCGGTTTTGGATCGATCGGTGTTGTTTCAACTGGTAGCGTTACAGTCACAGGCGGTGTTACAGCTACTGGCGGTGTTATAACTACTGGTGGCGTTATAACTACTGGTGGCGTTACAGCTACAGGTGGCGTTACAGCTACAGGCGGCGTTATAACTACAGGTGGCGTTACAGCTACAGGCGGTTTTAGATCAACTGGTGGCGTTATAACTGGTGGCGTTACAACAACAGGCGGTTTTAGATCAACTGGTGGCGTTACAACCGGTGGCGTTACAGCTACAGGCGGTTTTAGATCAACTGGTAGCGTTACAACTGGTGGCGTTACAACAACTGGCGGTTTTAGATCAACCGGTGGCGTTACAATCGGTGGCGTTACAACCGGTGGCGTTACAACAACTGGCAGCTTTGATTTGACATAATCGATCAATTTCTTGCCACCATCAAGTTTAGTCCAATCCTTAGCCGGAGCGATCACTTTGTCGATCGCCACTGCTTTGCCCGTCGCACCTGTTAAATTGAAAACTAAATCGTTGTAATCTTTATCCGAACCTTCATCGACTCGCTGATCTTCCATCGCAAATGCCTTGCCATTGCCAGTGACATCTGCTATTTGGCCGTACAAAAAAGCATCATTTGGATTAGTGCTAGATAATGACAGCAGCGGGCGTTTGTCACCGCCGGCACCGGGATTATTAAACACATCTTGCACAGTACCATTTGGCACCAACATCACCGCAAATGCCTCTCCCGGTTTCATCGCAAATGTTTTCGCGCCGCTGTAGGGCCCTTCGTTATAATTTGCCTCTCCTAAACTGCCGTCAAATAGCGGATTTGCACCTTCTGTGGGGTCAGAAATTACTACGTGACCAAAGGTAGAATTGGTCAGAGCTCGTCTTGCCACTTCTTTGATAAATTCCTCAGAACCAGGGGTAAATTTCTCCATTCCCTGCACGCTAAAAATGGCAACTTCACCTTGATAGTTGCCGCCGTCGTGCAACCAATCAAAGCCAACTTGACCCGTTGAATCAGGAGTGAAGAAACCAGAAGTAACGCCTAAACCTGTCAGCGGATCGACTTTGCCGTCTGGGGTTAAACTAATTTGATAATTCGTATCGCGGGAAGGTGCAGAAATTTTGAGTGCATAATTAGTTGCACCCAAATTATCTATGCTAAAGGTTCCCGAATTTGTGCCGTTGGTTTCGATGTCTTTGACAACTTTTCCCTGAGTGTCGAGAAGCTGCATCCCGACAACGGAACTAAATCCTTCAGCAGTGACTCGAAAGCTGCCGGGATTGAGCCGATCGAAACGATAGGTATCTGTGGGGTCAGTTTTACCCGCGAAGTCGATCGAGATATAGTTGTCGTTGAGATTGCCGATCGATATATTAGACATTTTGCACCTCGATTAATTCGATAATTTTGGACTGACATTTATCTATCTGGAGTGCGCCGGAGTTTTTATGCGGTTTGTAATATAACTTCACACAGAGTGTGGGTCAAACTCGCTGAACTTCCGCCGCTACTTACCTATCTGGAGTGCGCCGGAGTTTTTATGCGAAGTTTCTGTTTTTGTAATGAAACTTCACACAAAGGGTGCGATCGGCATCAGCCAGACATGACATCAGAGTTTTTTTGAGCAATTTGTCGCGCGATGGCTTGCACTTTTGAAAATCCCGTCCTTTTCCAAAAAGAGCGAATAGTCTGGGTATTGATATTCAACTGTCTGGCGATCGCGGCCATTTTTTCTGGCGACTGCTGGAAAAACAATTTTTGGGCAATAATTTGGCAGTTGCAGTCGGGACGGTTTTTCGGATGAGTCCGCCGCAGTTTTTGTTCTGGATCGCGATCGAAGTATTTAGTGATTTCCCGTGCTAAATCTTGTTTTTCTTGTCTCTCAATCTGTTCGATTCGATCGTCCAAACAGTCGTTGTAAAATCCGCTGCGTTCTAAATATTTTAAATCTAAGGAAACGATATTTTGAGTGTTTTTAGCATATAAGTCGTAAATTCGATATTTGAGATAACGGTTAATCCAAATCAATAAGCTGTCTTGAACTGGAGAAAATCGCGGCTCGAAATTATGAAGATTATTGTCTAACCATTCCCAAGTTTTATTAACGGCTTCATGATAATATAAATGAGAACTTTTTGACAACTTTGGCAAGCGTTGCAGTTGCTGCAATAACCGATTCATAAATTTTCGACGCTGCGGATTATGCCGCGATAGCGAGCAGATATTTAAAATTAGCTGACATAACAGCTCGTCTTGAGGAGTGCGATCGGAATATTGTTCGAGGGCCAATCTCAATTCATCTATGCGCTCCATAATAGTCCTCCTAGTAAACGAATTAGATGTTAAACTGTGAAAAATATTGAACATTTCTAGTGAAAATTTGAGCAAATTAACCTACACCTAGTTTTGTACAGCTCGTTACTTCTACATATTTTCTCGGATTCGCCTAATCAAAACAATGCTAAAATTCACACACAAAGTTCACAACTTTTATGAAAAACTCACAAAAGTCACAAAAATCACAAAAAATATTTTATAATTACCAAAAAAATAGATTAACTGGGGAAAGCAATGGAAATTGAAGAAATGTTGAGCCTGTTGGATGAGTGGGTTTTGGAAAAGAAAGGCAAGTCACTGGATTTTGCACAGAAACAGATTATTCGTTTAAGCTGGCTGGATGTGGATTATGCGGATATGAACATTCCTGGCTATAGCCCTAACTATGTCGAGAGAAGGCTGGCTCAGGGTTTATGGGCTTTAGTATCAGATGTGATTGGAGAAGGGAAAAAAGTTACTAAAAAAACATCCAAACTGGCGATGGAAGAAGCAATCAAGAAGCGATCGCACCCGACGAAAGCACCAGCCAGAGAAATGACTTTTGTTGAGGCGGCGAAGGATGCTAACAATCGAGGGTTTAAATTCAAACAAGCTGGCAAATTAATAGAAGCGAGAAAACAATTCGAGCTGGCTATTAAAATTAACCCTGACAATGCAGTGACTTACTACAATCAAGCATTGATGAATGAAGAAGCGGGAAAGGTCGATCGGGCGATGGAACTGTATCAGGATGCAGCATTCCTAGGCTTGGCTGCTGCTTACTGCAAGTTGGGCCGTTTGTATATCATTGAATATAAAGATTTGCGGAAATCAGTTGAAAAAATCGGGCTAGGTTTAAAGTTGGTGGAAACGGAGAAAATTGAGAATAACAAAAGAGTCAAAGCAGGGTTGTTAACCTATCTTGCTTGGGCTTGGAAGGAACAAGGATGCTATGAAGAAGCTTTGGACAAGTTGCAACAGGCTATTAAACTACGGAGCGATCGGGGTTTAACTTATGGCATTATGGCCCAAGTGTACGAAAATCTGGGGAATGATGCAGAAGTTGTGAAAGCTTGGAAACACTGTCTGGAATATGCTAAGTCGGATGAGCCAGATGAAGATGTTTACATTGGTAAGGCTCGTCAGCGTCTGAAGCAATTAGGTGGTTCTAATTAAATAGACATCTCCCAAAAAGCCTGTGAAGAACAGGCAAGATGCCTGTTCCACAATACATTCCCAGGGCGTTGGGTTTCAGACTTCAACCCAACCTACACAAGTTATTTAATTTGCGATCCTTATTTGAGATTTAGTATCAATCAGGGGCAAGGATACTCGTTTCCCGCTGGGTCGGTACAAATTTCGGGTATGATGTTATTCATGGTTGACCCAATGGCTATCCGAGCGATTGAAGCACCTGAAACTGCGGCTAGTACCAAAGCTATGTTGCCGATCGCGATCGAGCAGATGAGGAGGGGTGAAATCAATACTTTGCAATTCATACTCTTGTCTCCAAGTCAATTTTTTTGAACAAAGGACAACCGAGTTAGGCCTAACTTTTTTGTCTTCATACATCTAGGATGCTTGCTGGCTATGGGTTTGATCGCGTCACTTTTGGTACCCCCTCTGGTACTACCCCCAAAAGCGATCGGATTAACTACAAATGAATTAGACAAGCAGTTAAGTAGAGGTAATAATGGCGTTTTCACTCAAAGCATCGAAAAAAGGAATAGAAATTATTGACTTAGCCAGAAAGAAAAAAGGATGGACAAAAATTGCTGTGCCTTGGTATCAAAATGCTTTAGTCGGTGAAGCAGCTTTGAGAAAGTTTTGGCGACGAATTCCCATTGTGCAAGATAACTTTGTCAGTATTTGTCAAGCGGTAGGAGTGGATAATTGGGAAGAGATTGTTGAAGAAACTCTCCCTTTGGAAGATTCTCCATCATCTGAATTAAAATGGTTAATAGAGTTGAGAGCTACCCTCGAAGAAATAGATAAGCCACTAATTGACAAACTCGTGGCTCAGATTCAGAAATGTTCTCCAAATGCGATCGTTAAAACACAAAAGATTGACTCAAGTAGTTTCGTATTAATTGAGGATTGGCAATCGGTAGAATCTATATTATCCAAGAAGCAAGCTCGTTCTATAAGCGTTGAGACCCCAGTACCTGAAAACAGTGTCAGGCGAGCCAAAGAAATTGATTTAGGGGGAAATCATCCAGTCGCACTTGTTGTCCAGACAACACTTGAATCTGAGACAGAAGTAGGGATTTGTGTCTGGGTTTATCCCACTAATAATGCAGTTCATTTACCACCCAACTTACAAGTGATAGTCCTTGATGAATCTGAAGCTATTATTATGGAAGAACAAACAGGAGATGCAGAGGACTCCGTAGAACTAGAATTTGGTGTCGAACCTACAGAGCTTTTTAGTATCAAAATTATTTTGGGAGATGTTAGTATAACAGAAGATTTTTGAGTTCAGTGGATGAAATCTAATAAGTAGAAATCAATGGAAAAGCTTGTAATTTTGAATTTATCAGAAGGAAACTTCGAGCTTGGGTTTACTGCAATTTTAGAGATTGGACAAGAGGGATTACGCCCAGAAATTGTAGTTAGAGGTCATCTACCCGCTGCATCTCATATTCCTCAATTAGTTGGCGAATGGCAAGCTGCATTTAGTAAAAAGGTGAGTCCACTTTCTAACGATGCGTCAGGAAATCGATCTCGTGCGACAGCTAGACGCCAGAGTAAATCTTCTTGTAAAGACTCTGCTGAAAAGTTAGTATGCAGCATCAACGAATGGCTCAACTCTGGAAATACTGAGTGGCAAAAGATCCGAGACAGTTTACAGCAAAATTTGAGAAAATCTGAAGAAATTAGACTAATTATTCAAACACGCAATAATGACTTAAGACAGCTTCCTTGGCAGGTTTGGGATTTATTTGCAGATAATTACACAAAAGCTGAAATTGCCTTAAGCGAACCAGAGTATTATTGCGCTGGGAAACCACGACTAAAGGCTGAAAAAGTCAGAATTCTCGCTGTTTTAGGCAATAGCGAAGGTATAGATATCCAGTTTGACAGGCAAATATTTGAACTTTTAGACCCAGACGAGACCGATTGTAAATTTCTAGAACAGCCAACAAAAAAGCGGCTTATCGAGTGGCTTAGTGATGAACAAGGATGGCATATTTTCTTTTTTGCTGGTCATAGCTCAACAGTTGATGGCAAAATAGGAATATTTGAAATTAATCGTGATGAAAGTCTAAATATCGATGAGCTTAAAAATACACTGAAGCTGGCGATATCCCACGGTTTGCAACTGGCTATTTTTAATTCTTGTGATGGCTTGGGATTGGCCAACCAACTCGCTAAATTACAAATTCCTCAAAGTATTGTGATGCGAGAACCCGTACCCGATCGAGTAGCACAGGATTTTTTGCAAGATTTTCTGACTAATTTTGCTCTTAAGCGTTCTTTTTATGCCTCGGTACTATCAGCACGTAAAAAGCTAGAAGACATTTGGAATAAGGAATATAGTGGTGTTAGCTGGTTGCCCATAATTTGCCAAAATCCCGCTGTAGAACCTCCGACTTGGCAAGGTTTTATCAGTAAAACAGAAACAAAATTACCCTTGTCATTTCGGGAACTTAAAAAAACTTGGAAAACCGAACATACTCTCACCGATCATTCAGACATTATTAAATCAGTCGCCATTCACCCAGACGGTCAAATTTTCGCTAGTTGCAGTCTCGACCAAACGATTAAAGTATGGAACCTGACAACAGGAGAACTCCTCGAAAATCTCACTAAACATTCTGGCGGCGTGAGTTGTGTTACTTTCAGTAGTGACGGAAAAACTCTTGCCAGTAGCAGCGCTAATCCTGACGGCACTATTAAGTTGTGGGATACTCAAACCTGGCAACTAAAACAGACTCTCAAAGGCGATGACTGGGTGGTTCTTTCTGTATGGTCGATCGCCCTAACCCCCAATGGCAAAACTTTAGTCAGCGGACACCACGCGGACAGTACCGTGAAAGTTTGGAACCTCGAAACCGGGAAATTGCGACACACTCTCAGAGGCCATGTTTGGGCTGTTCACGGAGTTGCGATCGCCCCCGACGGCAATATAATCGCTAGTGGAAGTTTCGACAGCAATATTAAGCTTTGGAATCTTCACACAGGCAGAGAAATCCGCAATTTAAACGGCCCTGGTGACGGCCCTATTGGTTGGTCTCGTTCTTTCTTTAGTGACAACAGCGTTTATACTGTTGCCTTCAGTCCCGACGGACAAACTCTCGCCAGTGGCGGTGTCAAACAACCGATAAAACTGTGGCGTTTAAGCAGTGGAGAACTCAAAAGCAACTTGACAGGACATACAGATGATGTTTATGCTGTTGCCTTTAGTCCTGACGGCAAATATCTCGCCAGCAGTAGTGCCGATCGCACTATTAGAATTTGGGATTTATTTACCGGAGAACCGATTCACACTCTAGGACATTCAGACACTGTTTATTGTCTTGCCTTTAGTCCTGACGGAGAAACTCTCATCAGTGGTAGCGGAGACAGAACTATTAAGATTTGGCGTTTTTCCACCTGACAATAATTACCATAGGACTTACGCTGGGAGCCCGGAAACCGGGTTTTTTACGATAAGACGTGTTACAGCCCACAGATTAGGTAAAAAACCCGGTTTCTTCGATCGCAGTGTGTAAGTCCCGATCAAAAAATCTCCCCAACAATCATCCCCGCCAATATGACAAATCCCACCCAAACATTTTGGCGAAAGATTTGACCGTAAACAGGATTCGGAATATCCGCTTTCCGCAGTTGACTGTACTGCAAAAACCACAAAACCGCTGCTCCAAAAATAGAAATCCAAAAACCAATATGCAAATGCAGATTAATCCCCATTGCTGCTAACAAACCGACAGTTCCAACAAAGAAAAAACCCACAGCATTAGCGGCATTATCCCCGAAAAATATCGCGCTGGAATTCACGCCCAAACGCAAATCGTCTTCCCGATCGCTCATCGCATAAACTGTATCAAATCCCATCGTCCAAAACACGACTGCACCCCACAACAACCAAGTCGCTAATTCTAATTTTCCAATGGCGGCGCTCCAACTAATTAAAACTGCAAATCCCCACGCGATTGATAATACTAATTGCGGCACTGGAAAGAATCTTTTTGCTAGGGGATAGCAGATAATTACTGGTACGGCGGCGACGCACAGCCAGAAACTTAAGGGATTGAGATAAAAAGCGAGAATTGCCGCACAAGCAAAGGAAATTAAAGCAACTCCGATGCCAGTTTGCACTTTCAGGGCGCGGGATGCTAGGGGGCGCGATCGCGTTCTTTCTACTTCCGGGTCAATATCGCGATCCCACAAGTCGTTGACGACGCATCCAGCCGCACTCGTGGCTAAGGTGCCCAATACGATCGTGCCCACCAATGCTGCGGGCGGCGTCCCGTCTGCGGCTAAAAAGACGGCCCAGAGGGCGGGAATCATTAAAATTAGCCTTCCTGCTGGCTTGTCCCATCTCAAAAGCCGGATGATAGTAAGTAGTGTAGATTCGGTTGGGCGATCGGACTCGGTAAGCATTTCTATTTTAGATTTTAGATTTTTAACATTAAATATTAGCAAATTTTAGGCAAAATCACCTACTATCTCTGCGGTCGATCGCACTTCTGCCAAAATTCAAAACAGGTGAAACTCTTTGCCAGTCAGCATTTCCCAATTTTTGCTGATTTAATATCATGCTTAACTGGATTCGTGAAATAATCATAAATATCTGTCAACCCCGATACACTCCAATGGTTAATTCACTTGCTGCTACGGAGTCAAATCGCATTATTGCTGCCATTGATATGGGTACTAACTCGTTTCACATGGTGGTGGCGCGGATCGATCCGAAATTGCCCGCGTTTGCGATTATTGCTAGAGAAAAAGATACGGTTAGGTTGGGCGATTGCGAGGCTAAGACAGGGTGTTTGAAGTCAGAGGTGATGGA
Organism: Cyanobacteriota bacterium; assembly: GCA_025362325.1. Classification (GTDB taxonomy): domain Bacteria; phylum Cyanobacteriota; class Cyanobacteriia; order Cyanobacteriales; family Microcoleaceae; genus Microcoleus. The sequence continues at coordinate 1,420 of JANYGO010000355.1, read as the reverse complement.
AAGGGCGATCGCAACTTTGCGCCGTTTTCAAGATATTGCTAAAACTTTCAATGCTGAACAAATTATCGCTGTGGCTACGAGTGCTGTTCGAGAAGCACCTAACGGGCGGGATTTTCTCAAACAAGTTGCTGACGAATTAGACCTTAATGTTAGCTTAATTTCCGGTCAAGAAGAAGCGCGGAGGATTTATCTGGGCGTACTTTCGGGAATGGAATTCAACAATCAATCCCAGGTGATTATTGACATTGGTGGCGGTTCTACCGAGTTAATTTTAGGAGATAGTTCTGAACCTCTCTGTCTCACCAGTACCAAAATTGGCGCTGTTCGCCTGACTGGAGAATTTGTCAAAACTGACCCGATTAGCAAAGAGGAGTTTGCTTATTTGCAAGCTTATATTCGGATTTCGCTGGAAAGACCGATCGACGAATTGCGCTCTCAATTCAAGACAGGCGAACCTCTGCGCTTGATCGGCACTGCGGGAACCATCGAAACTCTGGCTGCAATTAACGCTCGCGAAAAGTTGGGAATAGTTCCGAGTCCGCTAGCCGGATATCAGTTAAGTTTAAAAGATTTGCGAGATTTAGTCAACCGCTTTCGCAAACTTTCTTACTCGGAAAGGCTGGCAATTCCCGGAATGTCGGACAAGCGCGCAGAAATTATTCTCGCGGGCGCTTTGATTTTGCAGGAAGCGATGACACTATTAGGGATGGAATCGCTCACTGTGTGCGATCGATCTTTGAGAGAAGGCGTCATTGTTGACTGGATGCTAACGCACGGTTTAATCGAAAACCGCTTGCGCTATCAAGGCTCGATCCGCCAGCGCAGCATCCACCACATGGCAGAAAAATATCAAGTCAACGTAGAACAAAGCGAAAGAACCGCAACATTTGCGCTCAATTTATTCGACCAAACTCAAGGAATTCTGCACAATTGGGGAACCGAAGAACGCGAGTTGCTGTGGGCGGCCGCGATTCTGCACAACTGCGGTTTGTATGTCAGTCATTCAGCGCACCACAAGCATTCTTACTATTTAATTCGCAATGGTGAGTTATTGGGATATACTGAAACAGAGATTGAAGTAATTGCCAATTTGGCTCGCTATCACCGCAAGAATCCTCCGAAAAAGAAGCACGAAAATTTTACTATTCTCCCGAAAGTATACCGGGAAGTAGTTAGTAAGCTGCATCCTTTTCTGCGGTTGGCTGTGGCTTTAGACAGGCGGCAAATTGGCGCAATTGCTGATTTTAAATGCGAACACCGCCCGGAAGTGCGAGAGTTTCACTTGCGGCTGCAACCGCTCAACCCCGGGGACGATTGCGCTCTGGAAATGTGGAGTTTGGATTATAAAAAGCCGTGTTTTGAAGATGAGTACAATCTCAAATTAGTGGCAACTTTGGAGCCTACTCTGGTTGCAGTTTAA
>JANYGO010000290.1 GCA_025362325.1 Cyanobacteriota bacterium | reverse complement strand
TCTGCTGTTTTTCTGATCGACAGCTTCTGATCGAGATGGGCTGCTACTATGAAAGGCTCGCAAATCTACTGAGTATGCTTTCATTGGTATATTATTTTTAGTCAATTCTATTGTACCTCATAACATCCGGAGGTGCTGTATGAGAGCTTGAAAGGCTATATGTTCCACTAATAACCGCTAAAAAAGGTTCGATCGTTCGGAATGCGAGTCTGCTGAAAAAGAAGGACTGAAGTCCTCACTACGAACCTTTTTTTAGGACTAAAGTCCTGACTGTGAACCTTTTTTTATAAACTGTTTTTTTAGAGATAGTTTGTTATGTAATTAGCAATTGTGATGCTACCACCAGCTTTGCCCATTCTTTCTAAGCCATTTTTGACGCAAGTCTCTAAATAATCTTTGTCTTGCAAAGTGCGATCGACGGCTTTAGCCGCTTGCTGAATAATCTCGGAATTCGCGGTTTTTGTGCCGATAACCTGCACGGAATCACCTAAAAGCCGATTTTGAGCCTCCGCAAACCGATAGGTAAATGACGGGCCGTTACCGGGGATGGTAATTACGGGTTTTCCCAAGCCGACAGCTTGTTCGACGGCGGTGCCCGTCATCCCAATTACTAAATTAGATTGCTGCAAAATATCGGCGAAAGCATCAGAATAGCAAATTACCTCAACTGTTGCTGCTGTTGCGCTACCCTGCTGTTTGATTCCTGAAAAAATGAGTTGAGTCGATCGCACTTCCCATCCGGATCTTGCCGCAATATCATCTAATTGGGGCATCAAACTCGGAACCAAGGCCGCCCGAAACTGCACTGGTACAGTAGAGTTGGCAGCAATTTCTTTGACTAATTCCAGCAGCAAAACCAGGTTGTCGGTGGCTTCCGGGAGGCGTGAACCGGGGAGAAGGGCTAGAGTCCGAACTCCGGGCTTTAACTGTAAATCTTTGGCAGTAGAATTGAGGTAGTCCATAACTGGATTGTTGACAAACTCCGCTTTCTTTAAACCCTGTCGGTTTAAGTCAGCAGCAGTCAAAGCATCTCTAGTAAAAACCGCCACACATTTCTGTGAGCAAAGCAACTGCCACAAGATTACACCCAAATCGACTCGCCCTTCGTAATAACTAGAATGAGCTGACAGAAAAATTATATAGGGGTGGCCTGTGGCATAAGCGAACCCTGCCGCGACAATATCCCCAGTCGCCACCACTAAATCGCAACTCTGTCCATGCGTCCAAACAGCCCGCAGTTGCTGCCAAGTCAAGGCAATTAGCCCCGCCCCAACGTCTTTGAGCAAATACAGGGGATTCATGTAAAAAACTCCCCCAGATGGCATTTGACTGGTGGGCGCGATAATTGGTAGGGTCGATCGCCTGTAAGCAGCCCCGTCACCTACGAGCGGCATCGCAGCCACATCAATATCCGCGCCAGATGCTCTCAAAGCTTTGAGAATTTGACAGTTGATCGCGTCTTCCCCGTGGCCGTTGCTGAGGAAAAGTATTCCCTTGGATTTCATAAAATCAGACTCAGTGCTGAACTTTTTTAAACACCGTTGTGCGATCGCTACCCGCAGGTCGGCTAACTTTTTGTTAGTCTAATTTAAATACATTGTGGAAGTGAAACAGCGTGAATATTGAAATTGGGCGGGGCAAAAGCGCCCGCAGAGCTTACGGCATAGATGAAATCGCGCTTGTACCGGGACTGCGTACTCTCGATCCGAGTTTGGCAGATACCAAGTGGCAGATTGGCGGGATCGATCGAGAAATTCCGATTATCGCCAGCGCTATGGACGGAGTAGTCGATGTCCGCATGGCGATTTTGCTATCGGAATTGGGAGCAATGGGCGTGCTCAACCTAGAAGGAATTCAAACCCGCTATGCCGACCCCCAGCCAATATTAGAGCGTATCGCGAATGTCGGGAACCACGAATTTGTGTCCCTGATGCAGCAACTCTATGCAGAACCCATCAAGCCAGAATTAATCGAGCTGAGAATTAAAGAAATTAAAGCCGGAGGAGGGATTGCCGCTGTCAGCGGTACACCGGCCGGTGCGAGCAAATACGGCTTAAAAGTTGCCGCAGCAGGAGCCGATATATTTTTTGTGCAAGCAACTGTAGTCTCGACAGCTTTTCTTTCCCCAGAGTCGATCGTATCTTTAGACTTGACCCAATTCTGTCAAGAGATGCCAATACCAGTAATTTTGGGCAACTGCGTCACCTACGAAGTCGCCATGAATTTAATGAAAACTGGCGCCGCAGGCATTCTCGTGGGCATCGGGCCGGGTGCTGCTTGCACATCTAGGGGCGTATTGGGTGTCGGCGTTCCCCAAGCGACAGCGGTAGCAGACTGCGCCGCCGCGCGGGACGACTACTATCGCGAAACAGGCAAATACGTGTCGGTGATTGCTGACGGCGGTTTAATTACCGGTGGCGATATCTGCAAGTGCATTGCCTGCGGCGCCGATGGAGTGATGATTGGTTCGCCCTTTGCTAGGGCTGCCGAAGCTCCAGGCCGCGGCTTTCACTGGGGGATGGCTACTCCCAGCCCGGTTTTGCCACGCGGCACTCGGATTCGCGTGGGGACTACTGGGACTGTGGAGCAAATTTTGCGGGGGCCGGCTCTCCTAGATGATGGCACGCACAACTTGCTCGGAGCTCTGAAAACGAGCATGGGTACTTTGGGCGCTAAGGATATTAAGGAGATGCAGCAAGTGGAAGTGGTAATTGCTCCTTCTCTGCTGACTGAGGGTAAAGTTTATCAAAAAGCTCAGCAGTTGGGCATGGGTAAGTAGATTTACCGACTAAACACTAGCCTATCTTGACAAAATTTGTTCAAGAGTCTCGAAGTTTACAGAATGTTGTGGAATTATCGAGAAGGAGATGTCAGAATAGAATAAGCGGAGACACAAGTTTCCGTTCACTCCTCACACCACACTCCGCCCGGACTACTGTTCGGGCGGTTCCTTTTTGACCTCTTTTACCGCTGTCGCTCCTCTTTACTGACTAGGTACGGGGTTAAGGCTGTTTGCTCCGGATTGTCGGGGAGAGTGGGGAGGGGGTGAGTGGGGAATAGTTGTAAGTTTTGAGCTAAAAGTATTTCTAATTCTGCGTTCTACCCGATCGCCCCGTGCTGAAGGTCTTGCGCCCTCTTCCTTCAATCCGTTCAATGCGTTACATCCGTTACAACATCCGTTGTCGAACTTCTTTCTTTTAAAATCGTTGACGCAAGTGGTTACACTTTTTGCTAGACTTGTTATCCGAGAAATAGTATTTACAAGGATGGCTAGGGATGTCAGCAGCCGCGCAAGTAACCGACTCTACCTTTAAACAGGAAGTGCTCGATAGCGAAGTTCCAGTTCTAGTGGATTTTTGGGCTCCCTGGTGCGGGCCCTGTCGGATGGTGGCGCCCGTCGTAGACGAAATTGCCCAGCAATATGAAGGGCAGGTGAAGGTAGTAAAAGTTAATACCGACGAGAATCCTAACGTGGCCAGCCAATACGGTATCCGCAGCATTCCGACGCTGATGATATTTAAGGGCGGTCAGCGGGTGGATATGGTGGTTGGGGCAGTTCCGAAAACTACTCTGGCTAACACTCTGGAAAAGTACATTTAACTGAACTACGAGGGGTTTCGCGCTGTTTTTTTTGTCGCGAAAGCCGCCATCGCTTAAAAACCGGGGCAAAGCTACTAGAAAAGTTATTAGTTGCTAGCAGCGCAATTTGCTGGTGGCTATTAGCTTCTAAATTTGGCTTTTGCCCCTTAATTTTGATGATTTGACAAATTGTTACCGTTGCGGAAAAATTCATGATTCCTTCTGGGCCTGGTCAAGATTTTGAGTCATTCCAATCTGAAGCGATCAAGTTGATCGATCGCCTGCCCATGTTAAAGCACTCTGAGTGGATCGAACGATCGCTCTCTACTATAGTGCAAATGGCCGGAGAGGAACTCGATCGCCTTGACTGGAAAATTATCTCGTCGTCTCTGCGAGATATGGAAAAGGCTTTTCAGATGTTTTATCCTTACCGCCACGTTCGCAAAATTGTAATTTTTGGTTCGGCGAGAGTGTCGCCGACATCGGCGGAATATTTGATGGCCAGAGACTTTGGGCGGGCGATCGCCCAGCAGGGGTTTATGGTGATTACTGGCGGCGGCGGGGGGATCATGCAAGCGGGGAACGAGGGCGCGACTGCCGAACGTTCTTTTGGGCTGAACATTCAGTTACCTTTTGAGCAGGGTTCTAATCCTTTCATTGCGGGCGATCCCAAACTGCTCAATTTTAAATACTTCTTCACTCGCAAGTTATTTTTTCTCCGGGAAAGCGATGCTTTGGCTCTGTTTCCCGGCGGTTTCGGCACTCTGGATGAGGCTTTTGAGTGTCTGACTTTGACTCAAACTGGCAAGTTTGGGCCCGCTCCTCTGGTTTTGATCGATCGACCGGGAGGCGATTATTGGCACGATTGGAATACTTTTGTGCAAAAACAATTGCGGGGTAGAGGTTTAATTTCTGCTGACGATCGCAGCCTGTACACGATTACTGACGATATAAATGTGGCTTGCGAGGCGATCGCGAGTTTTTATCTGGTTTATCACTCCTGTCGCTACGTGGATGGAAAACTGGTACTTCGATTGAAGTCTCAACTTTCTGATGAGAATGTCGATCGGCTAAATACTGATTTTAGCGATATTGTGGTAACAGGAAAAATTGAAAAAAGTAAAGCTTTCCCCGCCGAAGCCGCAGATGAAACCTTCGATTTGCCGCGCCTAGTTTTGCACTTCAACCAGCGGGATGCGGGGCGGCTTTATCAGTTCATCGCTGCGATCAATCAAATGGGTGCAGCTTCGCCAGCGGCAGCGCATCCAGAACAAAAGTAGTCAGTTGTCAGTTGACAGTTGAGAGTTGTCAGTTGACAGTTGTCAGTTGATAGTTGTCAGTTGATAGTTGACAGTTGATAGTTGATAGTGAACGACGAACTTTGATATGGGTGAGATTGGAAAGAAGTTTGACAACCTGTCTTTTGACAAAGCGATCGACTGAGATCAATATTTGTACAAAGTCAAGAAACCAGCGGGCAATAGCCAAAGCAAATATTGTTAATATCTTGATAGCGTTGTTTGGGAAAAAAACAGCAAAATGCTAGACCTGCTACTAATTAGCACTTTGGGATTTCTCGGTAGTTTCGGTCACTGTGCGGGGATGTGTGGCCCGCTGACAGTAGCGTTTTCGCTATCTAGTTCCCGCAATGATAAATTAGCTACTTTCCGCTTTCATTTGCTGCTGAATTTGGGCAGAATTGCTGCTTACGGCTTAGTGGGCGCTGGAATTGGCGGACTGGGTTCGGTGTTAATTGCTGGCGGACAAATGGCTGGTACGGGTAGCGAATTCCGGCGGGCGATCGCACTTTTGACAGGTACAATGCTGATTTGGTTCGGTGTAGTGCAAATTAAACCAAATTGGTTGCCGCGATTGCCGCTGTTGCACCCGCTGTCGCACGATCGAGTCGGACAAGCAATGAACAAGCTTTCGGCGCAAAAACACTGGTGGGTACCGGTGGCTTTGGGTTTGCTTTGGGGTTTGATTCCCTGCGGTTTCCTCTACGCGGCGCAGATTAAGGCAGCGGAAACCGGAAACCCGGTTTTGGGTGCGGCGACGATGCTGGCCTTCGGACTCGGCACGCTGCCAACTATGCTGGGAGTGGGTTTTTTTGCTGGCAGATTGAGCGCGGACAGGCGGAGTCAACTGTTTCGGATGGGTGGGTGGGTGACAATTTCGATCGGCATTGTTACCCTGCTGCGAACCGATGAAATGGTCGATTTTACCGGCCACGCAGCGCTGTTGTGCTTGATGCTAGCACTGTTGGCACGTCCGGCGAGCAAGTTTTTGCCGCAACTGCTGCGCTACCGCCGCGCCTTGGGTGTGGGTGCGTTTGTCCTAGCAGTCGCCCACACGTTTCATCTGCTGGATCATACGCTGAAGTGGAATTTTGATGCTGTGTCTTTCATGGTGCCGCAGCATCAGTTGGGGATGGTTGCTGGGATGTTGTCGCTGCTGTTGATGCTACCGGCTGCTGTCACCAGTGTCGATCGAATTCAGCATCATTTAGGCAAACTGTGGCGGCAAATTCACCTGTTAAGCGTTCCAGCTTTCTTGCTGTGCGCTGTACACGCAACACTCATCGGTTCCCACTATCTCGGCGGTTTTGAATGGACGGCGGTTAGTCAATTGCGGGCGCTACTGTTGGGAATTATAGCCTTGGGTGTCTTGTTAGTGCGATCGCGCTTGTTTTGGTCAATTTTATCACTGGAGAAGTTCTATGTTTCGCCTGTCAAACAAAAGTAAAATTTTGGGATTGTTAGTTTTTTTAGGATTGCTAGTGGAAGCAGCTATTCCGACTGCGCCGCAGTTAAACTCCATCGCAGTTTTGGCGCACGAAGTCGAAGTCTCCGGAGATGTAGCTGCTACTTTTCACCTAGAACCCAACCACAATCCCCGCGCCGGACAGCCTGCGAGAGCGTGGTTTGCGCTGACTCGCAGAGGCGGTCAAATTATCCCTTTAGAGCAGTGCAATTGTAAATTAGCGGTTTATCCAAAAGAGCACAAAGAGGGGGATAAGCCGCTGATGCAGCCACCTCTAAAAGCCATATCTGCCGAGAAATATCAAGGCATTCCCGGGGCTGATATCGTGTTTCCCAAAGCGGGTATTTACGAACTTGAATTGAGCGGCACAGCAAAAGCTGGAGCTAATTTTAAACCGTTTGAACTGAATTACACTGTCACCGTTAGGTAATTGATAAATCCTGTTTGTAGTTGCGTTTGATCGCTGATGGGCAACTGGGATGCGATCGCAAAATATCTCTGTATCAATAGAGATATTTTTTCTTAAACGCAGAGGGCGCAGAGAACGCAAAAGGGAGAAAGGAAGAGAAAAATTTAGAGCAAGTTTTCTATTTGAAGGCGACGCGAGTACATAATAGATGAGTTAGCTCAATGGCTATTACAAACAGCAAATCTTAATTTTTAATGAAGATAAGTCGCTTCATTCTGCACTATGTAAATTTCTGCGTTACATTGTCAGTGTCAATTTTGGAATTTGTGCAAACTCACCTCTGTTGAACTGACCCAAGGAGATAACGATGGATATCTTATCTAATACCGTGGCGCTCTCGCGGATGCAATTTGCGCTAACCGCCATATTTCATATGCTGTGGCCAGTTCTGACTACTGGAATGGGAATTTATCTGGTAATTGTCGAAGGAATGTGGCTGAAAACTCGCAATCCCGACTACTACCACCACGCTCGTTTTTGGTCTAAACTCTACGTACTCAATTTTGGGATTGGTGTAGCTTCAGGAATTCCGATGGAATTTCAATTTGGTACTAATTGGGCACCATTTTCTGAAGCTACAGGCGACTTTTTTGGCAGCATTTTAGGATTTGAAGCTTCAATGGCATTTATGCTAGAAGCTGGCTTTTTAGGAATAATGCTGTTTGGTTGGGAGCGCGTTCACCCGCTAGTTCATTTGTTCGCTACAGTCATGGTAGCCTTCGGCGCCAACCTATCAACAGTTTGGATTTTAGTCGCTAATTCTTGGCTGCAAACTCCGGCGGGCGGAGAAATGGTCAATGGCAAGTTTATTGTCACCGATTACTTTCAAGCAATTATGAACCCGTTCGCATTAAACAGCATTCTTCATATGTTTTTTGCGACGCTGGAAACTTCACTGTTTGTGATTGGGGGCATTAGCGCTTGGTACATTCTGAATAAGCGCAACGAAGCTTTTTTTTCCAAGTCTCTAAAAATTGCCATAGCCACAGCAATCGCCGTTGCACCTTTGCAGATATACATCGGACATTTGAGCGCCGAACAAGTTTATCACTATCAACCCACTAAATTAGCAGCAATCGAAGCTAAATGGGAAACTTCAGCAGCCGGAGAATCTGCTGATTGGACTTTGCTAGCTTTGCCTAATGAAAAAGCCCAAAAAAATGATTGGGAAATTAAGGTTCCCAATGGCTTAGGATACGTTCTGGAATTCAAACAAAAACTCTCTGAACCCGTACTCGGCTTGAAGGAATGGAAACCTGAAGATAGACCCCGGATGGTGGGTTTAATCTACTATTGTTTCCGCATCATGTCCGGCATTGGATTCTTCTTTGTAGGTTTGATGTTGTTCAGTATAATTCAGTGGATGCGGGGCAAACTTGCTGCTGAAAATATCGGCAGTCAACCTTGGCTGATGCGGGCTTGGGTATTAGCTGCTCCCCTGGGATATATTGCTGTAGAATCGGGTTGGATTGTACGCTGTGTCGGCAGACAACCGTGGGTTTTATACGGGCAAATTCGTACTGCTGATGCTGTATCAGTAATCCCTGCTAGCAATGTTTTAGTTTCCCTGAGCTTCTTTGCTGTTATCTACAGCTTTTTGTTTGTTTGTGCCATGTATTTCGGCAGCAGAATTATCCGCCAAGGACCGAATTTAAGTCTGCCGGTGCCAGGTTTAGACAATCAACCTGCAATCGAAACTGAACCCGCAGAACACATTCCCGATCAACGTCCAGTAGAAGCACAGCAATAGGAGATTTTATGCAAGCTTTGGAGCATTTTCTCCCGCAGGTTTGGTTCGTAATTTTAGGCATTTTTCTCTTGCTCTATGTCATGCTAGACGGTTTTGACTTGGGAGTCGGAATTTTGTCTCTGACTGCGAGCGACGAGGAACGCCGGGGTATTTTAATGACGAGTCTGGGCAATGTTTGGGATGCTAACGAAACGTGGCTAGTTTTGATGGGAGGCGCTCTGTTTGGGGCTTTTCCCCTCGCTTACGGCACGATTTTGACGGCGCTTTACATCCCGATTTGCATGATGCTTTTCGGTTTGATTTTTCGGGCTGTGGCGTTTGAGTTTCGCGAGCATTCTAACCGGAAAAAGTTCTGGAATTACGCCTTCGGTGCTGGCAGTTTTTTGGCGTCTTTAGCTCAAGGATTCGCCCTCGGTGCGGTGCTCGAAGGCATTGCAGTTGACGAAGCGGGTCACTTTGTGGGTACTACTTGGGATTGGCTGGATTGGCGATCGATCTTGGTGGCTTTGACGCTGGTTCAAGGCTATGTTTTGATCGGTTCAACCTATTTGATCATGAAAACTGACGGGGAACTGCAAACAACTCACTATCGCACGGCTAAAATTGCGGCGGTGACGACTTTAATCGGAGCAGTTTTAATTACCATCGCCACTCCGGTATTTTACGAAAGTACGCGGGCGAGGTTGTTCGATAAACCGCTGGTTTATGTCTTTGTAGCGATTCCTTTGCTGGGAGCGCTGTTTGTGGGAATGCTGCTGAAAAGTCTCGAAAATAAAGAAGAACGGACGCCGTTTGTCTGGACAATTCTGATTTTTTTGCTGAGTTTTATCGGCTTGGGATTGATTGTTTTTCCCTATATTATCCCGACGCAAATCACGATTTATCAAGCCGCAGCTTCTCCGAGCGCGCTGGTGTTTATGATTGTGTTTATCGGCTTCCTCATCCCGATTATGATTTTTTACAACATATACAATTACATTGTATTTCGGGGTAAGGTTGCTGGCGGATATCACGGGGAATAAAATAGGTTCGTAGTGAGGAATTTATTCCTCATAAAAACAGAGGACTGAAGTCCTCACTACAAACTTATTTTTTATAAGGGAAGCTCGATCGCAAATTCCGTCCATTCACCCAAAACCAAACGGCATATCAAGGTTCTGCCATGTTTTCGGACGATAATCCGGTAACTGATAGCTAACCCCAAACCAGTGCTTTCCCCCATCTGTTTTGTGGTGAAAAACAGATGCAGACGGCCCTTGAAACCGCCCTATTTTCTATGAGCCAAGAGTTTTTAACCCCTGACTTTTACCCTAGCAAATCCCCGATTAACTAAGGAACGAAAATTTAATAACTTAAACACCTTCCACAGTCCTTTCTCCTATTAAGCTGCGAGGTAAAAGGAGGCAGAGCCTCCTGATCTGCGTTACCAGGCAGAGCGAAAGTAACAAGCAACAAGCAAATTGCTTAAGTTATTTAGTTGCCATTCCTAAGCGTCACCCAGTACCAAATGCACCAAAGTCCGAACCCCAAAACCAGTGGCTCCGGGGCCGTTGTAGCCATTTTCTTTCTCGATCCAAACCGGGCCAGCAATATCTAAATGCGCCCAAGCAGTATCCTTGACAAACTGCTTCAAAAATAGTGCCGCCGTAATCGAACCACCAGCACGGGGCCCAGTGTTTTTCATGTCAGCGTGCAATGCTTTCAAGCCTTCAAAATACTTCTCTTCCATCGGCATCCGCCAAAACTTTTCGCCGGCTTTTTCTGAGGCGGCGACGATTTCGGCGGCGACGCTATCTTCAGGACTCCACAAACCCGCGATATCTTCGCCCAAAGCAACTACGCAAGCACCAGTCAGAGTTGCTAAATCGACAATTACGTCAACTCCCAATTTATCAGCAAATACCAACGCATCAGCCAGGGTTAAACGGCCTTCTGCGTCGGTATTGTTGACTTCAATTGTTTTGCCGTTGGAAGCTGTGAGGATGTCTCCCGGGCGCATGGCGCGGCCGCTAATCATGTTTTCGGTGACGGCGCTGATAAAGTGAACTTCGACATCTGGTTTGATGTGTCCGATCGCCTTTGCCGCTCCCAAAGTAGCCGCAGCGCCGCCCATATCTATTTTCATCATTTCGATGCCGCTGCCCGCACCCTTGATGTTCAAGCCGCCGGAATCAAAGGTTAATCCTTTGCCGACGATCGCAATTTTGCGGCGCGGTGTGCCTGCGGGTTTGTAAGTCAGGTGGATGAATTTAGGTGGCAAATCGGATGCTCGGGCAACACCGAGAAAGGCTCCCATGCCGAGTTTTTCGCAGTCTTCTTGCTCTAATATTTCTAATTCTAAACCGCATTCAGCCGCTAGACTTTGAGCGGTTTCGGCCATGGTAATCGGGGTCACATAATTGGCCGGCGCTGCGACTAATTCCCGTGCTAAAATGACTCCGGCAGTGATTTGGCGGGCGCGGGCGATCGCACTTTCGGTACCTGCAAAACCGAGCAAATGAATTTCTTCGATTTGCGGGCTTTTATCGTCGGGTTCCGATTTGAAACGGTTGTCTTGATGCAGGGATAATTCTACACCTTCGGCGATCGCACTTGCTGTAGCCTCCGGCGCGTTTTTCCACACAGGAAAGCTAATTCCCAGGGTTTGGCATTTCTCCTTTTTGGCTAGTTTGGCGCCCACACCCGCAGCTTGCCGCACGGTGTCTAATTTTAAGTCCTCTGCTTTGCCCAAACCGACGATCGCAATTTTGCGGATCGGATTATTGCCGCCGACGCGGGCGATCGCGCTTTGGCCCGCTTTGCCCTTAAAGTCTACTTCCTGAATCAGCTCTTTCAACGTGCCTGCCAGCTTGTCATCTAATTCTGCCAAGTCGCCGGTGAGCTCTACTGCATCCTCGAACAGACCAATTGCCAGGGCGTCTCCCGTCCAACCAGAGCGGGGTATATCGGTGACTAGAAATTCCATGTTTTGATTTTCAGTTTATATTTTAGATTTTTGATTGTACTTTGTCGTTGGTGGTTTGTGTTTTTTCCTTGGTGCGGATAAATAGATCGATCGCACAAATTCCCCCCTACACATCCAAATAAATTCTGGTACTATATCAGCCAAGTCTGCTGGCGATCGATTGTTGATTGTTATTTTCTTAAATTTTCCCATGAAGAAGCGACGCAAAACCCGAGTTTCTGTTTTAATCAGCGTTTCAGTTTGCGTAATGGCGATCGCCTCTGTGGTTGGTGCGGCGAAATGGATGGGTGTCGGCCCCTTCCATAAGGCTCAGCAGCCCGTGGATGCAGCGAATTCCGCATCTGAAGTCAAAATGCTGGTATCGCTGTCACCTAGCGAGCGATCGGCGAAATTAGTTGAACTCGCAGCCACTGAATCTGCAACTACGAGCCCGCAGCAGCAAATCTCCCCTCAAAGCCGCGCCCGCTACCTGCTGGCTAGCGATTTAATCCAGCAAGGAAATGCCGCCAAAGCATTAAAATTATTGGACAAACTAGAGCCAGAATATCCAGTTTTAGCTGCTCAAATTGCCCTAAAACGCGCGCAAGCTTACCAATTAAGCGGCGACAAAGACCAAGCACAAAAAGCTTGGGAACAACTGCTAAAAAACTATCCAAGCGACCCAGTAGCTGCCGAAGGTTTGTATGTTTTAGGCAAGTCAAAACCGGAATATTGGCAGCAGGCAATTACTGAATTTCCCGCACATCCGCGCAGCGTAGAAATTGCCCTAAACAAGTTAAAAGAAAATCCCAATCAGCCGGAGTTGATGCTGCTAGTAGCGAAACACGGTCACTATGTCAAAGATTACGGCACTGTTTTAGAACAATTAGTGCAGCAAAACAGCGCTGCTTTGAAACCAGAAGATTGGGAAGAAATAGCATTTGGCTATTGGGAAAAACAGGATTACGGCAAAGGAGCTATGGCTTACGGGAAAGCTCCCCGCACTGCTAAAAATCTTTACCGCAAAGCTCGCGGTTTGTGGCTCGACGGCAAAATCCCGGAATCGAGAATTGCCTATCAAGAATTAGTGCGGGAGTTTCCCGATTCCGAAGATACTGGTATGGGTTTAATCCGGCTGTCGCGGGTGAGTGATGCCAAGGATGCGATCGTTTATCTCGATCGCGCCATTAGCAAATTCCCCAATTATGCCGCCGAAGCTTTGCTAGATAAATCCAAACTTCTCGACAAAGCAGGTAGTGGTCAATCTGCCTCAGAAACCCGCAAGTTGCTATTGACAAAATACAACAATTCTGATAAAGCCGGCGAATTGCGTTGGGCGATCGCCCAACAGTATGCCAAAGCCGCAGATTTAAAATCAGCTTGGCAGTGGGCGAGAGAACTAACCACCAACAATCCCGACAGCGAACAAGCACCAGAAGCAGCATTTTGGGTCGGGAAATGGGCTCTTCAACTCAGTCGAGAAGAAGATGCAAAAACAGCATTTGACTACACTATTTTACGTTATCCAGAATCATATTTTGCGTGGCGATCGGCCGTACTTCTCGGCTGGCCAGTAGGCGACTTTACCACAGTCCGAGATTTGTCTCCCAACGTAGTGCGCCCCCCTCAGCGCCCCGAACCAACCGCCGGATCTCCTGCGTTAAAAGAGCTCTATCAATTAGGTCAAGATAGAGATGCTTGGAATCTGTGGCAAATAGAATTTACAAACCGCGTAGAACCGAGTATTGCCGAACAGTTTACCGACGGTTTAATGCGAATTGGAGTCGGAGACAATTTAGACGGTTTGTGGATGATTGGGAGTTTGCGGCAGCGGGACAAACCCGATGATAAAACCCAATACCTCGCTCTCAGACAACAGCCAGCTTATTGGCAAGCACTTTATCCTTTTCCTTACTTAGAAAACATTACCAAATGGTCGCAAGAACGCCAAATAAATCCAGTATTAGTAACAGCATTAATCCGGCAAGAATCGCGGTTTATGCCCGGGATAAAATCAGCAGTTGGCGCGACAGGTTTAATGCAGGTAATGCCAGAAACTGCCAGTTGGGTAGCCGGGAAAATTAACCTCAAAAAGTATTCACTGGAAAATGTAGACGACAATATTAAACTCGGCACCTGGTATTTAGATCACACTCACGACGAATACAAGAATAACTCGATGTTAGCTGTGGCGAGTTACAATGCCGGGCCGAATGCAGTAGCAGATTGGTTGAAGAGGTTTAGTTTTAGTGACGCGGATGCTTTTGCGGAAAAGATTCCGTTTCCTGAAACGAAAGGGTACGTGAAATCGGTGTTTGAGAATTACTGGAATTATCTGCGGATTTACAATCCCGAAGTCAATCAGTTAATGACTGAGCATTATGCTGCTTCTCAGAAAAAAGCCAAGCCTCAATAAATTCTGTTTTTAGTAATACCAGTTGCATTCTTTTTGGAAACTGGTATTACAATAGTTAATATCAATCCAACTATTACAATCGCTGGCATCTTTTTGTAGCTTCAAGAGACTCAACGCTTGACAAATCTGGGTTATACTCGGGGTTGTCACCCCGTCAGCAATGCCGACTCAAAAGAAAACACAGACAAAACTGACGGATTAATACCATTTTATATTTGAGATTTAAGATCGGGAATTACTAAAGTCGATCGCCTTTGAGGTAATTTCCAAACCTCTACAAAATTTAAATTCTTAAATAGCTAGCCGTCGGACTTAACGGCAACAACAGCAGTGTTTGTTTCTGCAAATCTAATTCAATTCCCAACGCTTCTAAAGGGATGACACCCAATAACGGATCGGCTCCTACGGGCAGTTCTATGCACTCAAAAGTCGCGTCTCTTCCCATTAACGAAATTTTTGCATCTTCAAAAATGCGTGCTGTACCGATGCCTGTTGCCGTTGCTACAGGCACTGTTTTCAGGAGTTTTAAACCGAGTTGTGCGATTGCATCCTGCGGCAGACATAAAGTAGTCGCCCCAGTATCAACCAGCACATTTTTGATGGTAATAGAACGTATTTGCTCAGCCGAAATCGTGCCATCTTCACAGCGAATTTGATCGGCATGATTCGTGATTGTCAGCGTTGTAGTAATTTTGCCCATTGTTTCTTGGATTGTTGATGTCATAATTATATCCCTCCCAGGATAATTTTAGTCAACTTTTGAGCAAAATATCGTCCTGCACCGCAACAGCACAAAATCACTCTTTTGTTAATACAAAAACACTCCCTTCATTGCCGCGCCCAATCCGCAAATCGCCATCCAAATAAGTAACATCCAACCATCCCTGCTGTTCGCGAGTATCCAGCCCGAAATCTACAGCAGCAAACTTTTTCCCCGACTCAATCTCACTAATAAACTTTACCGGAGATTCATAGCCAATCAAGCTGCGTAAACCCAAGATCGATCGCTCAAACTTCACCTGCACTCGCCGTTCCGAAGTCGCCTCAAATCTCGCCGCCACGCTGACTATTCCTTCTAAATAAGGCAAACCGTAAAGTTCGGCAATGTTATAAATTTTAGATTCTTTGACGCGGATAGATTGATAAATTTGACCAAGTTTTAACAACGGAAAACCGTCAAGATTCAGCAGGGCGCGGCTGCTGGTGTACAATAACCGCCAATCCCCATCTAAAAGCTCTGCGGCTTCCACAGGGCGTGGTGTGGGGTTATAATCTTCCAATTGGGCGATCGCACTTAAAATCGCCTGTTTGTCGCTGGGAGTGGCCAGCAAACCGCGATTCTTACCAGCAATTATCTCTAATAGTCCTGATTTTTTAAGCATTTTTTTATTCTTCAGTCGGCCTCCGCCGACTTCGTTTGTGTAGTTGCGGTTTCAACCGCCGAGTCTTATTATTCTTCAGTCGGCCTCCGCCGACTTCGTTTGTGTAGTTGCGGTTTCAACCGCCGAGTCTTTTTGAACTAATTACCCATTTCCAATGACTAAGATACCAAATTTCACCAGGTAAAGCATCGTCCGATATAGGTATGCTGATTCTTGCTCATTTGCCGCATAACACCTGAGAAGTTCGCCTGCGCTGACAGCACCCTTTTGCTCGATCGCATTCAACATCTCCATCTGAATCTTAACAGAGATTCTCCTGTCTTGACCGAAGCTGGTAAACCAAATTGTTTGCAATTCTTTGAAAATTTGTGGTGTGGCGATCGCATCCAGAGTCAGCATCATATCATTGGTTAAAGTTCTAGTTGCATAATGGCCCAACACTCGAAACGGATCGTCGCCCAGCGGATAAGGCGGTTTCCCAGCTTTTACAGGTGCTGACTCCGGTGCCCAAACGCGAATTTCTGCTAATTCCCGCCACAACTGTTCGTAAGCAGCAATTACTACTTTCCAATCATAAATTTCCCTCGCCCTTTGTCTCGCGTTTTCCCCCATCTGCTTTCTCAATTCTGGGTTTTCAATTAATTTGCATAAAGCGCGGGTGCAGGCATCAATATCAACTGCTGTGGCTAGGGAAGTGTGACCCATGTAAGTCGGCCAATTTAAGCTGTCATCGAGATAATTTAAGGCTAAATCTAAACAAGCGGACGGCGGCGGGATGAGTGTGGGAATGCGGAAGCCGTCGATTTCGTGGCGTACTGAATCTTTGTATCCGTTCCAATCGGAGACTATTGCCGGCAGTCCGTTCGCCATTGCTTCGATTGGCGTTAGTCCGAAGGTTTCTTGAATGTTGTCGGAAAGCGAAATGAAAATATCAGCAGCCGACCAAATATTAATTCTAATTTCCGGCTTTCTGCCATCTAAAAAAATAGCATTTACCGAGGGACAAAAGATTTGTGCGCTATTTTTAAAGTCGGGTTCTTCTCTCGGATCTTCGATCCAACCAGCTTGAATTAAATGGATTTTGGCTTTGGTCTGTTGGGCGGCCCGTTCCAGGGCGATGTACATTGGTACCGGATGAGCTTTGGCAGAAAAAGTCAATCGGCCGACAAATAGCACGACAATATCGCCAGCAGAAATGCCGAGTTCTTGCCGTTGTCGATCGCCCGCCTCAACTGCTTCTGCACCCTGCGGAAACGCGCTGCAATCCACTCCCAGGGGAATAACGGGCAATTTGACCACAATTTCGGGTTGACCGCCGTTGCGCTGCGCTAAATATTCAGACCACTCGGTCAGAACTCCTTCTACTGCTGTTTTCACGGCGTTAGAGGTGCAGATCAGCGCGTCCCAAGGCTGCATGGGAGCAGTGATCAAATCACCGATCGCCCCCATAACGTATTTTGTACCAATGGTATGAGTAACGCCACAAACGCTGTAAGCCCGCTGATCGACAAATCTGCGCGCCCAAACCAGATCGGCAAGGGCGGGGTCGGGTCGGTAAATTGTGCCCGGTTGAGATAGCAAATCCGGTCGTTCCGTGGGAATCCAGCGGACTTTCCGGGGTTGTTGCAGCCACGGTTGGATGCGCGAACAAAACTCTTTAAACGTTGCTTCGCTATCTGCACAACAGTAGAGTCCGTCACCGGTTCCGTGTTGGACTAAGCTTTTGAGAAATCCTTCTCCGGCTGAATGACGCCCCAGAAGTCTTTGCCCTCCGGTATCGTAACCCTCTTTATTGTATAAAACAGCAGCCGTTGTATCCATCCTGAAATTTATTGCTTGAGAGTTGACTGAATTCGGCGATCGTCGGGATACGGGCGATCGGGCTGCGATCGAAAACCTGGAGAGTGCTCTGAATCAACCGTTTGCCCGCCGTGTGTCCTGGGAGATCTTAAATACGATCGTTTCAGCTTACAATACTTACGGCTAAAGAAGGATTGGCAAGAGCGGATTTTAGTGTTATTCTGAGGCCCATGCTTGGGGCGACCTCCTTTTCGGTCTGCCATCCTATACCGATCCGGAACCAAACAGTGCTTGTGGTATAATGCCCTAGCCCTGCTAAATGCCCTATCTGCAAGCGCTCTATCGATCATTGCAGGCAGTCGGCAAGACATTACCTCTACTCGATCGCGTCTTTCTGTTTAGAAACCGAGAATCATGTACAACCCATCTCTGCGCCAAATCCCTCGCCACTTGCCTGCGGACGTAATTCCATTAAAGCAGCAATCATCTCTTTTAGACTGGTTGGAATCTAACAATCGCCTGTTAGCAAGGGATGTTCAAGAACCCGACTACCTGCACGAAGAAGAAATTTCTGAACTAATGGCAGTTGACGACAGTCCTTACGATGATTTAGAAGAAGAAGCAGAAGAGGATGCGGGTGTAGGCGAGGAATAACTGGTAACAGGGTGAAAGAATCAACCGGAAACAGGGAAGAAAAAATAAGAGATTCCCCAATCTCCTGTATCGCACCCTACTCTCAAATTGTGAATTGCTTATACTCAAATGGTGTGTGTTGAGGAGTGATATGGATAACTTTGTGGATGAAAAAGTCCCTTTTAGTATGCCTTTCAAACTTACAGGCAGGAATTTATTCCTGCTGCTGGGTTTGGGGCAGGGCATTGTAGCGATCGGTTTAGATGTAGCAGCGGGTAGACTTTTGAATTCACCTGCATCGCTATTTATGCCACTAGCTATTTGTGCTGTAGTTGCAGCCGGTTTGGGTTATCTAGTAGTGCCCCTACTCCAGCAACTGAAAGCAGGACAAATAATTCGCGAAGACGGCCCCCAAGCCCACTTGAAAAAAGCGGGAACGCCGACAATGGGAGGCGTGTTTTTTGTGCCCGCAGGGGTCGCAGTCGCCTTGCTTTGGTCTAGATTTAACTCAGATGTTGTTGCCGTATCAGCTTTAACTTTAGCTTACGGTTTCATCGGCTGGATAGACGACTGGCAAATTCTCCGCCGCAAGTCGAATAAAGGTATTTCACCTCGGATGAAATTGGCTTTGCAAGTAGGTTTTGCAACTCTATTTTGTCTGTGGCTGATGTTCCGGGAACCAGGTATTTCTACCAGCATTGCTTTGCCTTTCGGTTGGGTATTGCCTTTAGGTTTGCTGTTTTGGCCTCTGGCGGGTTTTGTACTCGTAGCTGAAAGCAATGCTACTAATATAACTGACGGTGTTGACGGGTTGATGGGAGGCTTGGGGGCGATCGCACTTTTGGGATTAGGCGCATCTGTAGCCTCAACTTCGCCAGAATTAATGATATTTTGCGCCTGCATCAGTGGCAGTTGTCTGGGTTTCTTGGCCCACAACCGCAATCCTGCGCGCGTGTTTATGGGTGATACAGGTGCGTTGGCTTTGGGCGGTGCGTTGGCTGCGGTAGCTTTATTAACAAATAGCCTTTGGATATTATTAATAATCAGCGGGATTTTCTTTATTGAAACCCTGTCAGTAATTGCTCAAGTAGGTTATTACAAAGCTACAAAAGGGCCCGATGGCATTGGCAAGCGTCTGTTAAGAATGGCTCCGTTACACCACCATTTAGAACTGTCCGGCTGGCTGGAAACTCAGGTTGTTGGTATCTTTTATCTAACTAACGCCGTGCTAGTATTACTGATTTTGATGTTTACTGGCAACAGTTAACAGGAGATTGGTAAGGGCTTTTATCGCAAAGATAACAGATGTTTGGTGCCATGTTAAACAACAAATAAGATGCCCGTTCCACATTAACTAAATGCAGTTGTGGAACGGGCATTTTGCCAGTTTTAGAATAAAAAAAGAGTTCGGAGTAAGGAATGCAAGTCCTGATAGACTCAAGAACTAGCAAAAAGGAATGAAGTCCTTACTAAAAACTGTAAGAGAGGACTGAAGTCCGAACGATCAAACAGGCAAGAGAAGTTAAGGGCAAATCATGAACAGTGAGGAGTTTTTACCGATTGTTTCGGTTGTGGTGCCTGTTTACAACGGCGAGACAGATTTGCCGGATTTGATCGAGTGTTTGCGATCGCAAACTTATCCGCCACACAGAGTAGAATATCTCATAGTAGACAACAACAGTTGCGATCGCACTTCAACCATCCTCGAAACATTATCAGATTCTGCCCGGGAACGAGATATCAATATTCGCCCCCTCGCTGAAAATCAGATTCAAAGTTCCTACGCCGCCAGAAACAAAGGAATTCGCGCCTCAACAGGCGAAATCATCGCCTTTACCGACGCAGACTGTCGCCCCGAATCTCAATGGTTGGAAAATTTAGTTAAACCATTCGCTGACTTAGAAATAGGAATTACCTGCGGGGAAATCCTCGCCCTCCCCGGTAACACTCTCTTAGAAAAACACGCCGCCCGCGAAAATACTTTATCTCAAAAACATACTCTCGCTCACCCTTTTTGTCCCTACGGTCAAACGGCTAACTTAGCTGTACGCAGGCAGATTTTAGCACAAGTCGGTTTATTTCGCCCATACCTTACGAGTGGCGGCGATGCGGATTTGTGCTGGCGGATTTTGCGGGAAACATCCTATAAAATGTATTTTGCCGAAAATGCGATCGCCCGACACCGCCACCGCAGTACACCGAAACAGTTGCAAAGTCAATGGCACCGGTACGGCGAGTCGAATAAATATTTGCACGAACTCCACGGTGTCGATTTGATGCGAGAATTCACAACAGGGGAATATTTGCACCGGCTGGCTAGGTGGCTGTTAAAGGAATTGCCGGTTGCTGCTGCCAAATGCGCGATCGCCCGCGCCGATCTGGTAGATTTGTTAAATACGCCGATCGGTCTTTTGAATGTGAGAGCCAGGGCGATCGGACAACGACAAGCCAAACTTCCAGAACTAGCTTGGGACATTGAGCGACTTTAATCTTTAGAAGAAGACTGGGCGGTTGAAACCGCGTCTATACAGGCAAAACCCGGATGGTGCGCGGGTTGAAGGCCTATGTTATCCTCTCTTAGTCGGCGTCCGGCGGACATCGTTTGTGTGCCCGTAAACTCCGCGGTTTCAACCGCCGTCTGATAGCTTTAATCTTTAGAAGACTGGGCGGTTGAAACCGCGTCTATACAGGCAAAACCCACTCGCCTGCGGGTTGAAGACCTATGTTCTCCTCTCTTAGTCGGCGTCCGGCGGACATCGTTTGACAAGAAGCGGTTTCAACCGTACGTCCTATCTATAAGTACAGTTTATCTGTATATAAGTATGCTGCATCAGGAAATATGAAAATTTATTGTAATCCGTAATATAAAATTAATAAGACTACTCCAAAGCGCTGGGCTTGAAAACGACAAGATACTCGCAGGCAGACCACAAAATTTCTTGACTTCTGCCGAATGCCCTCAACCTAGCGATCGAAATTATTCTCAGATTTTTAAAGTTTTGTAACATTTACAGGTAGTGCCAATGGCTCAAATCCTACTCCAGACCGTTTGGTTCATACCTTGCTATCCACTCATCGGCGCAGTTTTGTCGATACTGTGGTTTCCAGCAGTAACTCGCCGCACAGGGCCCAGACCCTCCGGTTACGTGAACGCCATCTTAACTTTTTTCGCTTTCGTCCACGGCGTCATCGCCCTAACAGCTATCTGGAACCAACCAGCGCAACAGCAGTTTATTCCCTGGCTGAACGTAGCAGGTTTAGACCTCACCATTCCCGTAGAAATCTCTGCTGTCACCGTCGGGGCGACAGTTTTGATTACCGGACTGAATTTTCTGGCGCAGATTTATGCAATCGGCTACATGGAAATGGACTGGGGCTGGGCTAGGTTCTTTTCCCTGATGGGGCTGTTTGAAGCGGGGATGTGCGGCTTGGTATTGTCCAACTCTCTGTTTTTCAGCTACATGATTTTGGAAGTCCTGACTCTGGGAACTTACCTGCTAATCGGGCTGTGGTTCAATCAGTCTTTGGTGGTGACGGGAGCCCGCGACGCTTTCTTGACTAAGCGCGTGGGAGACTTGTTTCTGTTGATGGGAGTAGTCGCAATTCTGCCGCTAGCTGGAACTTGGAATTTTGACGAGTTGGCCCTGTGGGCTAAGACTGCAAACATCGACCCCGTAGTCGCAACGCTGTTGAGTTTAACTTTGATTGCTGGCCCTATGGGCAAATGCGCCCAGTTTCCCTTGCACCTGTGGCTAGACGAGGCGATGGAAGGCCCTCTTCCCGCAACGATTTTGCGGAACACGGTAGTTGTGGAAACTGGTGCTTGGATTTTGATTAAATTGCAGCCGGTCATCGCTTTGTCGCCCGTGGGACTGAAGACAACTATTATTGTAGGTGCTGCAACGGCCGTGGGTGCTTCCTTAATCGCGATCGCCCAAATCGACATCAAGCGCACGCTATCTTATATAGTTAGCTCTTACATGGGCTTAGTATTTATCGCCGTCGGTACCGGACAAACCCAGACAGCTTTGACATTAATGTTTGCCTACACCTTGGCAATGGGTTTGTTGGTGATGAGCATCGGTTCAGTAGTTTGGAACAGCATCACTCAGGATGTCCGAGCTCTCGGCGGTTTGTGGGCAAAGCGGCCGATATCGGGAATATCGTTTCTTGTGGGCGCTGCTGGAGTGATTGGACTGCCGCCTTTCGGCTGCTTCTGGGCTTTATCAGAATTAGCAGGCGGGCTTTCGGAAACTCACCCTTCACTGTTAGTAGTAGTGTTGTTTGTCAACGGCGTGACTGCTTTTGGCTTAGTGCGCGTTTTCGGTTTAGTTTTCGGTGGCAAACCCAAGCAAATGACTGAACGTTCGCCCGAAGTTCACTGGCCTTTTATCTTGCCGATGACAGTGTTAATGGGATTTACTTTGCACGTCCCACACTTCCTCGCCGCCTGGAATTTGCTGCCTTTGGCAACTTTAAATTATACTGCGGCCGGGCTGTTAGCTTTGTCAAGTGCGATCGGCATCGGTGCCGGAGCATTTGTTTACCTGAACCAGAAGTGGGAAAAACCAGTGCGAATTGGTTCTCAAGCCGTGCAAGACTTCTTTGCCTACGACTTTTACACCGCCCAACTTTACCGCGTGACAGTAATATTTGCAGTCGGTCTCGTTTCCCAAATCATATCCTGGTTCGATCGCAATATTGTTGACGGATTTGCAAACTTAGTCGGCTTTGCCACAGTTTTTGGCGGGCAGAGCCTCAAGTACAACGTTAGCGGTCAAACTCAATTTTATGCCCTGACAATTCTGTTCGGAGTTGCACTGTTGGGACTGCTGGTAAGTTGGCCTCTGTTGGCTCGCCTGTCGCTGATTGTGGGCGGCTAAATAGTTTTGAGTTTTGAGTTAAGAAATAGAAAACATTGAATTTTGGGAGCCAAACCGATTAAAAAAACAGGGCTTACGTATTCCTAACGTATTTCTGTGCGAATAGAGGAACAATCTTGCTTAGCGATAAGTGAGATCCAAGCAATCGCAGCATCTGTTTTACATCGTGCCCAGTCAATTTATGTAATATCTCGCGAGTAGAACCTTGTTCGCAAGCGATAAGTGAGTTCAAAGCAATCGCAGGGTAAGAGAGATTGTATGCCTAGCTATTGATACGGCTTAACTTTCATCATGCAGCCAGACGTGAGATTACATAATTAGTCAAAAACTCGATGTTCCCAAAAAACTTAACTCACAACTCAAAATCAGCCAAATCTTCAATTGAAACACTACACTTCACATTTTAATTATGCTTAGTGCCTTGCTCTGGTTGCCTGCGTTGGGCGCTGCGGTAGTCGGGTTCTTGCCCGGAAAAATGAATGCGATGCGAGTGCGCTCAGTAGCCTCCGCCTTCGCTGCTGCCGTTTTCCTGTTGAATATCTTGCTGCTGACTCAATTTGACACGACTAATTCCAGCCTGCAATTTCAAGAATATTTGGCTTGGATTCCGCAATTGGGTTTGAGCTACAACCTAGGCATTGACGGCTTGTCTTTGCCACTGTTAGTTTTAACCGGATTCCTGACGCTATTAGTAATCAACGGCACTGGAGAAAACATTGCTCGCCCCCAGCTTTACTACTCTTTGATATTGCTGATAAATGCCGGGGTAGCGGGAGCTTTGATGTCTCAAAACTTGCTGCTGTTCATTTTGTTTTACGAGCTAGAATTAATTCCTTTTTACCTGTTAATTGCGATTTGGGGCGGCAAGCAGCGCGAATACGCTGCGATGAAGTTTCTGATTTACACAGCAGTTTCGGGACTTTTAGTTTTAGCGGGATTTTTGGGTGTAGCTTGGCTGAGCGGCTCTTTAAACTTCGATTACAGTGCGATTACTACTCAAGACTTGCCCTTGAAAACGCAATTAATCCTGCTAACAATTGTGCTGCTGGGGTTGGGAATTAAAATTCCTTTAGTTCCCCTGCATACTTGGCTGCCTGATGCCTACGTCGAAGCTTCGCCAGCAACTGCAATTCTGTTGGGAGGCGTGTTGGCGAAGTTGGGCACTTACGGTTTAATCCGGTTTGGTTTGCAGATGTTCCCCGAAACTTGGCGGATTGTCGCTCCGGGTTTAGCGATAATTGGCACAGTGAGCGTGATGTACGGTGCTTTGAGCGCGATCGCCCAAAAAGATATCAAGCGCATGGTAGCCTATAGTTCGATCGGGCATATGGGCTACATCCTCGTCGCCTGCGCCGCGGGAACAAAACTCGCCTTAATCGGTGCTGTCGGGCAAATGGTCAGCCACGGCTTAATTTTAGCCTTGCTATTTTATTTAGTGGGGCTCATCGAAACCAAAGTCGGCACGCGGGATTTGGACGTGCTCAACGGCTTGATGAATCCGCTGCGGGGTTTGCCCACGGCGAGTTCGCTATTAGTTTTGGGCGGCATGGCAAGCGCCGGAATTCCCGGTTTAGTCGGTTTTATCGCCGAATTCTTAGTATTTCAGGGTAGTTTCTCAAAATTTCCAATTCCGACTTTACTGTGCATTTTAGCCTCCGGGTTAACAGCAGTTTACTTTGTAATTCTGCTCAACCGCACCTGTTTTGGAAAGTTGGACAACGCCACGGCTTACTATCCTCCAGTTAAGTTTGCCGAAAATATGCCAGCCCTAGTTTTAGCGGGCATCATCTTCTTCTTGGGAGTTCAACCAGTGTGGCTGCTGAAGTGGAGCGAATCTACTACAAATGCGATAGCCGCAACTCTTCCGACTGACAGAATTGCTCAAGTAGCTGTTAGCTATCAGCCGGAGAAATAGAGCGTGAGAAAGTGGGGGATGGAAAAAGTACGAGTCTTTGATGATTCTGCTTTCTTCTTCTTTCTACTTTCTTCTTCTTCCTGGTTCCAGCAGATTATAAATGTGTTAAAATAGGAGATAGCAGTCCCAGACGGCAGCTTCAAAAATAGACGCTAGAGTTTTAGCTAACTGACAAAATAGCACTGATTGCCAGGAAATGAAAACTCATGAAAGGGAAAAAACTTTTTAGTTGGCTCGCAGTGACAACCATTCTTTCATCTGGAGCAGCCGCTTCTGCCTTTGCACAAGCGCTAACTCGAATCAGCGATTTGCAACCGTCGAAAACACCAATTACCATCTCTGGGAAAGTAGTCGGTTTGGGAGACGCTGATGACAATGAGTGGATTATTGACGACGGCAGCGCTCGAATTAGAGTCGATGCCGGCCCCCGCTCGTGGCGCAATATTAATGTATCAAAAGGTGAAACAATCAGAGTTGTTGGCGAGATGGACGACGGTGAATTTGATGCTTTTTCTATTACTCGCTCGAACGGCTCAGTAATTAACATCCGCTCTCCCAAAGGCCCGGAGCCTTGGGAGGGCAAGGAGGACAATTAACTGCAAAATTTTGCGCTATTTGTCCGCACAGCCTGGGATTGCGAACAAGAAGATTGCCTCCGACATTCCTGGAGGCATAAAAACATTCAAACCTTAGTTTTTTACCCTTCGTCGTGACTTTAACGAAGAATATTCGTAAAGGAACCAAATTTCTGACTGCCTGTGCGTAAGCCCTAGGCATAATTCCGAATATTTCTAAATAGTGAGATTCATTCAAATCAAGGAACAAACAATGGTACAAACTCCTACTAAACCAGCAACTAAATTGCCTCCTTCCAAGCACGAATTTGCTGAAGTAATTCACAGACTGGAAGCTGGCGGCGCAATGATTCCAGATACGCCGGAAAATCTGATGCAAATCATCGCTATTTGGAA
This sequence comes from Cyanobacteriota bacterium, assembly GCA_025362325.1. Classification (GTDB taxonomy): domain Bacteria; phylum Cyanobacteriota; class Cyanobacteriia; order Cyanobacteriales; family Microcoleaceae; genus Microcoleus. The sequence goes on along the minus strand of JANYGO010000290.1, from coordinate 39,480 downwards.
AGCCTACGCGGTGCCGATGGACTTTTACTGGCGGGATTTGCTTTATATCGCCGAACGGGTATTTTTACACCCGCTGCCTTTCTTTAAATACTTCTTACCCCAGGAGTATTTAGACTTGCAAAATCACTATTCAGGCGACGGTGCAGATTTGCGGATTTGGCGGGGGACTGGCAGTGCTCACCCGGAATTGCTGGAGTTTATGGAAAAAGGAGAAATGGGCAAACTCCCACGCCTGGTGCACCATTTGTGGCACGATCGCATTAACATGGAATTTGCCGAAGAGGTCATGAGGTCGATGCTTTGGCACCGGGGGATGTACGTTCCAGTCAACCAGTTTGACCCCTATCTCGACACTGACGAATACAAAGCTAATGCCGATCGCGCCATTAAAGCTTACTTCAAAAAAGACCCGTTCATGCTGGCTATGCACAAAGCATTCCCCGAAATGTTTTTAGAACAGTGCCGCCAGATGTCTTATTACAGCAATCTAGGCTTGTTTTGGGAAGTCATGGCCCCGGTGTTTTTTGAAGTTTCCGACTTGTACGACGAAGGCAAAGTTACCACTGTCCCGCAGGCGATGGATTTCATCACAAATGGCATATTTGCGATCGCCGGTCGTCCGATTTACCACCATGTTCTCATCGACGGCGAAACCTACGAAATCATCCCCAAATCTAAAGGTTTCACTTGGCTGTATGAAGCAGCACTACCTTATGTAGAAGCTATATTTTACCGCACTTCGCCGTTCCGAGGAACCAAATCGTACAACGCGCAAGCCAGGGAAGTTCCCGACGACCAAAAAGACTTCCACTACGGAGTTTTGTATGCAGATAAATTCCCGGTAGGTACTGCGGGGATTCCGCCGACTTTGCTAGCCCAAGATATGCTGCACTTCCTGCCGCCTTATTTGATGGATTTCTACAAACAGCGGTGTCGCGGCGAAGATGATGTCCTGAATCAAATTGGGGTGACGTTCCAGCGATCGATGTACTGTGTTACTTCGGCGGTGATTCAAGCTTTGCGGGCTGCCCTGCTGTATCCTTTGGACGATCCAAATCCGAAGCATTTGAAGGCGAATCGGGCGTTTTTTGAGTCTCAGATCGATCGCTTCTGCCGCCCGGAATACGGCATGAAATATGCGGCGAAGTTGAAGAACATTCAGACTTCAGATTACAGATAGTCATTAGTAATTAGTTATTGGTCATTAGTCATTAGTAGACTTTTTGCAAAAATCGCAAACAATCTTGAAATCCACCTGCGTTAATCTGCGGTTTCCATCCCTCAAAGATTTATGCAAGAGGTCTAAAGAATAATAACTAATAACTAACAACCAATAACTAATAACCAATAACTAATAACCAACAACTAATAACCAATAACCAACAACTAATAACCAATAACCAATAACCAACAACTAATAACTAATAACTATGAACAGCAAAGATGTAGCCAAATATATCGAAGCAACGGACGGGATTTCTAAACCTTGGCTGTTGGTGCAACTGCGGCTGAAAAAACTGCAAGAAAGGCGATCGGAGATTTCGACTGAAGAATATATGATAGAACTTGCCGATCTCCACCGGGATTTAATGAATCTGGGCGAATGGTGGGTGGGAATTGAAGATGAAGTGTTTTAAAAGTTAAATCGCGATCGGTAAAATCAGAAATTTATCAATAGTCTAATTCCCTCATCTAGTTGTCTCAGTTTAATAGACAAAGAGAACAGGCGATTCCTGAAGAGGGATAGCTGCGATTCACAAACTTTTCGGCTTGGGATTTTACTCAGGCAATTTGAAGAATGCTAGGTTCCGGGATGGGTGCACCTTCTTCTTGCCAAGCTTCTAGATACATTTCGAGCACTTCTTCGCCATGTCTGATGGCTGCTTCGCGAGTTTCACCGTGTGTACAGGGCATGATCACGCGATCGGCCAATTCTGGAATCGTCACTAGGCAAAGTTGCTCTTCGTCAGACCATTGGACGATCATACTGTATCGATTCATGAATCTTCCTCCTTTAAGTCGTCGAGTTCCGCTAACAATATTGCCAACTGCGGTGAGATCGTGGGTGAGGAATCAACCTCCTCTATAAACGTCCTTCCGATGTTTGCATTGCAACAGCAGAATCGTTAGCTCTCGATCTTCAATTTTATAACGAACGCGATAATCACCGATGCGAATACGGTATTCATTTTCATAACCTTTTAGTTTAACAACTCCATCAGGGCGCGGGTTTTCCGCAAGTTGCTGGACTTTGACAGCAATACGCTCATAGACATCATCGGGCAAGGCATCTAGCTGCTTTTGCACAGCTTTGGGCGTAATGATTGTATAAGTCATGTTGACTTTCTTGCCCGTTGAATCGTGTATTCGTCAAACGTGATGTAGTCACCGGCTTTATAATCAGCACGGGCGGCCTCAATTTCAGCAATATCTTCGGGAGAATCTTCCTCATCCGGGAATAATTCAGCTTCCAACAGTTCCCAAAGCTTCTGTTTTTCCGCAATTTCCAGTGACGAAATTGCTGCCAGCAGTGATTGAAATGAGATGTCTATTTTCACGGTATTCTCAGCCATTCAAAGTTTTCTCCATATTTAGTTTTACATTTTTAATTGTGCCTGTACTCATTTTCGCAGTTGCTCGTCCGATCGCACTTTAAAATTTTTCCATCAAATCTTTTTCTTGAGCATAAACATCCCGTAGCTGTTGTAGCGCTGAGGCAGAGATTGCCGATTTCACAGTAGCTACCAATTTGCCCCACTCAAGCAAGCTGTCAACTGAAACAGCCGCCTGGAAGTTGTGCGTATAAAATTTAGTCCAAAATCCTGGTGCTTGCTTGCCTTTCCAGCGTTTGTACCACCGGGCAAAATCTTGAGGGGAAGGCGGATTTACTTCTAAAATTGGGGGAAAATCGGCGTAGCTGACAAACCGGCTGATGCCTTTGGCGTGGACATACACCATGTGGCGGCAGCACTCAATCCGGTAAATGTCGTCTGTTGAGATGTTGAACAGCAGTGCTACTGTGTCTTCGGTGACGAATCTCGCCAGCGGATGCAGCACTGGCGATTTGTGGATAATTTTTGATTCGCCGATCGCCGATGATTTTCTCGGAGTATCTGATATCATTGTAAGTACCTATATGGTAAGTGCCTTTGTGGTAAGTGCCTATTGTGGTAATTGCCTATTCTGATGCTAGATAAGTCTCTTGATGGTGATAAGTCTATTGATGGTAGGTGTTTAAGACAGAAAAAAATCTGTCTAAATTAGGTTTTAAAGACGATCGCCCTTTAGTTATCTAGGCCGGGGGGCGATCGCTCTTTACATATACAATTATACGACGCAATTGCATCAACTGTCAAGCATGGGTTTAGTCAGGCTAAAAATTCGGGAACTAGCGGCGGAGAAGGGCTGGACGCTTAAGGAAGTATCCGATCGTTCTGGGGTAATTTATAGCACCGTCAGAAGCTATGCTCGTCGTCCTGAAATGGCAATGGTTGATTTTACTTGCCTGCGGAGGTTAGCTCGGACTTTTGATGTGATGATTGAGGATTTGGTTGAGGTTTTGGAAGAATAGCCGATCGACCTTAAGTTGTCCAGACGTGAGGCGATCGCTTTTTTGTATTTTCTATACTATAGCGTGATTAACTGTGATTTGTCAAACATTATCGCAATTAATCTAACCGAGGATGCTAACATCAAGGAAAGTTATTCATAGTTGATTATTCTTCGTGGCAAAAACTAATACTGCGATCGCGGTCAGTTCCGTGATTAAGGAAGTCATTCAAAAACAAGCGCAAGCGACCAGACTCACCCAGAAGGAAGTCGTGTACTTGGGAATGCTGGCAATTGATGCACTCGATAAGGAAAGCCGCCAAGAGTTGGCGGACAAGGTGCACCAGATGCAGGTTAATGGTGAGATTTGAAGGGTTGAGGGCGATCGCTCTTTCCACATCTTCAATATAAACCTTCGTGTCTCGTCTTGTCAAGACGCGCTTAAACATTTTGCATCGCAGCTAAAACCTTAACTTAAAGGTGCTAAGATTTAGTCGAAGTTGTTAATCTCCCGTTAGTTTTGTGACTAGAGCCAGTACCGCGATCGGAGTCAGCCCAATTATCAAGGATCTTGTGCAGAAAAAGGCGCTAGCAACCAGACTAACGCTGAAGGAAATCATCTATGTCGGAATGCTGGCGATCGACGAGTTGGACGAAAAGCGCTTGCAAGAATTGGCGGACAAGGTGCATCAGATGCAGGTTAATGGGGAGATTTGAGGGGTTGAGGGCGATCGCGCTTTTGGTGAAGTGAGGTTCGGGGCGATCGTTGCTAAAAAATAAGAGATTCTAGTGAACCTACCTCTACAAGTTTAATTAATAATTACTAATCCCTCAAAAAGATTCTATTTAATATTCTCCCTAGAGAATATTTTGTGTTACAATAAAAATATAAAATAATCTTTATTGGTGCTAAACCGTATGTCAAATGTTAAAAATCAACACTATGTACCTCAATTTTACCTAAAGTATTTTACTAACCAGCAAGAAAAACTGTGTACTTTTGATAAATTTGAAAAGAAAATGCTCCCATTTACTAACGTCAAAAATTTAGCGTGTGAAAAATATTTTTATGATTTTCCTCAACAATCTGGCACTAAAGAGCGCCAACAACCGATGGAAAAGTGGTTCTCAGAACTTGAAACAAAAGCTTCTAAGTTTATGAATCATATCCAGAAGAAAATACAAGGCATCCGCAGTCTGAAGCCCTCAGAAAAAGTGGATTATCTTCAAGTTTTAACTCAAGACCAGAAGCTTGATTTAGCATATTGGGTAGCCGTTCAATCTCTCCGTACAAAAGATTTTAGAGATTTTTCAAACGAGGTTTGGCAAAAAACTCAACCATTGATACCCAATATAGTAGAAGAAGTAGAAGATGAATTATCAAGAGGCATCAATAAGTTTGAAGAAGACAATTCTATTAAGGTTGACGAATCATTGGCTAATGAAATAAAAAAAGACCGACTGAATCAGTGTATGTCTACATTATCAGCCTTGGAAAATGATGGTATGCCTATCACACAAGCAAAATTTATTTTTGATCATTACAAAGAGCTTGCAGAGATTCTTTTAAATCATATTTGGTTGATAGGAGTAAATAGTACAGATAAACTATTTTTTACATCCGATAATCCAGTTGTAATGGCTCCCCATTTAGAGTCAAGTGGTTATTCTTCAGAGGGAATCGAGGTAGTATTTCCTATTAACAGTAAGCTGATCCTAATCATGTTGGAAAAGAAATATTTCCGGCACAAGCTAAACCTGGAGCGAACATTAGTTCCTCTAACAAAGGAATATGTGCTTGACTACAACCGCCTTCAGGTACTCCAGAGCTCTAGGTTTATTTATAGTCAGAGCGATGATTTTGCTTTAGTTGAAGAGATTTGCAATACTAATCCCGATGTTTGCTCGAATAATAGAGAAAGGCTTCAATTAAAACTCAACTCCCCCTAAGAATCAGGTTGAGAGAGCGATCGCACTTTTAGTGAAGTGAAAAGGGCGATCGCTCCTACAGCCACTATAGTTGTAAGAACCATGTCATAAGCTTTCGCTTCACCCACCACAGATACCTTCTTGCTTCCAATAGACAATCTTAATGCGGTTGGGTACAAGCGGGTTGTTAGGTTCCCTGTACCTCTCGGTTATTACGAACCGAGTAACTCCAACCCCTATTGACATATCCTTTACTTTCCTTACTTTTTCTACTTTCAGTTGTCTCCTCTGAAAAATCGATTATCAATTCATCTTCGTTTTGGTGAGCTGGCACCTCATAATACTCAGCAGCAAAACGATTTAGCACATTATCATATGTTATAAATTTCTTTTGTCTGTCAACAGCAGTCGCCAGTATTAAGATGTCATTGATAGTGTTACGAATATTGCTTTTGCAGTTATGTTGAGCAGCAAACTCTGAAAACAGAGTCAACCCATTTTCTATTGTCGCTCTAGTTAGAGAGTAACAACGATAATTATTATCCAAAATGTATTTCAACCGTTTTTTGAGGTACTTCTGCTTTTGTTTAGATAAATGAGAAACACTGAGTTCATATACGCCATAGTTTTTTTTGTTAATAACCTCAGCAATTGCTTCGTTTCCAAACTCACGATATGCAGAGAGCTGACTGCCAAAGTCGATAATCACTTGGTCTGTCCGACAAGCACCTCCCTTGGCCCATTTAGGATTTCCAAAATGCTCGGGAATACCAAAATCACGTTCTTCTGAATTTAGTACCGAGTATCTAGCTGGATGAAGAATGTAGTAGTCAGGTTGCTTTGAGTCTCTGGGCTGAGCCAGTAAAAATTCATTAGCTGTAATTGATGAAATAGCTCGGCTTCCGTCGTGGACATCGTTCTCAATCTCCTTGAAACGATATGAAAGCACTTGTGTGTCAATAATTGTATTCACAACCCAGTCCTCTCGATAAACCACTTATCCCCGAAACTTGGGAACCTAACTACTAATTTTACCCCGCTCGCACTATAAATTTTTCTGTAGGTGCAAATTACCGCGAAAAGCTTTGGCCTGAAGGTTTTTAGGACTGATCGATGGCACTTTTATTCGTGCTTGACAGACTCAGCCAACCGCTTCGCATTCTCCCGACCATAAACATTAATCGGACTGCATTTTCCTGATTCCTGACTCCTGAAATCCATTACATCCGTTACATCAGTTACAAAATCCGTTGCCGAACTTCCTTCTTCTATACCAAAAAATCCCCCGCCAGAAGGCAGGGGATTTCAGTTAATTACCTAGAAACCAGAGTTCGGAATTACCCGAATTTCCCGGCCGTCGAGGCAATTACAAACGCGCCGTAAGTAAGGATGTTGCCCACAGTAAAGTGAACTAAGCCAACCAAACGACCTTGGACGATCGACAAAGCAACAGGCTTGTCTTTCCAGCGAACCAAGTTAGCCAGAGGAGTGCGCTCGTGAGCCCAAACCAAAGTCTCGATCAGCTCTTGCCAGTAACCTCTCCAAGAGATCAGGAACATGAAACCAGTTGCCCAAACGAGGTGTCCGAATAAGAACATCCAAGCCCAGACTGACAAGTTGTTAGTACCGTACGGGTTGTAACCGTTGATCAACTGAGAAGAATACAGCCAGAGGTAATCGCGGAACCAGCCCATCAGGTAGGTAGAAGACTCATTGAACTGAGCCACGTTACCTTGCCAGATGCCCAGGTGCTTCCAGTGCCAGTAGAACGTTACCCAAGCTAGGGTGTTCAGCATCCAGAAAACAGACAGGTACATCGCGTCCCAAGCAGAGACATCGCAGGTACCGCCACGGCCTGGGCCGTCGCAAGGGAAAGCATAACCGAAGTCTTTTTTGTCCGGCATCAGCTTAGAACCGCGTGCATCCAGAGCGCCCTTGACCAAGATCAAGGTGGTGGTGTGCAAGCCAAGTGCGATCGCGTGGTGAACCAAGAAATCGCCCGGTCCGATCGCCAAGAACAGAGAGTTAGTAGAGCTATTGATGCCTTCCAACCAGCCTGGGAGCCATACGTTGCCGTAGTTGGGCCAAGCGGTAGAAGCAATGCTGTCAGGGTTAGACAACAGCACGTCCATGCCGTAGAGAGCCTTCCCGTGAGCAGCTTGGATGAACTGTGCGAACACTGGTTCAATCAAGATTTGCTTCTCAGGAGTTCCGAAAGCCACTACAACGTCGTTGTGAACGTAAAGACCGAGAGTGTGGAAGCCCAAGAACAGCGACACCCAGCTCAAGTGAGAGATAATCGCTTCTTTGTGCTGCAACACGCGATCGAGCACGTTGCCTTTATTGGATTCAGGATCGTAGTCCCGCACCAAGAAGATAGCTCCGTGGGCGAAAGCGCCGACCATGATGAAACCAGCAATGTACTGGTGGTGCGTGTACAACGCAGCCATTGTCGTGTGATCCTGCGCTATGAAAGCGTAGGGAGGCATCGCGTACATATGCTGCGCAACCAGGGAGGTAATCACGCCCAAAGCAGCGAGGTGAAATGCCAGTTGGAAGTGCAGCGAGTTGTTGTAGGTTTCGTAGAGGCCTTGGTGAGGCAGGTTGAACTGACCTTCACTCTTGCCGCCGACCAAACCTGCCTTAGAATCCAACATCTCTTTGATGCTGTGACCGATACCGAAGTTAGTCCGGTACATATGACCGGCAACGATAAACAGAACTGCGATCGCCAAGTGGTGGTGAGCGATGTCTGTCAACCACAGAGATTCTGTTTGAGGGTGGAAGCCGCCCAAGAAAGTCAGAATTGCTGTTCCAGCGCCTTCGGAAGTACCGAAGACATGGCTCGCTGCATCTGGGTTCTCGGCGTATACGCCCCAGTTACCAGTGAAGAACGGAGCCAAACCGGCCGGGTGAGGCGGGGTAGACAAGAAGTTTTCCCAACCTACGTGCTGTCCGCGAGATTCGGGGATAGCAACGTGAACCATGTGACCTGTCCAAGCCAAAGAGCTGACACCGAACAAACCAGCCAAGTGGTGGTTGAGGCGAGATTCAGCATTTTTGAACCAAGACAAGCTCGGACGGTACTTAGGCTGAAGGTGGAGCCAACCTGCGAACAGGAAGACTGAAGCCAGCAGTAGCAAGAAGATAGCTCCTTGATACAGGTCAGCGTTTGTCCGAATCCCTTGGGTAAACCACCAATGGTAAACACCTGAGTAAGAGATGTCTACTGGATTAGAAGCACCCGCTTGAGTGAAAGCTTCTACTGCTGGAGCACCGAATTGGGGGTCCCAAATCGCGTGAGCGATCGGGCGAACATTTAGGGGGTCTTTAATCCACTGTTCAAAGTTACCTTGCCATGCTACGTGGAACAGGCTGCCCGAAGTCCACAAGAAAATGATTGCTAGGTGGCCGAAGTGAGAAGCAAAAATCTTTTGGTAAAGATTTTCTTCGGTCATGCCATCGTGGCTTTCAAAGTCGTGCGCTGTGGCAATCCCGTACCAGATCCGCCGTGTGGTCGGGTCTTGGGCAAGGTCTTGGCTAAATTTTGGAAATTTCGTTGCCATAAGCCTTGATTAATCCTGAATCCTGAACGTTGAAGAGGTTCGGTTCCGAGGTTTGGATTCTGGGTTTGAGATCGATCCCAAATCCTGAATCCAAAACCTAAAGGTAGTTTACCCTACCGAGATGATTCGCGCTAGGAAGAATGCCCACGTAGTGACAATTCCTCCCAGGAGGTAGTGAGCTACACCCACTGCCCGACCCTGAATAATGCTCAGAGCGCGAGGCTGAATCGACGGAGACACTTTGAGTTTGTTGTGAGCCCAAACAATGGACTCAATCAGTTCTTGCCAGTAGCCGCGGCCGCTGAACAGGAACATCAAGCTGAAAGCGAATACGAAGTGTCCAGCTAGGAACATCAGACCGTAGGCCGACAGTGCCGAACCGTAGGACTGAATTACCTGAGAAGCTTGCGCCCAGAGGAAGTCCCGTAGCCAGCCGTTAATCGTGATCGCACTTTGTGCGAAGTTGCCGCCGGTGATGTGAGAAATTGTGCCGTCTGGCGATACTGTTCCCCACACGTCCGACTGCATTTTCCAGCTAAAGTGGAAAATCACGATCGAGATGCAGTTGTACATCCAGAACAAGCCCAAGAACACGTGATCCCAACCAGAAACTTGGCAGGTGCCGCCACGGCCGGGGCCGTCGCAAGGGAACCGGAAGCCCAAGTTACCTTTGTCAGGAACTAAGCGTGAACTGCGTGCAAACAACACGCCTTTCAAGAGAATCAGGACTGTAACGTGAATGGTGAAAGCGTGGATGTGGTGGATCAAGAAGTCCGCCGTACCCAACTCTATAGGCATCATCGCTACTTTGCCGCCGACTACTACTGCACCGCCGCCAAAAGCGTGGCTGACGATTTCCATAGCATTCGGAGCTGTTGTGCCCGGAGCCAAGGCGTGGATATTTTGCACCCATTGGGCAAATATCGGACGCAATTGAATACCGGTATCTGAGAACAAATCTTGAGGACGACCGAAAGCCCGCATTGTATCGTTGTGAACGTACAAACCGAAGCTGTGGAAGCCCAAGAATATGCAAACCCAGTTCAGGTGGGAAATGATGGCATCTCGATGACGGATCATGCGATCCAACAAGTTGTTGACATTTCCAGCCGGATTGTAGTCCCGCACCATGAAGATTGCTGCGTGAGCCGCTGCGCCAACAATCAGGAATCCGCCAATCCACATGTGGTGGGTGAACAGGGATAGCTGAGTCGGGTAGTCTGTCGCGATGTACGGATACGGAGGCATCGCGTACATATGGTGAGCTACGATGATGCTCACAGAGCCGAGCATTGCCAAGTTAATGGCTAGTTGCGCGTGCCAAGAATTAGTCAGGATTTCGTAGAGACCCTTGTGACCTTCACCAGTGAAGGGGCCTTTATGGTTCTCTAAGATTTCCTTCATGCTGTGGCCGATGCCCCAGTTCGTGCGGTACATATGACCGGCGACGATAAACAGCACTGCCAAAGCTAAGTGGTGGTGCGCTGTATCTGTCAGCCACAGACCGCCTGTGGTTGGGTTCAGACCGCCTTTGAAGGTCAGGAAGTCTGAGTATGCGCCCCAGTTGAGGGTGAAGAAAGGGGTTAAACCTTTAGCGAAGCTCGGGTAGATGTCAGCCATCAAGCCCGGCGTCAAAATCCACTCGTGCGGCAGGGGGATGTCGGTAACTGTTTTGATCAGCTTACCGCCGACTGTCAACGGTGAGCCTGCATCGATCGCGTCCATGCAAGCATTGATCGGCAGAGCAACGTGAATTTGTTGTCCTGCAAAGCCCAAGCAGCCGCAGCCTAGCAAAACTGCCAAGTGGTGGTTCATCATCGATTCTACGTTCTGAAACCATTCCAGTTTCGGAGCGCGGACGTGATAGTGGAACCAACCGGCAAATAGCATCAATGCTGCCATTACCAAGGCGCCGATCGCAGTGCAATATAGCTGGTATGAGTTAGTGATGCCGTTAGCGCGCCACAGTTGAAACAGACCAGATGTGATCTGAATTCCGTGGAAGCCGCCGCCTACATCTGCATTTAAAATTTCTTGGCCAAAAATCGGCCAAACCACTTGAGCACTGGGCTTGATGGCTGTTGGATCTGTCAGCCAAGCTTCGTAGTTGGAAAATTTAGCGCCGTGGAAATATGCGCCGCTTAACCAAACGAAGATTACTGCCAAGTGGCCGAAGTGAGCGCTAAAGATTTTGCGCGAAACGTCTTCTAAGTCACTTGTATGACTGTCGAAGTCGTGAGCGTTAGCGTGGAGGTTCCAAATCCAAGTGGTGGTTTTTGGCCCCTTAGCTAGAGTGCGATCGAAATGACCTGGTTTTGACCACTTTTCAAAAGAGGTTGGCACCGGATTCTTATCGACTACTACTCTAACTTTTACCTCTCGCTCTGGAGGACTAATGGTCATGAAGACTCTCCTCTCGGTAAGACAAGGAACGAGAACTGAATACTGTATCTGACATTCCCGGCGCTTAATTAGGCGGGGGATTCTCGGTTCACCGACACTGCTTGCACTTTACTCTTTGCAGAGTTAGACGCACCTGCATCGTCTCCCCAAGCATTTTGCTTCTTTGAAGAAGCCAGTTCCCCAGTGTCGCTAACAATGTCCCTGGGTACTGCCAACTCTTCTCGCCTTGAGCCGCCGATCGCCTCCTTGATTCAAGATTGATTCAGGATTGATGCGGCTGCTCCTTTTGAGGGAGTTTTATGAATTATAAGCCTGCTACGAGGAGTATGAATCGCTTGTTAACAATACTTAAAAAACCCTCTCTTCTTGATGTAATAAGCCTTTTTATTTCCACAGTGCCTCAAAAAAGTCAAGGGGTATTGCCATTAAGTTTACAAAACTCAAAGATTAGGTAATTGAGAAATACTCATTTATGGAGAGATGTTTAAGAAAACGGCTGTAGGAGTTATTAGTGGGATCGGATTGGTAGCTGGCGCAGCCACCAATCCGGGGCAGAGTGGCCCCCGAATTGCCGATCGGCAATTCCCCAATCTTAAATTCGGTTTTGGGCTATAGTTCCCTATGAGAAGGCTTCTAGGAGTATAGTTGCGTGATTGGCATCAATTGGCACAGAACGGTTGCAGGTAGGCTGCTGGCATTGTTGGCAGCAGCAGTATTAATTTTCGGTTTAGCAAGCTGTGGGGCGCGCGATCCCTCCATGCCCAAATCAGAGAACAAGAGCGGCTCAGCTACCGCCGAGATCAACAAAATCTCAGAGGTTTCTCCCCCAGAAGCCATACAACAACTGCGTCAGGCTCTCTTAATCTACCAGCCTCAAATAAGTATTTTGAATCCCAAACCTGACGAAGTGCTTCAGGATATAAATGTATCTGTTGAGTTCCAAGTTAAGGACTTGCCCATTTTCCAAGACGCAAACTTGGGCTTGGGACCCCACCTGCAAGTTTTATTAGACAACCAACCTTATGCAGCAGTTTACGACATCAACGGGCCTGTAACGCTCTCGGACTTAGAACCCGGAACCCATACCCTGCGGGTGTTCGCCGCTAGCCCTTGGGAAGAAAGCTTTAAAAACGAAGGTGCATACGCCCAAACCACCTTTCACGTTTTTAGCAAAACAGAGGACAACAAGCCCGATCGAACATTGCCCCTATTAACCTATAACAGCCCTCAAGGCAGCTACGGGGCAGAACCCATCCTGCTCGATTTTTACTTGACAAATGCGCCTTTGCACCGAGTAGCTCAAGAAAATTCCGAAGATGAAATACTCGACTGGAAAATTCGAGCCACAGTGAACGGGGAAAGTTTCGCGATCGACCAATGGCAACCTATATATCTTAAAGGATTCAAACCAGGGAAAAATTGGGTACAGCTAGAATTAATCGACGAACGGGGAAATATCGTCAAAAACGCCTTTAATAATACAGTCAGACTGATAAATTACGAACCGCAGGGCAAAGATCCTCTTTCAAAATTAGTGCGGGGCGAACTAACAGTAGCAGATACTCGCGGTATAGTCGATCGCACCTACCAATCCCCCAAGCCCCAACCAACCCCAACCCCCCAACCAACACCGACACCAGCATCAGAAAAAACACCAGCAGCCGAACCCTCACCAGCGGTTCCAGAAACCCCAGTTACCCAGCCCAGCTTAGAGCCGAAAATTGCTCCCGTTCAAATAATAGAACCCACACCGACAACAACCCCCCAACTAGAAGCGCCGAAACTTCTAGAACCCGTTCAAGTCATAGAACCCAAACCGACAGCAACCCCCCAACTAGAAGCGCCGAAAGTTGTGGAACCCGTTCAAGTCATAGAACCCAAACCGACAGCAACTCCACAGTTAGAAACCCCCAAAGTTCTTGCACCTGTTAAAATCATAGAACCGACACCAGCAGCAACTCCCCAAACACAGAAACAGGAATATAAAGGATACTACAATCGGTTCCGCAACTTTTTGCATCAAGATACCCAACCTGCGACTCCTTCAGCAGCGCCAACACTGCCAGAAATAACAGACAAAGCACCAAAACCACAAATAGTCGCTCCTGCGATACCAGAACCATCTCCCAATCTTGTAGCGCCAGCGCCACCGATTGCCGCTCCCGAAAGCGCCGCTGAAACTCCCAGTCAACCAAGCGCCGAATTAGCCGTTCCCGAAACAACAGTTTCCCCACCAAAAAATCAGCCCAAATCCGAACAAAAAGTCGAATTTGAAACCTAAGAAAAAAATCTCTGCATCCATCAGCGTTAATCCGCGTAAATCTGCCTACATCTGCGGTCAAAAATACCAACCAGGAAAATCAAAAATGACCTATCTCGAAACAGCAGCCAAATTCTATAGCGACGTTGCCGAAACTCCCCAAATCGGTCTTTGCTGCGTCCAAAGCAGCCCCTTGCAACTGCCAGGATTAAAAATTCCCGAACAAATGCAAGAAATGAACTACGGCTGCGGCACAACCGTTCACGCCGCCGAACTTGTGGGCAATCCAGTCGTGCTTTATGTAGGCGTCGGCGGCGGTTTGGAAGCGCTGCAATTTGCTTATTTTTCTAGACATAAAGGAGCAGTAATTGCTGTCGATCCGGTTGCAGCAATGCGAGAAGCTGCCGCACGCAACTTGCAAATTGCCGCTAATGAAAATGAATGGTTTGATGCAAGTTTTGTCGAAATTATAGAAGGCGATGCTTTCGCGTTGCCGGTACCGGATGCTTCTGTCGATGTTGTCGCACAAAATTGCTTGTTTAATATCTTTGAACCTGCGGATTTAGCTAAGGCATTGAAAGAGACTTATCGCGTGTTGAAGCCAGGGGGCAGGTTGTTGATGAGCGATCCGATCGCAACTCGACCAATTCCGCAACATTTGAAAGAAGACCAACGCTTGCGGGCGCTATGTTTGTCCGGCGCTCTGACCTACGCAGAATACGTTCAACACCTTGTAGACGTAGGTTTTGGGCAAGTGGAAGTTCGGGCGCGCCGTCCTTACCGACTGCTGGACAAACACAATTACAAATTGGATGCAGATTTGCTCTTAGAAAGCCTTGATACAGTGTCTTTTAAAGTGGACATTCCCCCGGACGGCCCTTGCGTTTTTACTGGCAAGACGGCGATTTATGCGGGGTCTGAAGAGCTGTTTGATGACGGAGCTGGTCACGTTTTGCAGCGGGGAGTTCCGGCGGCGGTGTGCGATAAAACTGCTGGAAAGTTGGGGGGATTGATGCCGGATAAGGTGTTAATTACTGATTCGACTTGGCACTATAACGGCGGCGGTTGCTGTTAGATTGTGATTGACAATTTGATTAACAATAAATGATTAGATGAATAATTTTCGTCTGTTTCACAGCCTCAGAAACCCCAGGTTTGCGAGGCTCTATGCAGCTCAAACGACCAGTCTTTTAGGAGATGCACTCACCTGGGTCGGTTTAGCCCTCCTGGTTTTTGAGTTGGCTGGAAAAAACTCTAGCTTAGTGCTATCAACAGCTCTGACTCTGCGCGTCACGGCTTTCGTGTTGCTGTCGCCACTAGCGGGGGCTTTAGCCGATCGCTTTGACCGCAAGCGGATCATGGTCATAACCCACTTAGCCCGAATGTCGATCGTTAGCCTGTTACCATTCGTAACACAAGTCTGGCAAATCTATGCTCTGATTTTATCGCTCAACGTCTTCAATGCCTTCTTTACGCCGACCTACAAAGCGACAATTCCCTTAGTGACGGGACAAAACGACTATCCTTCTGCGATCGCACTTTCTAGCGCCACTTACCAATTACTAAGTGTACTCGGCCCCGGTCTTGCCGGAGCGGTCGCCGCTTTCATCGGAGCAAGGCAGGTTTTCTTTCTGGATGCCATTACCTTTGTGGTTGCAGCTATCCTCATCTTTAGCTTACCCGGTCAGCTTACTGTCGAGTCGAACCAAGAGGCGTCAAGGACAGTGGGGAGAACCTTGCAAGACATCAAAGAAGGTACGACTCGTCTGTTAACCGATGCTCCGATTCGCTACGCCCTGGCGATGCAGTTAGTCGCCTCGATCGCCGGAGCGCAAATCCTCGTCAACACAGTAGGCTACGTTCAGGGGACACTCAAATTGGGAGAGGTGCAGTACGGTTGGGTGATGGCAGCTTTTGGGATTGGTGCGACTATTAGTGCAGTAGCTGTGGGCGCGATCGATACACGTATACCGCGTACAACACAAGTTCTGATTGGTGCAGCGATCGTAACATTAGCCCTGATGCCTGCCAACTACGTCAGTTTGGCTGGATTGATGGTTCTCTGGGCGGTGGCCGGTGCAGGGCAAAACTTAGTGAACTTACCCACCGAAACTTTGATTGCAGACCGCATCCCAACAGCGTTACAAGGGCGCGTTTACGGCGCACACTTCGCTTGGAGTCACCTGTGGTGGGCCGTCTCCTACCCCCTAGCCGGGTGGTTGGGAACCCAATTTGCTGAGAATGAGTTCCTGTACGGTAGCTTGGTGGGCTTAGGGCTACTGGCGATCGTACAACTCACCCTCAAGCCCCAGCCCCACGAACACGAACACTTGCACTATATGTTGCACTCTCACGAACACGTCCACGACGAACACCATCAGCACGTCCATGAGCCAGCGATGGCTGTGAGCGAATTCCACAACCATCCGCACGAACATATCGGTCTATTCCATTTGCACCCTCACGGTCATGACAGACACCATCGCCATCGCCATTAATGTCGCTCGACGGTGGAAACCGCTTTATAAAAGCAAAAATCGTTTTGACTCCGTGTCTGTTTTACCATCCTCCCTCGGCCCCCTCTTGGGCCCCAGCCATCTTCGCTGTCTCCAAAAGCCCCGGTTTAGTAAGCTTTCTTCCCATCCTGCCAAACTTCCCGCTAAATTAAAGAAGTAAAAAAATCATTCACATCCTACCCAGGAGATGCCATGCCTCGCGTCAGAGCACCAGAATTCCCCGTAAAA
Source organism: Cyanobacteriota bacterium (assembly GCA_025362325.1). Lineage (GTDB taxonomy): Bacteria > Cyanobacteriota > Cyanobacteriia > Cyanobacteriales > Microcoleaceae > Microcoleus. Next base: position 23,029 of record JANYGO010000290.1, on the reverse strand, counting down.
TACCCTTGGTTGAACACCGAGAAACCTTTATCCATTGCATCCTTAAAAGGGCGCGTCGTCATTCTCGACTTCTGGACGTATTGCTGCATCAACTGTTTGCACGTCCTCCCAGACTTAAAATACCTCGAACAAAAATATAAAGATTCCCTAACTGTAATCGGCGTTCACTCGGCTAAATTTGAAAACGAAAAAGAAGTAGAAAACATCCGCCAAGCTATCCTCCGCTACGATATCGAACATCCGGTAATCGTAGACAGCGGCATGAAAGTTTGGCAAAACTACGCCGTTCGCGCTTGGCCGACTTTAATGGTGATCGATCCTGAAAGTTATGTCGTTGGCTTTGTTTCCGGTGAAGGCAATAGAGAAGCACTTGACGAGTTAGTTGGCAAGTTAATTGCTGAATACAAAGATAAAAATGCGATCGCCTTTCAAGAACTTCGTTTCAGCTTAGAAAAACAGCGCAAACCTGTATCAACACCGCTGGCTTTTCCTGGTAAAGTGCTGGCATTTGCGATCGCTCCAACGGAGGCAAAACAGCTTCACCAACATGAGGCGCTGTTGGGGGAAATGACTGAGGACAGTGGATCTGTAGATGAAACTGTATTGCCCGGGCCTGCTAATTCAGTTATCCAAAACTTGGTCGGTTCTTGCTTGTTTATTGCGGATTCTGGACACAATCGCATTGTTATCAGCAGTATCGAAGGTGAGGTGCTGCACGTCATCGGTACTGGGAAACCGGGTTTAACTGATGGTAACTTTGAAGAAGCTGAGTTTTTTGCACCTCAAGGTATGGCTTTTGATGCAGAAAGTCAAATTCTATATGTTGCTGATACAGAAAATCACGCTATCAGAACGATCGACTTTACGACTCAACGGGTGGAAACTGTTGCTGGTAGTGGCGAACAAAGTAACGAAATTGCACCCCGCAGCGGCAAGGGTTTAGAGATGCAATTGAATTCGCCTTGGGATTTAGAAAGAGTTGGCGATCGACTTTTTATCGCGATGGCGGGTTCGCACCAAATTTGGGAAATGCAGTTAGACACTGGTACGATCGGCACTTATGCGGGTATTGGCCGAGAATCCTGTGTTGACGGAAGTCTTGCAGAATCTGCTTTTTCTCAGCCCAGCGGCTTGTCTACGGATCGATCGGAGTTGTTTGTTGCTGACAGCGAAATTAGTTCGATTCGCGCTGTTGGTATCGATGAAGACCCGAAGGTGCGCACTGTCTGCGGTAGCGGTGAATTGTTTGGTTTTGGCGATAAAGACGGCCGCGGTGATGAGGTAAGGTTGCAGCACTGTTTGGGTGTTGAATACGCTCAAAATTACCTCTGGGTTGCTGATACTTACAATCACAAAATTAAGCGGATCGACCACCGGGGCGGTACGTGCAGGACGATGATCGGAGATGGTACGGCTGGTTTGGTTGATGCTAAAGGTCTTAATGCTCGATTTTTTGAACCTTCAGGGTTGAGCGCGATCGGGTCTCATTTATTTGTTGCTGATACGAACAATCACGTGATTCGGCGAGTTGAGTTGGATACTTTGGAAGTCACAACTTTAGATTTTCACGGTTTGTGCGCGCCGGATGTTTGTCTTCCTGATTGAGCCCAAAGGTTTGATCGTTCGGACTTCAGTCCTCTGAATTTTAAGAGGACTGAAGTCCGAACGATCGAACTAATTTTATGATGTCGTACGCGCGGCGAAGCTATTCCGTAGGGAATCGCCCGTATTCAATAATCGCAAAAATCTAAAATTCCGAATTGCTCAGCAGCCGCACTATTTTTTCAGCATCGTTCAATTCCCCGACAATTCGCCGCAGGGGTTTCGGCCAGATTTTAATTAAAGTAGGAGTTGCTGAAATCTGATCTGCTTCAGCTTGTTCGGGATGTTTCAACACATCAATTACTTTTAAAGTGTAGGGACGATCGAGACATTGCTCTAACAATTGGTGTAAAGTTTCGAGGGTGCGTTCGGTGCTGGGGTTGCTACCGGAAACAAACAGCCGCAAAACGTACCCTTGAGTCTGTGGCGGTGGGGTGAGTGCTGTTGGTTTGGTTGGTGGCGTCTGCTGCGATTGCCGGAAGCGCGAGGGAGGTACGATCGCACCATTGAGCAAGTCCGATCGACCTTGGGCGATCGGATACTGTACAACTAAGTCGTGATTTTCCCACAGTTCGGGGAATTGTTCGTGATAAGTTGCGATCGCCATCGGTTCGCACATTTCGTCGCTGCGGGCTTCCCAAACCAAGTCAGCAGTGCCAAAAATGGCATTTAGTAGCGTTTGATGTCGCAGCACGGGGGGGTATGCCTCGGCAGCAACCCGCAACTGTCCATTGGTGCGATCGATCCAGCAGTCAACGGTTGCCGTGTAGCAAGGTATCAGAAAATGCGGCGGTTCCGACAAACCTAGTATCTCCTGGAGAGCTACGCACAACTGCAAGTGCCACTGAGTTTGCTTGCGAGGGTCTATGCAATAGATTAAGTCTCCCCCCGGTGTAAATAGTGCAATGCCTTTGAAAAATTCCGGCAAAATCGGGCGATCGACTTTCAAAGAAGTACACCAATAAAAGTTAACAGTTAACAGTTAACTGTTAACTGTTAACACTCTATCTTTAGACTCGACCTCGGAGCATCTGAGCCATTTCGTTCGGGAACGGCGAGTTCTCTACACAAAGGTCTTCAGTAATCCGACCTTCTTGATAAAGGCCGTAGAGCGACTTATTCATCGTCGTCATGCCTTCATAAGTATCTTTGATCATGATTTGATTGATTTCCTCATTCTGCCCCTTCAGAATGTATTCCTTAACCACGTCGGTATTGATCATTACGTCGTGGAAAGCAGCGCGTTTGCCGTCTGTGGTTTTGCACAGCAGTTGAGCAATAATCGCCACTAGGGATTCGGAAATTGAAACCCGTATGGCCTCCTGTTCTTCCGCCCCGAACATATCCAGAATCCGGTTCAGGGTTTTAATCGCACTGTTGGTGTGCAGGGTTCCTGCAACTAAGTGACCTGTCTGAGAGGCTTTGAGGGCGATTTCCACGGTCTCTCTGTCCCGAATTTCTCCTACTAGCATCATGTCCGGGTCTTGCCGCAGAGCGCCTTTGAGAGCGTTAATAAACTTGAGGGTGTGCCTGCCGACTTCTCGGTGCTTGATCAAGGATTTTTTGCTTTCGTGTACGAATTCTACCGGGTCTTCGATCGTGATGATGTTGTAAGCTTTATTCTTGTTGATGTAGTCGATCATGGCGGCCAAAGTGGTAGACTTGCCCGAACCTGTCGGGCCCGTCACCAAAATCAGCCCTTTGTGGTAGCCGCATATTTTCTTAAAGACCTCTGGCAGCTTCAGTTCTTCCAGTGTCAATATTTTGGCAGGAATTAGCCGCAGCACCATTGCCGGGCCGGCCAAGGAGTCCATGCAACTGATCCGAATACGGACGAAGCCGAAGTCGAAAGCGCCGTCAAAGTCTAGGGTTTTTTGGAAAATTTCAATTTCTTCATCGCTCATGCACTCGCGCAGCCAGCCAAAAAACGTATCTAAATCCGTCGGTGGATAGCCGATGTCGGCTATCTCGCCCCGCGTGCGGAAGCGGGGGAATTCGTTTACTCCGAGGTGAAGGTCGGATACTCCTTCTTCTTTGGCTCGGATGACTAGCTCTTTCAATGTCGGATTTCCGCCGCTGCTGGAGCTGGGGTTTTTAGGTGTGGCAAAGGATTGGGGCGCGGGTGCGGGCGGCGGTGCGGGTGCGGGCGGCGGTGCTGGTGCGCCGGGCGGCGGCGGTGCTGGTGGCATTCCTGCTGCTCTGGGAATGCCTGGAGCTGGAGGGCGGGGCAGCCCTGGTGGTGGGGGTGCTCCGGGTAGGGGTGGGCGAGGTGCTGGCGGATGCTGTTGTGTCATATGCGCTACCTTGATTTGGTGAGAAGGCTGACTCGAACAGATGAGTTGTGGAAGTTGGACAATGCCGATCGCCCGAAGTGCGTTTCTGGCACAAAAGCTTAACTGTTGCGATCAGTTTATCCTAAAACGGGGTCACACTGCTGCACCTGTAAGGAAATATTCTGTCGCTTGCACTCCTGCGAGCAAAATCGATCTACGATCGAATATGAATTTTCGACATTTGTGGATTTTTTTTCACACAAAAACTTTTCTGCCAGACAAAAGTATAAATTGATACTGGTGAGAACTATTAAGGACTTAAACCGATGAATTCTGTCGATCGGGCTTTTACTTCAGCTTTAGATTTGGCGAAGTCGATCCGCGCTCGGGAAGTGTCGCCTCTAGAAATTGTCAATCTGTACTTGGAACGGATCGATCGATTAAACCATCAACTTGGTAGTTATTTTACAGTAACGGCCGATCGGGCGATCGAGCTGGCGACAGCGCAAACCGAACAACTAGCTGGGTTAAACAAGTCACAGGAATTGCCACCTTTTTTCGGAGTGCCGATCGCGATTAAAGACTTGACGCCAGTTGCCGGCATTCCCTGTACCTACGGAACTCAAGCACTGCACGGTAACATATCTCCCTACAACGAGTCAGTCGTATGGCGGATCGAAGCAGCCGGATTTAACATTCTGGGCAAAACAGCAACCTCTCAAATTGGCTCATTGCCTTACACCGAACCCCCAGGTTTCCGGCCCGCGCGCAATCCCTGGAATTTAGCCTACACGCCCGGAGGTTCCAGCGGCGGCTCAGCGGCGGCCGTAGCGGCGGGTTTATGCGCGATCGCCCAAGGTTCAGACGGTGGCGGTTCGATCCGAGGCCCAGCTTCCGCCTGCGGTTTAGTGGGCATTAAACCCTCGCGGGGGCGAGTTTCCTGGGCACCAGTCGGAGATTATCTGAGCGGAATTTCTGCCAACGGCCCTCTCGCGCGCACTGTCGCTGACGCCGCCGCACTTTTGGACGTAATGTCAGGGTACACAACCGGCGATCCGTACTGGCTACCAGACCCAAATCCCACGTTTCTAGAGGCTGCCGGTGAAAAATTGGGCAAGCTGCGAATTGCTTTTTCTACCAATATTTCACCCGTGGGTGAGGCGGCGCCTGTGTGTCAGCAAGCCGTCCTCGAAACCGTCAAGTTGCTGACAGATTTGGGGCATGATGTCGAACCTGGATGCCCTGATTTTACGGGTTTGATCGAACCGTTTACGGTAATTTGGCAGTCTGGGCCGGCTGCAAGCGGCATTCCAGGCAAGGTTTTGGAACCGATGAATCGCTGGTTGTTGGAAAGAACAGTTTCGGCTGGGGAATATTTGCGGGCGGTGAATCAAATGCAGGTGATTTCACGGCGGATTGTGGGATTCTTTGAAAATTTTGATGTGTTAGTTTTGCCGACTTATATGCACTCGCCAATTGGCATCGGCGAGTGGGCAGATTTGAGTTGCGAAGAAACTTTGCAGCGGATTATTAACTGGATTGCTCCTTGTCCGCCGTTTAATGCTAGCGGTTTACCTGCGATCGCACTTCCGGCCATTTTAGATAGTAACGGTTTGCCCGTGGGAATTCAAATTATCGGGCGGCCGGCGGCGGAAGCTACTTTAATTGCTTTGGCGGCGCAGATAGAAGCGGCGAAACCTTTCCCGGTTTTGGATTTTCAATAGGTTTGTAGATGCAGAATACCGGGCGAATAGAATTCGCGCCTATACGAACAAAACCTGCCGACGCCGGTTGAAGAGAAGAACGTAATTTTAATTTCCCCGTTTTCAACCCGCGCAGGCGGGTTTTGTCTGTATAGACGCGAATTTTATTCGCCGGGTTTTCTTCTCTAATCCTTCTCTAATTCAACGGAATTGCGATCGCAAATTCTGCACCTTTTCCCGGTTCCGAAATACATTGAATCGCACCACCGTGTTTTTCGACTACAATTTGATAGCTAATCGACAATCCCAATCCCGTACCTTTACCCTCTGGTTTAGTGGTAAAAAACGGGTCAAACAGTTTACACCGCGTTACTTCAGCCATCCCCGGCCCATTATCCTTAATCCGAATCACAGCAAAACTATCGATTTTCCCCACTCTTCCCTCTCCCTTCTTCCTACCATCCGCTACATCCGCTACATCCGCTACAAAATCCGCTGTCGAACTGACTTCGGTGCAAATTGTGATAGTATTCGGATGTCGGTCAATTTCAGCGTAAGTGCGATCGCCATTTGATTCATCCAAAGCATCGATCGCATTTCCGAGCAAATTCATAAACACCTGATTGAGTTGTCCGCTGTAACACTCAACCGCAGGCAAATCGCCGTATTCTTTAATCACTTGAATGGCGGGACGTTCGGCTTTAGCTTTCAAGCGGTGCTGCAAAATCATCAACGTGCTCTCGATACCTGCGTGAATGTCAGCCGGTTTTTTCTGGTTCCCGTCAATGCGCGAGAAGTTCCGCAATGATTGCATGATATCACGAATGCGATCGGTTCCTAGCTGCATAGAACCCAGCATTTTCGGCAAATCTTCCATCAGATAATCGAGTTCAATATCTTCGGCTGCTTCTACAATTGGCGACACAGGATTCGGATAGTGCTGCTGGTAAAGATTGACAATGCAAATCAAGTCTCGTACGTAATCGCTAGCGTGGTGGAGATTGCCGGAAATAAACCCAACAGGGTTATTGACTTCGTGAGCAACACCTGCTACCAACTGCCCCAAACTAGAGATTTTTTCCGTTTGCACGAGTTGAGCTTGGGTTTGCTGCAATTTGTGCAAAGATTGTGCGAGTTGCTGCGACTTTTCTTGTTCTTTCGCGTAGAGTTGAGCATTTTCTAGGGCGATAGCGACTTGACAAGTGAGCAACTTTAAAACTTCCAATCTTTCTGGAGTAAATGCACCCGCAGCTAAGTTGTTTTCCAGGTAAAGAATGCCTGTGAGTTTGCCCTGATAGATGACGGGATTGCAAATAATTGACTTGGGTTTACGGCTGAAAATATACGGATCTTCGGTAAACAAGCCGTCTGAGGCTGCATTGTTTAAAACCAAGTCTTTTTGAGTTCTGGCAACATAGTTAATAATCGAGACGGGCAAATCTTGACTAATTTCAACGGGAAGGGCCTGCAAGACGGCGGCGTGATTTTGCTCTGCCGTGCAAGCTGCTTGTATCAAAAGATTGCCATCTTTGTAGAGCATCAGCACTGCTTTTTGAGCGGCGGCATTTTCTAATAAAATTTTGATTAAACGGGCGAGCAATTTATCCAAGACAATTTCGCTGGTAATAGCTTGAGATGCTTTGATGAATGTGCCGATATCTAAAGTCTTGCTAAAATCGCTGCTGGTGGTTGTTGTCGTGGTGGTGACAGTTAAATTGCGGCTTTTTGTTTCTCGGTTGAGGGTTTGGGCGACTAATTGGGGATATCTGGCTTCTAAATCTTTGACTTTCGCGATCGCTCCCCAGTGGATGTAACCATAGTAAGATTCTGTGAGATAGACTTTAGCGATTTTGTCTTTGTTGCGAGACAAATAAAACTCTGCTGCAAGTTCGTTGGCGAGTGCTGCTTCTTGGATGTATCCCTGCTCTTTTGCTCCTTGAATGGCTTTGTCATAATAATCTGCTGCTTCCCAATCTTTACCGAAAACCCGCGCTTTTTCGGCTTCTACGAGGTCGTACTTGTGCTGATAGTTCATGGGGGCGTGGTGCGCCCAGTGCTGCATTTTTTCCTGATTCGCTGCTACTTGCATCAAGTGTTTTTCTTGTTCTCCACTGTCAGCAGTTGGATACACAGCGAGGATGGCCAGCGAATAGTAAAAATTGTGCGTACCGATCATCATGAAGCCAATTGCTGCTGGTGCATATTCGGCCGCTAATGATGCGTTTGTAACTGCTTTTTCTGATTTTTTAAACAAGTAACTAAGGAGCATTCTAGAAAAATAAACATTAAAAATTAACATATAATTGTTAGTTTTTTGCAGCCGAAGCAACATTTCTTGTTCATTAAATTTATTACTTCTTAATTCAGATTGATTCGCGGATACACCTCGCAATTTTAAAACAATTTTTCCCCAGATTACCAGCGACTCGATCGCAAGCTCTTGTTTTAGATTCTGCGCTAAATTGAAGTATTGCACTTGTTTTTTTTCTACAGTTTCTAGCAGTTCTCCCATCAAAAATGGATAAGAACAACTGTTGATTGCAGAATAACTACTAAATTGTAAATCTCCTGTTTCGAGGCCGCTGTGAATACTCTCTATTAAGGGTGCAATTGTCTCTCTAGCGTGTTCTTTCCAGTGCCGGATAAAAGTGTTAAACAGGTGGGAAACTTTGCAGTTAAGTTCTTTAGCATTGAATTGGTCTAGTAGCTTCAAAGCTAGCTGTCCAGAATGATATCCAGCATCTATCTCTCCTAATGCTCCAGTCAGCAGCAAGCCATGCCAACTATAGGCGATCGCCCCAAGTGCTGAATGACCCCGTTCAATAGAAAAATGAACCATTGTGAAGATGATCTGCGGCAATAGTTCTGGTTTGGCCACAAAAACAGGAGAAACAACAGCCGAGAGTATCCGCATTGTGGCCAACTGATAGGCATCAGTTATTACCGGAATGTTTTTTAGTTCCTCAAGCTGAGGTAACTTAATTCCTGCCAAACCTTCTGGGGGGATTTCTGATAGGGAAAATCCCAATATTTCCAAAGCTTTTAAACCAGTATTTATTGCTTCAATCATCTGGTTTTGAGACAAATAAGACTGCATTTGCAGTTCGTAGACTTTAACTTGATCTAGCAGGTTTGTAGCTTGTTGCAAAATGACATCAGCTAATTCTTGCGATCGCCCAAAGTTAGTATTCAGATACTCAGCCTCCGCTGCTTCTACGTGCAGGTTCAGCGTCAAGTCATAATCAGTCTGCCAACTTGACCCCGGTACACTTACCACGCCAAGGGGATTGATGAGTTCCAAACCGACATTCAAATACCTGACAGCAGCTTCGTAAGCATTGGATGCTTTAGCTTTTTTCCCTGCGATCAGATTCAGTTTTGCGAGTTCATCTTTTGCGGTTTTTCCTGTGAGGAATTCAACGCCAATATTCAGTTGGTTGACAATATCAAAGACATTTTCTTCAATCTCCGAAGCGGGAGTATTGTTGAGCAGCAGTTGACCGATTTTTAGGTGCGTTGCTTGCTTTTCGCCGTCGGGAATCAGAGAATAAGCTGCTTGCTGCACTCTGTCGTGCAGGAATTTGTAGGAAATCTTAGATTGGGAAGCGGAAAGGATCGATCGCAAATTATCCAATCCCCAGCCTCCAACCAGCGGAATCTTGTAAGCACTACTCAGCGGGAGAACCAATCCAGTTTGCAGCGCCGCCCAGAGTTCGCTAGCTGCTTGCGCCTGGGATTGTTCGTTGACAATTGACAAGACATCCAGGCTAAATGTATCGCCAATACAAGCGGCTAATTTTAACACTTGTTGCGTGGTTTGTGGCAGTTTTTCGATGCGGCTGGCCACCAATTCCACGACACTTTTGTCAGTAATGCCGATCGCCTGAATTTCCTCTAAATTCCACTGCCAACTACCGCTGCTAAATTCAAATTTTAACAGATTTTCTTGATAAAGTGCTTGCAAAAGCTGCGTGATAAAGAAAGGATTGCCGCCCGTTTTGTGAAAGATTAACTCAGCCAGCAATTTCACCTTGTCGTTAGCGGTGAGGGTGTCGGCGATTAATTCGTAGACGTTGCCGAAATCCAGCGGTTGCAAGACGATATGATGAACAGGAGTGCCCGTTTTTTCAATTTGCTCGATCGCCGGCACCAGCGGATGAGTCGGATTAACTTCATTATCCCGATAAGCACCAATCAAAAGCAAATATTGACTTTCGGAATTGCCAACCAACAATTGCATTAAATTCAGCGATGCGGAATCAGCCCACTGCAAATCATCCAAAAAGAGCACCAGCGGATGTGATTGATGAGTGAAGACACCGATAAATTCTTGGAAGACTCGATTAAACCGATTTTGAGATTCGCCAGGCCCTAATTGTGGCACTTCCGGCTGTTTGCCAATAATTAGCTCAATTTCAGGAATCACATCAACAATCACTGCACCGTTTGCACCCAAAGCAGCCGATAGTTTTTCTCGCCAAGCTTGCAATTTTTCCGTACTTTCAGTCAGCAACTGCCCGATTAATGAGTGGAAAGCTTGAATCAAAGCTGCATAGGGAATGTTGCGCTTAAATTGGTCAAATTTGCCGTTGATAAAATAGCCGCGCTGTCGGACAATTGGCTTATGTACCTCGCTGACAATCGCGGTTTTGCCAATGCCAGAATAACCGGAAACTAGGACAATTTCGCTTTGGGGACGAGGCGGTAGATTTTCCGCAGTTTCTGGCGGTTGCGCCTCTTCAATCCCGCTGACTCGTTCAAAAGCAGCCAACAGGCGATCGACTTCAGCTTCTCGCCCGTAGAGTTTTTGAGGTATTGACAGTTGTTGCGATCGATCCAACTTTCCGGGTACAAAATAAGCAATTTCTCCAGTTGTTTGTAAACAATTCAAACACTTTTCTAAATCTGCTTGAATTCCCTCCGCAGTTTGATACCTATCTTCGGCATTTTTTGCCAATAGCTTCATCACAATATCAGCAACAACTTGCGGAACCGGATCGCTATTTTCTAAGTTTCTTCTGCAATTACAAGGCGGTGCGGGATGTTTGGCAATGTGAGAGTGGACGAGTTCCAAAATATCGCTGCTGTGAAACGGCAATTCACCTGTCAGCATTTCGTATAATGTCACGCCGAGGGAATAGAAATCGCTGCGATAATCTAAGATGCGGTTCATTCTCCCGGTTTGTTCGGGAGACATATAGGCGACTGTACCTTCAACTAAGTTAGTGCTGTTAATTTGCGGGTTTTCTTTGCTCAGCCGCGAAGCAACGCTGAAGTCAGTGAGTTTGACTGTTCCTGTTTCCAGGTTGATGATTATGTTGGAGGGTTTGATGTCTTTGTGGATGATGCCGTTTTGATGCAGCGAGTTGAGTGCTGATGCTAGCTGAATGCCAATGTTTAAAAATGCTGTTAAGTCAAGCTTTTTGGAGATGATTTGACCCAGGGAGTTGCCGCCAAAGTCTTCTAAAATCAGGGCGAGACGGTTTTGATAGGTTTCGAGGCTGTAGGATTTGACGACACCTTCTACGTATAAATGCTGAGTAATTTTATATTCGTTTTTTAAGCGGGTAATTTGTTCGAGGGTGGGAAATTCTGCCTTGAGGATTTTGATGATGACTGGTTGTTCGTCTGACTCTCTAATTCCCCGGTAAACGCTGGTATTGAAGCCGTCGGAGATGGAGGTGCTGATTTTGTAGCCTGGGAGTGTCAACGTATTCATTGATCTCATCGTTATAGCTGAGGTAAATAGATGGTTTTTTTAGGCCAGTGGAACGATAGAATGCGATGGTGGCGATCGCACTGCACTCGGAAAATTATGATTCCGATGCCAGCGGAAACGATCTGATAGGTTTTCTCTTTTATTCTAGTAAATATACAATATTATAGCGGTTCTCAGATTGATGAGGTATACAGAAACCCTGTATTGTCAAGCTTTATAGGCCAAAATTCGTACCTCACCTTTTTGAAAAACGCTATACGTCAACCGTAATTTAGCTTAAGGCACTAAGCCAAATGGCGATATTTGCTAGGAAATTATACCTAATAAGTTCTGGCAGTCTAAATTTAACTGTACGATCGCGCTCTCCGGCCCACCCCAAGTGTTTGAACAGACAGAAATGTACAAATTAAATGCCAGAAAACTTAGCAAATAGACAAGGATAAAAACACACGGAGAGAGCCTAAAACGGAGACAGGGATAAATTAATGATGTTTTTATCTTTGTCTCCGTTTTGTGTCAGGAATTAGGCGTCACGTAAATTGTACGTACCTAGTTAATTTCCTTCGCTCAATTGCCTGACTAAATCAAGCGAATTTGGCATTGAGATGCGGTATTTACTAATGTTGTATGGCTAAATTGCAACTGAGTTGTCAGACCAAAACTCTGAACATTATTTAGTGTGGATCGTTGCGGAGTTCCAGAAGCACAGAATTCACCCAACAAAGAAAACCCGATAGTTGAAACTCGATCGCTCTTTTGATTGCCGTCATTGGTATTTTTCGGGCTGCCGATTAAAAAGTCATCATTATCGCGATCGCCGGCAACAGAAGGGCAATTAGGTGCTGAAAGTGCGATCGGCTTGGCAATCTGTGCTGGAGTATTGCTGCGGTAATTGACTTGATTGTTCTGAGGGCAAGTTAGGGGGTCATATTCGCGATCGCGGTTCACAGGCATTGGAGTGGATGTCGATCGCCTGATCGGCATGGACGCAGGCGGACAATCGCTGACTGTGCGCGCGCTCGTTGGTGGTGCGGTAAACACAGGTGTTCGCGTTGTCATCGCGATCAGTGTCCGCATCGGTGTCGCCGTCGCAGTTGTTGCAGTCGGTGCAGTCTTGGCGATCGATGTCAGCCTGTCGATCAATGTGCCGATCGATGTTAGTGCCGGTGTCATTGTGTCGATCGGCGTCGGTGCGGGTGTCGGTGTGACGATTGGTTGAGGCGTCGGCGTTGCGGTGACAATCGGTGTTGGTGGCGTTGGTGCTGCTTTGGCGATCGGTGTCACAATCGGTGTCGCTGCTGTCACGATCGGTGTCGGTGGCGTTGGTGCTGCGGTGGCGATCGGTGTCACAATCGGTGTCGCTGCTGTCACGATCAGTGTCGGTGGCGTTGGTGCTGCGGTGAAAACGGGTGCAGTGACAACGGGTGCAGGCGCTGCGGTGACAACGGGTGCAGGTGCTGCGGTGACAACGGGTGCAGTGACAACGGGTGCGGTGAAAACGGGTGCAGTGACAACGGGTGCAGGCGCTGCGGTGATAGCGGGTGCAGGTGCAGCAGGTGCAGGCGCTGCGGTGATAGCGGGTGCAGGTGCAGCAGGTGCAGGTGCTGCGGTGACAACGGGTGCAGTGACAACGGGTGCGGTGAAAACGGGTACAGTGACAACGGGTGCAGGCGCTGCGGTGATAGCGGGTGCAGGTGCAGCAGGTGCAGGCGCTGCGGTGACAGCAGGTGCAGGTGCAGCAGGTGCAATATTGACTGTAAATGTCCCCAAATTGCCAGCTACATCAAAATTACCAACAGTGTCGCTAACCTGCTGAGGTTGTAGCTGTACCGTGTAAATACCATTATCTGCGGTATCCCAAGTGCCGCCGGGGGGAACGAAGGAGTAGGTGGCGCTGCGAGGAGTGCCGTTACCTAGGGGCGTGAAATTTACCAGAGTTGCCTGTTGGGTTTTGCCATCAGGCCCAGCGACCAAAATATCCTTACTGTCTAAGGTACTGACATTGAGGGCTGTATTGTCGGTATAGGTGACAGTGAAGTTGTAAGTATTTCCACCTGCGGCATTGATGTTGCTGAAGCTGCTGGCGGCGGTGGGCGCAGTGAAGTCGGCACTCCAGATATTGCTAGCATTTGTATTGAGAGCGTTGCCGGCTCGATCGACAATACCAGAACCAGCAGCAGTCAGAGAGAGTTGGTAATTGCCGTCAGCGTCGGTCAATCCCGTCAAGTTGTCTAAAGTCCAATTAGTATTGTTAGTGCTGTTTAGGGTAGCACCTGTGAGAGGAACAGCTACGCCGTTGCGAGTGAGACTTAGATCGGCTGTGTTAAAGCCAGTTACAGGTTCGCTGAAAGTAATGGGAATTGTGGTAACACTCGTGTTGCGCGGATCTGGAGCAACTGGAGCAAAGCTGACAGCCGGCGGAGTTTTATCAATAGTATAAGTTAGTCCGGTAAAGTTGCCGTTGCCTTGACCTATGTCACCTAACGGTACAAGTACGGAATTGTTAATCGAGTCATTATCGACGAGATTTAATCCCAGAGTGCCAGATTCTTTGCCAGTGTTTACACTGACGTTGTAGGAAGCACCGCTACCTGTAACTGCTGCGATATTTGCACCCGTTACTGCGGTAGATTTCAGGGTAAAGTCTGCGATATCTACTCCGGTAACACTTTGATTGAAAGTGACGGTGTAGTTAACAGTATCTGCTTTAGTGGGGTTGGCGTCAGCAAGCTGAATGCCATCAACGATGGGAGTGTTGCCTGTGAAACTCATAATTTTTTGTTAGGTATCGTACAGCTTACTTTAGCACGGTGAACGCGGTTAAAAAGTGACTTGTGCGAGTTCAATTTCCCGTTCACAAAAATTTAATAAACAGGTTAAGTAGTCTGGTGTTATTGTTTAGTTAAATTTTCACTTATTTGAGGTTAAATCATCAGTCATCTTGGGTAATAAAAAAGTTAAATATCCTTGTTGATGGCTCAAAATGAGGAAATACGAGCATGATTATGGAGCGGGAAGTAAATATGTCCACAGGCATTGGCGATCGCACTTTTGCACAGTAATTGCGATCGCACTCCCGCCAAGTAATTGCGATCGCAATCTCGACAATTTCTCGGCATCTAGAACAATTTCTCGGTATCTGGGAAAATTCTGAGAATATGGTGATATCCCTCTAGTTAAATCATGTAAAAATGAGCATTACACCAAATTTCAGATGGTTTTCCTCAGTGGCGAGTGTTTGTGGCGCGATCGCGATTGGCACTTTCGGCGGCTTGACATCCCCTGCAAAAGCTGCGGAAACGGTGGTTGTCCGCAAAGGTATTTTACAATCGTCAATCTCCGTTGCAGATTTGCGATCGCTCGCTGAAACCGGAAAAGTCCCCGACAGACTGCAAGCCTACGCCAATCTGCTGTCTGACGCACAGCGCAGTCAAATCTATGGAGCACTGCGAGCGAAAATTCCGCTGAATGTAGTTGGTTTGAGCAACTTGCTAAATACAGGGATCGGGACTGCGATCCTGACGGATTTGACTACAGTCATACCCAGGCGCGACGGTGCGGGTGTGGAAGCGCTGCGAGCGGCTTTGGTGTTGGGGGCGAACGCGCCGGAAGGCTTATCGGTATTGAGTTTCATAGAATCTTATCCCAGCTCGCGGGTAGTCGTGGATCTCGATCGAGCTTTCGCAGTTTTGGGAAATTTAAACTCGGGTTTTTGGCAAACTCAGAGGTTTATGGCGGCGATCGCACCTCAGTTAGCAGCCGTTAAACCCGCCCTGAACCTGCCTTTTGACCCGAGCCTACCAGGCCCGAATTCCGTGCGGGTACTCAAGCTAGATTTGAACGACAGCGCCCGCAATCGGCGCATTCCGGTTGATGTCTACTGGTCAAAAGCTGCGACGGCTGACAAACCAACGATCGTCTTTTCTCACGGTTTGGGTTCGGTGCGCACGGATTTGCGTTATTTAGCCGAGCATTTAGCGTCTCACGGCTATGTGATAGCTGCTTTAGAACATCCCGGAAGCAACGAAACGAACACCAATGCTGCGATCGCGGGTAAGTCTCGGTTGTTAGCTCCTCAAGAGTTTTTAGACCGTCCTAAAGACATCAGTTTTGTGCTCGACGAACTTGCAAAATTGAACCAAACGGATGATAACTTACGGGGGAAAATCGCGATCGACCGATCGATGATAATTGGTTATTCCTTCGGCGGCGCCACAGCCTTGTCCTTAGCCGGCGCGGAACTGCAATTGACCGGACTCAAACAGCGGTGTCAGGGGGATTTGATTGGGTTCAGCTTGGGCGAAGGCATTCAGTGCGCGGCGGCTGGATTGCCCCAAGAACGGTATCAATTGCGGGATGTGAGGATTAAAAGGGCGATCGCCATGAATCCCACAACATCATTATTATTTGGAGAAACAGGCCTAAGTAAAATCAAGATTCCCACATTAATAGTAGCAGGTTCTGCCGACAAAACAACACCCGCCTTAGTCGAACAAATTGCCGGATTCCCCAAAATTCCCTCACCCAAATGGCTAGTCGGATTTGTAGGAGGAACCCACTTAAGCGTCAAAGATCCGAGTACAACCTTAGACCAAGTTGGCAAGCCGAGCACAGTAATTACTGGCGATGAACTTGTCGGCGACAAAGCAGTTAGCATCCGCAATTATATTAAAGCTATAAGTCTAGCAATGGCTGCTCAACTAACGAATGAAGCTGACAAATATGCTATTTTTCTAACCCCAGAATACGCACAATTTGCTTCAATAAATGCAATTCCAGTGCGTCTAGTAACAGAAATTTCTCCAGAAACTAATGCAGTCGTGCAAACTTTCATTCAAGGGAATAAGTAGTCATTAGTCATTAGCATTTTGTAGGGGCGGGTGCTGGCTAACAATCTATGATACCAGCCGATTTATCAAGGCAAAACCCGCCCTCCCCATCTAATATTTATTTGTACTTCTGACAGTTTGATTTCCCACGCACAGGCGAGAAACCCGGTTTAATTTATACGACTTTTCTATTTAAGTAGGTGATTTTAAAAAAACAATAGCATTTTGTAGGGGCGGGTTTAGATAACAATCTATGATACCAGCCGATGTATCAAGGCAAAACCCGCCCTCCCCATCTTATGCCTGGTTTCTTTTTCTTGAGCGCTGATATTTTTTGTTCGCGCCAGGGCAAAATATAGAAAAGCACTTTTACAAACTTAACTCCCAAACTGCTATGCCTAAAAAAAATATTATCCCGCTGTTGATTCTGTTTGTAGCCCTGTTTACCCTTTACGGTGACAGTTTAACTTTTCTCCCCAAACCTCTAAGAGATACCAGCGTAGCAAGTAGAAAGTTCTTCGTCGGGTTGTGGCCTTCATGGGTGAAGCCGAGAGATTTAAACAAGCAAACGGAACGGGATATTGATAACTTGCAAAAAAAATCTAGTCCCAGTCGATAGTTTTGACAGTTGACAGTTGACAGTTGACAGAAGTCTGATGGAAGTTATTGTAGGGTGCGTCAGCTCAGAATGTTTTGAGCACTAAAGAATTTTCTCCCTGACGCACCCTACCATTAGTTAGCAGTTCAGATTTTAGATTGAACAAAAAATCTAAAATCTAAAATCTAAAATCGATTAACCGTGCTTTTTTAACCAGCTAAACATGGCGCGCAAATCTTTACCAACTTCTTCAATCGGATGCTCTGCTTCCTGACGGCGCATGGAGATAAAGCCCGGTTTGCCGGCTTGGTTTTCCAGAACGAATTCGCGAGCAAATTGACCGGATTGAATTTCGCTGAGAATTTTCCGCATTTCGGCGCGGGTGTCATCGGTGACGATGCGGGGGCCGCGAGTTAAGTCGCCGTATTCTGCGGTATTAGAGATGCTGTCGCGCATTTTGGCGAGGCCTCCTTCTACTACTAAGTCAACGATAAGTTTAACTTCGTGCAAACATTCAAAATAAGCTAATTCCGGTTGGTATCCGGCGTCAACTAAGGTTTCAAATCCAGCTTTAATTAAGGCGCTTAAACCGCCACACAAAACTACTTGTTCGCCAAAAAGGTCGGTTTCTGTTTCTTCGCGGAAAGTGGTTTCAAGGATGCCGGCTCTGGTGCCGCCGATACCTTTAGCATAGGCCATTGCCCGATCGCGCGCTTGACCGGAAGCATCTTGATATACTGCAAACAAACTCGGAACACCTTCGCCTTGTTCGTAAGTCCGGCGCACCAAATGTCCGGGGCCTTTGGGCGCTACCATTACTACGTCTACGTCGGCTGGGGGGACAACTTGGCCGAAGTGAATGTTAAAACCGTGAGCAAATGCTAAAACATTTCCTGCTGAAAGGTTAGGTTCGATTTGTTCTTTGTAAATAGTTTTTTGAACTTCATCGGGTAATAAAATCATGATGAAGTCAGCGGCGGCGGCTGCTTTGTCTACCGGGTGAACAGTTAAACCCGCGTCGGTGGCTTTGGCGGCAGACTTGCTACCGGGATACAAACCGACAATGACTTTCATGCCACTGTCTTTGAGGTTGAGGGCGTGGGCGTGTCCTTGGGAACCGTAGCCAATGATCGCGATCGTTTTGTTGGCTAAGAGGTCTAGGTTGGCGTCGGTGTCGTAATACATACGGGCCATGGTGCTTGTCTCCTGAGATGCAAATGGGGTGATTGACTGCAAAACTCTCATTTTATCAAAGTGGGGTGCTTTTTTTTGCAGAATTTGACAGATTAAGATTTGACTGGGGAAAATAAAGGGCGATCGCGCTGAATTTAGCAGGTTTTGTTGCGGAGTCAAATATAATTGTCAATAACCTGCTGTGCTGTTGAAAAAAAACAACTAACTTTTTTCAAATGAAAATAAAAGCAATACATCATGTAGCGATTATTTGCTCAGATTACGAAGCATCAAAAAAGTTTTATGTAGAAGTATTGGGATTTTCGATTATCACAGAAACTTTCCGCAGCGAGAGGAATTCTTACAAACTAGATTTGCAAGTTGGAAACAGTAGCGCGATGATTGAGCTGTTCTCATTTCCCCATCCTCTCGCAAGAGTGAACAATCCAGAAGCTTGCGGTTTGAGACATTTAGCATTTGCTGTTGAAAATATAGAAGCATCCGTTGCTTACTTAAAATCGCAAAAAGTAGAAGTAGAAGAAATTCGCTTTGACGAGATTACAGAAAAATGGTTTACCTTTTTCAGAGATCCCGACAATTTACCCTTAGAAATCTATGAAATCTAGAGCCACATAAAATCCGAAAAAGCTCAGCCGAGAGGATAAATAATGGACAGGCTCATCAGAAACACAATTACGCTCGGATTTCCTACTTTAATCCTATTTATCGCCATCAGAGCTACGGGTAAAAGAGGTGATGCCGCCGCTTGGTCGGGTTTGAGGAAGGTGCTTCCTTGAGTATAGCACTCGCTAAATCGTAATACTCGAAGCTGGCGGACTGCAAATAACTCACCCTCGAAAAATTAAAGCATCCAGCGAATAAGCACCAGGCCCTAAAACTGCGATCGCCACCAGCATCAAACAGTACATAAACGCTTTCTCCCAGCTTGGCGGTTCGCCCTTGCCATTAGGGCCTTCATACTGCCCTTTAGGAATTAAATAAGGATCGCTAGCAACCAAAGGCAACCGATGGGATAAGTCTAAATAAATCGCGAATAGCATCGAACCGAGAATCGGCAGACTTGCTAATAGCGTCAGCAATCCCACAATCAGGCAAACTCCGCCAGCCAACATCGACGCCGCTGAGAGGAAACAAAGAAACAGCGGCATTTTTAGAGCAGCAGACCACTCTCGAAGATGTGTTATTTTTGGGTAGCCGTGCAACAAGAATAACCCGCCGACTCCCGCTCTCAAAAATAACAGCGCCCAGCCGGGAAGCCCCGCCGGGAAAACAGGATTGAGTGAACTGAACACTTTTAAACTTAGTTCTGCCTGGTGAGGTGAAACTTTAGCGAATAGAAATGCGATCGCCACGCCAAGAGCAAATTTGTAAATCATTTTGTCATTTCCAATCGTTTGAAATATTCCCAAATGGACATCATTAAACCTCAAGTGCAAATCCGTAAATAGCCGACAATTGCAGCATTTTTCCTGCGGTTTATTGCACGCCGCGAGTGTTGAGGTCGATCGCGTACAAAGACGTGCCAGCAGCAATCAAAAGTCGATCGCCCCGAGTTCCTCCAAAAGTCAGGTTAGCGCAGGTCTCCGGCACCCAAATTTTCCCCAAGCGAGTGCCGTCTGGGGCGTACACCTGCACGCTATCTTTGGAACAGGTAAAGATATTGCCGTGTTCGTCGGTTCGCAAGCCGTCGGGTACACCCGGATCGATGACTGCGAACACGCGGCCGTGGCGCACATCGCGATCGCCCACAACATCATAGGCGCGGATGTGGTGATACCCCTCGGGCATATTGAAAGCAGAACTGTCCGACACGTATAAGATGCGTTCGTCAGGACTGAAGGCGAGGCCGTTGGGGCGCAACATATCCGTCACCACCGGATCGATCGCACCCGTCGCCGGATCGAAGCGGTACACAAAACATCCAGGCTGTTCCTGTTCACCCCCGTATCCCTGGTTGGGCTGGGTGAGGCCGTAGGGGGGGTCAGTGAACCAGATCGTGCCGTCACTCTTCACTACCAAGTCATTGGGGCTGTTGAGGCGCTTTCCTGCGTAGCGATCAACCAACACCTCCCATTCGCCGCCGTGTTCGCGCCGGACGATCGCGCGCAAACCCGACGAACAGGAGACGAGACGACCTTCGCGATCGCGGTAATTGCCACTTTGATAGTCGGAGGGGTCGCGCAAAACGCTCACTCCCTCAGTGGGACTCCAGCGTAGCAAGCGGTTGCCGTGAGCGTCGCTCCACACCACGCTATCATCTTCATGGAAATAAACCGGGCCTTCGCTCCAGACTGCGCCGCTGGCAACTTTCTGGAGTGAAGCACCAGGGCGCAGCAGCGGTTTCAGGCGATCGTCATAAATACTGATGGCTTCAGGCATTAGTATTCTATACCATTTAATACTCATTTATATAGTTAGATAAGGATGAGTAATCCACATATCTATCTTGAGATATAAATTACAACTAAGCCATTAGATAGATAAATCTTTGAATTGTAAATTGTTACTTTTAACCCATTGAATTATTCATAAAACAGTTGAGTTTTGTTGATAAATAACAGGCTCGACCTGTCGGAGAGGAAATGAAACTTTGATTTTTTGGTTATTTGAATCGTGGCTATTCTCAAGAGGATGGGTGCAATGGTGAACTTGGCCACTACCCAATCTATTGCTGCTGTACCTTCACTGCCTACCGACAAATCCGCTGGTAATCTAGAACTCGTGGCGCTGTTCGAGGATGCGATGCCGATCGGTGTTGCGGTATCCAAGCAAGGGCGAATTTTCATCAGCTATCCCCGACTGGTTGACGATGTAGAATTTACTGTTGCCGAACTCAAGCAGCCACAGGAAAAAAACGGTAATCCCGTTCCCTACCCGAATGCAGAAATCCACAAGCTGGATTCAGCCTCGCACTCAGAAAGGTTGCTGTGTGTGCAAGGGATGACCATCGACGCGCGCGATCGGCTGTGGCTCTTAGATCATGCAAAAATTAAGGAAAATTCAGTGCCCCCTGGCGGCCCGAAACTGATGGGAATTGACCTGGAGGGCGATCGTATTGTCAAAAAAATTCTCTTCCCCGAATCCGTCGCCTCAGCCAATTCTACCCTGAATGACGTGCGCGTAGATTTGCGCTGGGGAGAGGATGGAATTGCCTTTATTACCGACTCATCGGAAGCAGGGCCTAACGGCATTGTTGTCGTAGATTTAGCCACGGGAAACAGTTGGCGCAAACTCAACGATCATCCTTCAACTAAACCAATTCCCGGCTTTTTACCAGTAGTCGAAGGTCAACCGATGATGGTGCGACATCCAGGTAAACCGCCCAAGCACATCCACACCGGTAGCGATGGCATTGCCCTCAGCGGTGACGGTCAAAGACTGTTTTATTGTCCCCTGGCAAGCCGACACCTTTACAGTGTCAGCATAGAAGCATTAGTTAATCAAAATATGCCTGATGAAGAGGTGGCAGCAACAGTCATCGATCACGGTGAAAAAGGCGCTTCCGGCGGCATGGTTTCCGATGCCAAAAATCGCCTCTATGTAACCAACTACGAAAACAATTCGATTTTGCGCCGCCTCCCCGATGGCACGTGGGAAACAGTCGCCCATGATGCGCGAATGCTGTGGCCGAATTGCCTGTTTGTGGCGCAAGACGACTATCTCTACTTTACGGTAGATCAGTGGAATCGGAATCCCAGCTATCATAATGGAGAAGACTTGCGCGAGAAACCTTATAGCCTATTTCGCATCCGAATTGATGCAGGGCAAGTGTTGCTCGATCGCAGCTAAAACCTCGTTGGCAATTTCAATTGTCAGTGTAAAAAAACCTGTAAATATTAAGGAGAATCACAATGCCAGATGTTGTAGATACTGCAATCAATGCCGGATGCTTCGATACTTTAGTCACAGCTCTGAATGTTGCTGGCTTGGCAGAGGGTTTAAAAGAGAAAGGCCCATTTACCGTGTTTGCACCAACTGATGAAGCGTTTTCTAAGCTGCCATCGGGGACAGTAGAAGGTTTGCTAGAAAATATCCCGGAGTTGATTAAAGTTTTAACCTATCATGTGATTCCAGAGCAGAAAATCACAGCAGCAGAAATTGGCCAAACTAATTCCGTCACCACCTCCGAAGGTTCAACGCTGAAGATTGATACGTCTGATGGAGTTAAGGTAAACGATGCTAAGGTCATCACGCCCGATGTGGCAGCAGATAACGGTGTGATTCACATCATTGACATGGTTTTGATTCCTAAATCTCTGGGTAAAATTTAACCAGTGAGCTAAGGGAAAATCATTCCGAAACTACCACAATTTGGCAAAAATTTGGCAATGGTAAATCCGGCGAACCACTACGATATCATCATTATTGGCACGGGAGCGGGCGGAGGTACGCTGGCTCACCGTCTCGCACCGACTGGTAAAAGGATTTTGGTGCTAGAAAGAGGCGACTTTTTGCCGAGGGAAAAAGCGAATTGGAGTGCGCTGGAAGTTTATCAAAAAGAGCGCTATCATACGAATGAGTGCTGGTACGATCGCGAAGGTAAGGAGTTTAGACCCCAAACTGGCTATTGGGTTGGTGGCAATACAAAAGTTTATGGTGCTGCTTTGTTGCGGCTGCGGGAGCGAGATTTCGATCGCGTAATTCACAAGCAAGGATTTTCTCCAGAATGGCCGCTCAAATACGCAGATTTTGAGCCTTATTACACGCAAGCTGAAGCACTCTATGACGTTCATGGAGCGCGAGGAACCGATCCGACTGAACCGCCGTGCAGCCAACCTTATGCTTATCCTGCTGTCAGTCACGAACCGGATATGCAGGTACTCGCAGATGATATTCGATCGCTCGGTTACAATCCGTTTCATTTACCTTTAGGATTAAAGCTGAATGAAGCCGATCGCACAAACAGCCCTTGTATTCGCTGCGATACTTTTGACGGCTATCCTTGTTTAGTAGGTGCGAAAGCCGATGCGGAGGTGAATGCGATTCGCCCTACCCGCGAAAAATATGACAATTTTACCCTAATAACTAATGCCAAAGTCTTGAGGCTGCATACCAGCAAATCCGGGCGAGAAGTGACGGGGGTAGAAACCGAAATTTTAGGGGAAAGACAG
>JANYGO010000253.1 GCA_025362325.1 Cyanobacteriota bacterium | reverse complement strand
TTACGAAGTTTCGCTCCAACTACCACATCAATGATTGATAAAATCATTGCAGTTGCCCTCAAGTTGATGAACCCTAAACATTTAAGAAATTGGTTTGCTAATTGCTGCTACTGTACCTCATAACAGCGGGAATCGCTGTATCAACGTCCAATAAAATTAGAGAAAGTGGCTGATTTTTTCGCGCTAGGCGTTGCCATTCACTTTGAAGGCGATTGTTGAAACAGCGACGGTTAGCCACCTGAGTCAAACCATCTAGATTTGCCAGTTCTTCTAATTTTTGATTGGCATCTTGGAGAGCTAATTCTATTTGTTTGCGGGCGGTAATATCACGGATAGTAATGGAAAAACCATCTCCTAGCTTGACTGCTACGAAGTGAAACCAGCAAGATTTTCCTGATTTATAGTAAAAATCCTGTTCTAAAGATTCCCCCGTCTCGACAATATTAACGAAGCGATTAAATAATTCTAGATCGATATTACTCAAAAACTTTTTGAGTACCAATTTGCCAATCATCTCTTCACGACAGCGTTTAAAAGCTCTAGCAATCACGGGGTTGACGACTAAACACTGAAAATCCTCAATTTCCCCTGTTTCGGGGTTACGAACAGCCTGCATTGCCGCAATACCATCAAGGGAACTATTCAAAACACTAGCCAGTAAAGCCCTCGATTGATAAAGTACCTCTTCTGCTTCCCGGCGCTTAATATTTTCTTGTTCCAGAAGCTGTTGCTGGCGTTGAATGGTTAACTGATTTTCCAGACGCGCCACTACTTCTTCGATTTGAAATGGTTTGGTGATGTAGTCTATAGCCCCTGAATCAAAGGCGGTTACTTTGTCGAAGACATCATCTAAAGCACTAATGAAAATCACTGGAATGTGGCTAAAATCTGCATCGGCTTTGAGAGTTCTACAGACTTGATAACCATCCATTTCAGGCATCTTAACATCTAAAAGTATCACATCTGGTCGCTTTACATTCACCGTTTTGAGTGCCATCCGCCCACTGGTGACGCTGCGAACAGTGTAGCCGAGTTTGAGGAGCGCCTCACTTAGTAATTGTAGATTTTCTAGAAGATCGTCTACAATTAGAATATTACCTTTCTTTTCGATTTCCGAATTAAGATTCATTGCTTATCAGGGGTTCAACTAAATCAAGAATCTGCTCAAACTTAAATTGAGTGGTAAGTTTTGTCAGGGATTTTATCAAACGAGTTTTTGTTTGGGGAATTTCTCCTACGACTTGTAACACGAGGTTGGTATTTGCCTCAAGTGCAGCTTCGTATAGTTGAGTAATCCATTCTTGAGGCATACAGATAAAATCTTTCGATGTCAATGGAATTTTTTCTGTATCATCCAAGAGGGGAGATATTGTTTCTGCATAGATATATTTGACTCCCAAATGCTTAGCTAGTGCGTCAAAAATGGTGTGTTCAGCAAATGGTTTGCGAACAAAGTCATCACATCCAGCCGAAAGCACGATCGCCCTTTCTTCTTCCAAAACACTTGCAGTTAACGCGATTATAGCCGTAGCATTGCCTTTGGTGGTAGATTTGATGTATTTTGTCGCTTCGTAGCCATCCATAACAGGCATCCTCATGTCCATCCAGATTAGGTGAGGTTCCCATTCATCCCAAATTGCGATCGCCTCTTGTCCGTTACTAGCTTCTTTCACCTCAAATCCCAAGGGACTGAGCAACTTAATTAGTAATTGTCGATTAATATATTTATCATCGACTGTGAGAATTTTGTAGCTAAGTTGACCAGGAGCAAGTGCTAGCACTCTGAGATATTCTCCTGTAATCTTGCTGTTGGTTTTCTGCCCCAATTTTACCTGAATATAGAATGAGAAAGTTGTACCTTTTCCTAATTCGCTTTTTACCGAAATATCTCCCCCCATCAATTGCACAAATTTGCGGCTGATTGCTAAACCTAAACCCGTTCCTTCCTGCATTTCTTTTCCTGCTTGCGCTTGACTGAAAGCATCAAAGATTTTGGGCATTTCTGCTGCTGCAATACCCACTCCAGTATCGCCCACCCGAAAATGCAAATTAAAAACATCTGTGGTTTCTTGCTCTCCCTGAAAAACATTGAGATTAATGTTACCCTCTGAGGTAAATTTGATGGCATTGCTGAGTAAATTAATTAAAACCTGACGCAGTTTTACTTCATCAGTACAGATGTAGCGGGCGACATTTTCACTTCGCTGGAATAGCAAATTCAATCCGGCATTATTAGCTGGCAAATGTAACATATCTTCTAAATCATTCAGCAAGATATGTAGGTCAAAGTCTGTAGGATTCAGGGTGGTTTTACCTGCTTCGATTTTCGATAAATCGAGAACATTATTAATTAATGTTAATAGATAATCACCACTGCGATAGATGATTCCGGCATTTTCATGTTGCTCTGGGGGAATATTTGTGGCGCGTACCATCAATTGCGAAAAGCCGAGAATAGCATTGAGGGGCGATCGCAATTCGTGGCTCATATTGGCAATAAATGTACTTTTGGCTTGATTGGCTACTTCGGCTTTTTCTTTGGCAATGATTAACTCTGCTGTTCGTTCCTCTACACGATTTTCTAAATTTTCAAAAGATGTTTGTAACTGTCCTGCCATATTATTAAAAGCTCGTGCTAGTTGAGCTGTTTCATCTTTTGAGTTAATTTTAATCCGGACATTTAAGTTGCCCGCAGTAAACTCAGTCACGATATTAGCGAGATAAATTAATGGCTTCGTCAGTAGTTGCCCAATGGCAACGGCGATGATGGTTACTACTCCAGCGATTAGTGTAAATAAGAATAGTGCATCACGAATTTGCTTTTCCACAGGCGCTAGAGCCACGGCCAGCGGTTGTGCGAAAAGCACAGACCAAGGTTTATATTGTAAACGAGCGATCGCGATCAAATTTGCCTGATTATCATTTCCCGTAAATGATGCTATCAAAGAGGATTGCTTGGTATCTAATGCTTGCTTAATTTCGGGTAAATTTGTAGCAGTTTCTTTAGTCAAAACCTTTGACAAACGCCCTTCAGTTTGCAGTCTGTTTACCACATCAGACGACAGAGGAACAAGGGATTTAAAAAGCACTTTAGGTGTCGTGCTATGGGCTAGGTAAATATAATTTTCATCTAAAAGAATTGCTGATAATTCTGCCCCGGCTCGCTCAGTTTGTCGAGTTACTAATTGCTGAACAACTGTGGCATTGTAGGATACTCGCAATATCCCTAGTATCTTTCCCTTTGCATTGCGAACAGGACTACTAAAAAACAGTTGAATTAGATCGGGAATTTTTGGCGATCGCTTCATACTAGAGACAAAAGGTAGCTGAGTTTGCAGCGGTTCTATCCAGTAATTTTGACTGGATTCATCTCGACCAATATCCCGTGTATTCGTATCTAAAACATTCCGTCCGTTTAGATCTAGCAAAGCGTAAGAGAGAATATTGAGCATATCTTTACGACTGAGACGGATTAATGTTTCTGTCGCTAATCGCTTTTCAGGACTATCCTTTCGCTGTTCGACCGTTTGGCCCAGGTAAGCAGATAAACCTGGTAAAATCGCTTCTACGCGCACGGCGTTGAGATTAGCATCAATAAACGCATCTATTTTGTTAACAGTTTCCTTGGCTGCCGCAGATAAAGCTTGTCGTGCGTTGTCAGTTAGTGCCTGTTCTGTTGTCTGTTTATTGAGATAAGCTAACAACAGTAAAGGGATAAGAGCAACCATGAGAAATGATACGATTAACTTGGTACGGATACTGTTTAAAATTGAGTGATTCATGGGTGTACATTAGAAGGAGATAAGAAAGATGAGTTAAACAAAGTTTTGATATCTGGAATGCGTGTAACGTCGCCAGAGCGAATAAAAAAGTCTGTATATATCTTAGCTTTTTTGTAAATAGACTGACTGCTGCCAGAGTCAAAAAATTTCTTATTTTCCTCAAGATTAGTGAGGTTTATGCCCTCTAGAGATAGTGTATTGCTAGGAATATTTAATGCTTTACTAATGATAGCGTTTCCTTCCTCAACATTTGCTTCCCAGTAGGTCACGGCTTGCAGCCATGCTCGAATAAATGCACGAATATCTTCAGGACGATCGCGGATTACTTCACCGCGAAAGGCAACCACATCTAAAATCAAGCCAGGAGTTTGTTTGCTGGTAAATAGGATGTGACCTCCTAATTTTATGGCTTCAGAAAGATAGGGCTCCCAAGTGTGTCCTGCTTGGATTTCATTGCTTTTAAAGCGTTGGGGGAATTCGTAAGCGTCGAATTTAACTAGATTGACATCTTCCTTCGTTAAGTTGGCAGTTTTTAACATCTCAGTGACAAAAACTTCACTAAATGCGCCTAGATTTGCGCTCACATTTTTCCCTTTCAAGTCAGCTAAGGTTTTAATTTTTGATTGTGCGACTACCACATCTGCGCCTGTGGTTTCATCTACAACCATGACAGTTTGGATATCGGAATTTGTGGCACTCAAGCTCATAAAACCTCCCAAGGCAAATCCACCACCATCATACTTCCCGGCACTGAAATCTGCTTGTTGCAATTGGCTGTAATTTAGATAAATTATTTCCACGTCTACTCCTTGTGCTTTGAAGAATCCTTTTTTTTGAGCAATGATAACTGGATTATAGCCAACAAAAATGGTAAATCCTACTTTCAAGGGAGGGCGTTTTAATTCGGTTGGTCTTGAAGCATGGCAAGCAAATAGCAGACAGGAGGTAATGAGAAAAATACTAATGGATCTGAGGAGTTTAAACATTGCCGTTCCGAGGTGCTACTAAATCAACAAGCGGCTCAAAATTAAATTGACTGGCAAGTTTTTTTAGGGAGTTGATCGAAGGAGTTTCTGTGTGGGGAATTTCTCGGGCCAGGGTAACATTTTCGGTTCGCTGGAATAGCAAATTTAATCCCGTATTATTAGCTCGTGAATATAACAGATTTTCTAAATTTTTTAGCAAGAGATGTAGGTCAAAGCCTGTAGGATTTATAGTGGTTTTACCTGCTTCGATTTTAGATAAATTTAGTACATTAATTAGTGTTAATAAATTATCTCCACTACGATAGATGATTCCGGCATTTTGATGTTGGTCAGAGGAGAGGTTGTTAGCACGTACCATCAATGGTGAAAAGCCGAGAATAGCATTGAGGGGCGATCGCAATTCATGGCTCATATATTTGCTGTGCGTAATATCAGTTCCCAAAAGTAATGCAACTGTAGGAGAGCTTCCAAACCCTTATTTCATAAGTACCTTGAGGCTTGGCTGAATCGATTTGTTCAGAACGCTGAAAATATTGATTGTACTCAAGTCTATTGCAAAAGCGATATACAAGTTGATTGGCTGCAAATATATAGCAAGCATCAGCATCAGCTTGCAACAAAGCAGGATTTCCGAATCTTAGCAAGCGCAACACAATTTATCTCGCACTCAAAAAGGCGATCGCACAACTGGGAATCCCATACTTAGCTTTCAAAAATTTACCTGTAATTGTTAAACTGCAAAGCCACGGGATAATCTTCTTGCTTCAATCGTTGAATCACCAACTGCAAATCATCCTTATCTTTAGCAGAAACCCGCACTGAATCGCCTTGAATCGAACCTTGAATTTTTTTGAACTCATCGCGGATTAACTTAGTAATCTGTTTGGCGATTTCTTGAGTGAGCCCTTTTTTTAGTTTAATTTCTTGACGGACGCGGCTGCCGCTAGCAGGATCAATTTTGCCGTAATCAAAAATTTTCAAAGATAAATTCCGCTTGGCGGCTTTAGTTTGCAAAACAGTGTGAACCGCATCGAGAGTAAATTCGCTGTCCGTATTGACAGTAATTGATTCTTCGCCCAATTCTACGGTTGTTTTGGTATCTTTCAAATCGTAGCGGCTTTGAATTTCCCGCACTGTTTGGTCAACAGCGTTAACTAATTCTTGCCGATCGAACTCGCTGACAATATCAAATGAATAATTAGCAGCCATAAATTAGTAATTGGTAATTGGTAATTGGTAATATCATGTCCCGTCAATTACCCATTATAAAAAAGGTTTGTAGTGAGGACTTTAGTCCGCATAATGATAGGACTAAAGTCCTCACTACAAACCAATTTTATTGCGA
This sequence comes from Cyanobacteriota bacterium, assembly GCA_025362325.1. GTDB lineage: Bacteria > Cyanobacteriota > Cyanobacteriia > Cyanobacteriales > Microcoleaceae > Microcoleus. The sequence goes on along the minus strand of JANYGO010000253.1, from coordinate 7,973 downwards.
TAATTCGAGTGGACATCATATAATTGGAGATTGAGAATGGTTGTAATTAGTCATTAATTAAACGTTGCTTAACTAATGACTAATGACTAATGACTGCGGACTAATAACAATTAGCCCTTAACAGTCATCAAACTGAAATAGAATAAAGAAACAGTGCAAGAAGAACTAATCGCAAACATGAGCGATCGCCCCAGAGGCACATTCAGAATATAGAAAACCGAAAACAACAACCGGGCTACAGGAAAAGCGATCGCAGCCAAACCCGCCGCCTCCGAATCAACCCCCGTCACAAAAGCCATCAAAGCCGCCGCTGAAAACAGCATAAACGTCTCAAACGAATTTTGGTGTGCCCAAGTTGCCCGCTGAGCGTAAGCGGGCAACCTCTCAAACATAGCGCGAGGTGCTGCTTGGTCGTAGCCTAGCTGCAAGCGGGCGAGGGCAACCACCAAAAACGGTGCGTAAACCAGCGCCGCAGCAGCAGCAATACAATCGAGCAGAATAACCGACACAGGCAATCCCAACAGCATCATCCGCCTCGCATTTCAATCAAAATAGAACAGAGTAACCACTTTGCGCTGTTCCTCGGCATCTTGGCAAGTTTTCAGCAAAGTGTGGCTTTCGTGAAAAGCAAAACAGATCAGTTGTTGACAGCGAGAAATAATCTCCTGATTGCACATGGCGCTTGCTTCCGGGAGAGACAAAGTGTCATTTTTGGGATTTTCTACCAAATGTATCACTTGTTCGAGCTGCTCGCGAGACTCCCGAGGCTGGCGGCTCATGCTTTGTGGCAAAATCACCGTCAGCAGATTAGGATCTGCTCGCATTGCCCCCCGAATCGCGGCTGAATTGGTGCCTGTAGCCCCCGATGTGATGAGCTGGTTGCCTCCCAGAACTATGGCGTAGCTCAGCATCTCAATTAGCTGCTGGTGGGTAATAGGAACGTGGCGAGAACCCAAAAGAGCAATCCGCTTGGAGCTGGTTTGCTGGATCGCCGCAAGTTCTTGTAAAAAATCATCAACTCTGGGTAGCTCAATTGATTGACTCAAAGAATTTATTAAATTAAATAAAACTACGTTGTGGATTCTAGCAGACTGAATAGCAATTGCCACCAAAAAGAAGTTAAGAATTCCTGATTTACGAGATCTGACCAGAAATGGGGAGATTTGAGGAAGCCAGAAGGCAGAATTTCTGAAGGTAGAATTCCAGAAAAATTGAGAATTTAAGATGTTTTTATTTTTATTTATATAAAAAAATCTCTTTGCCTTCTTCGCTCTGCCGAATAGCTTCTTCGCTGAGTTCCGGCTGTCTGCTTAATGGACTCGATCGCCCAAGCCCAAGGATGCCATCATGCCCTTCATGTCAAAGTGTTCTGCCATTAGCTGAGTAACGCATTCCACCTTGATCGGTTCGTGCAGGCGCACGCTGCCAAAGGTGCTGTCGATAATTTCCACCGTGGTTAAGGTATCCAAATCAACAGACAAAACTGGAATTTCCATTTCTTCTGCCCTACCGATCACGAGGGGAGAAGGAGGCAAGTGGCCTGTGAGAATTAAGCACTGAGTCGAGCTTTCCAGAGCCGCTAGCTGAATGTCCGTGCGATCGCCTCCGGTGACTACCGCCATATTTCTGGCTTTGCGGAAATACTTCAGAGCAGAACTAACATTCATCGCGCCAATTGTCAAGGTTTCCACCATCAAGTCCAAACGGTCTTCACGGCAGAGCACATCAGCTTTCAATTGATGCACCAATTCTTTGACACTGACGCTGCGCAGCAAAGCGCTTCTCGGCAGCATTCCCAAAACTGGAATGCCGCTAGCCTCCAGAAAAGGCCGCACAGTCCCCGTGATCGATTCGAGTTTGTCCGAGGGAACGTCGTTGAGTACGACGCCAACCAAGCGCGAACCCAAACGCCGCTTCGCCGACAGCAAATCGTCTACATAAAGATCGATCGGGCGCACTACCAGCAGCACAGAGGCATCAACAGCAGAAGCGACTTGAGCCAAAGACAAATCAAACAGACTGCCTTCCTCCAAATTAGCCGGGCCTTCTAATAGCACCAAGTCTCCGCTGGGATCTTGCAAATATTGCGCCAGAGACTGGCGGTAATCTGTCTTGTCTTCTCCCCGCAAACGCTTGTGAACAGTTTCTTCGTCTAAAGACAGCAGAGTTGACGGTATCTGACTTTCTGAGAGCTTCAGCGTCTCTACCGCGAACCGCACGTCTTCCTCCTCGGCTCCAGCTTCGGGCGAGCTGAAACAGGTTCCCAGAGGTTTGCCGTAGGCGACGGCGAGTCCTTGTTCCCGGAGTGCCAGTGCCATCCCCAGGGCGATCGCGGACTTGCCGCTGTAAGCTTTTGTGGAACCGATCAGTAAATATTTAGTCAATTTGGGTACGCCTTCTCTCCTCAATTTGCACCTGTCTATTTAAATAAATTTAGTTTATTCAACAGTATGTCTGCACTGCGAGTCAATTTCGCAATACGATTATACTCGATTTTGTCGCCTTTGCGCCGTTCTTTTTTTTGCGGAAAACTTTTATTCACTTGTTCGCCACAGGGTGGTTCGCATTTTTTTCAATCTCGTTTTTTCATATTTTTTTTGAGGAGCGCCTTTCAATAACTATTGAGCGACACTAATTTCTTTTCAAAGACTTATTGCCGAATTTTTTCAGCGAGGGGCCGCCGATGCAAAACAGATGACCTGTGACAGTTGACCTGTGACAGTTGACCTGTGACAGCTAGCCCTGAGCGAAGCCGAAGGGTTGACCTGTGATAGCTTGCCCTGAGCTTTAAATCGTGGCGAACGGCTACGCTCAGTTACCGCGCAGTCGAAGGGATGAGGGCACTTGACAATCATAAGTCCGAGGATTGGAGTAATGAATAGTCTGATTTTAATTTCTCGCCTTTAAGGGTGGAGGCTTTAAACCAATTCTTTCTGGTAATCGATCGAATAAAAAGAGCGCACCAATAATACAATCTCGCCGTCCCGGTAAGGTTAGATTATTAGTGCGCATTTTATGACTACAATCAATTAAGAAAATTCCCGAATGCGCGTGCAGTGAAAGTTATTCATCCATGCGCATCAGCTTGCGATAAAACATTTTGGAAAAATCGACGGTACGAGTCCGTTGAAAAGTTAAAAGTACCTCAATTAAGCAACTGACAAACTCAGAGCTTTGCATAGTTACTTCATAGCTGAGTTCAGCATTGCCGTCAAACAACACCCGACAGCGGGTTAAATCGATCGGCAGCGACGAGATATTCCAACTAGCGACAAAGGGTATATCTTCGCCGCCGTCAATTTTTCTTGCCCCCTCCAAGCTTTTGAGCTTGTAGAGACCGATAGCGTGCGGCAAAAACTTGCGCCGGGGCTCCTGACAGAAAGGCGCGTAGACTTTCACTTCTTTGTCGTCGGCGGGCTTCAGTTGAGGAAGAGACATATTTCCACATCCTGACAATTACTACTAGCAGTTTAGTTGAGCTGCTCTGCAAAAATTAGCAGATATTCCAGGGTAAGCGCAAGCAAAAGTCAAGCCGAATAGTCTGTGCCATGCCAGTTTACCCTTGCCGTACTCCTGGGCGAGCCACCAGCGAGGTGGTCGAGCCTGCTTTCGACAAAAGCTCAGAAACTGATACAGTAAATACTTATCTCTAAAATCAAAAACTATTGGTGGTTGAATCAAGTAACCTATGCAGGAGAGTTCTTGGCCAGAAAACGACGATCGCAGCGAGCTTAACTTGGACACCCCTGATTTAGCTCAAGAAGAGCTCAAGAGTTTGACTTCGAACTCGAAAGTCGGCAAAGTATTTGGTATACCAGACATTGGCGACAGGGTGTTTGACACGGAAACAAAAACAGAGTTCCCGGTGGCGGTGTCTGTGTCGGGCTCTCCCTCTTTTCCTGAGAATCTGTACCGGGGACGGCGGGGAAAAGCTGCCGCGGTGCTGACTGCGATTTGGGGAGGGACGATCGCCCTGCACTTGATTTCTTGGGGTGCGTGGGTAGTCTGGGGGTTGACGGTACTGCTGTGGATGCAAGCACTGCGAGTTTTGTTTGCCGAACCAAAGCCCGCACTACCTCCTCTTTCAGATGAAAGTCGAGAAGATTGGCCTTATGTTTCGCTGCTGGTGGCGGCGAAAAATGAGGAAGCGGTAATTGCCCGATTCGTACAATCAATCTGCAATTTAGATTATCCGATCGACCGCTACGAAGTTTGGGCGATCGACGATCGCAGCAGCGACAGCACGGCGCTAGTATTGGAACAGCTCACCAAACAGTACCCGCAGCTCAAAGTATTTAGCAGAGGAGCAAATGCCAGCGGTGGCAAGTCAGGAGCCCTGAATCAAGTTTTGCCACTGACTCGCGGCGAATTTGTGGGCATATTTGACGCCGACGCGACGGTAACACCGGATTTGCTGCGCCGGGTGCTGCCGGTGTTCGATCGATCACAGGTAGGGGCGGTGCAAGTCAGAAAAGCCATCGCCAATGCTGCGGTAAATGTGTGGACTCGCGGCCAAGAAGCAGAAATGGCTCTCGACAGTTTTTTCCAACAGCAGCGGATTGCGATCGGTGGGATTGGAGAATTGCGCGGTAACGGTCAATTCATGCGCCGCACCGCCTTGGAACGCTGCGGCGGCTGGAACGAGGAAACAATTACCGACGACCTAGATTTGACCGTGAGGCTGCACCTAGACCAGTGGGACATTGAATTTCTGGCTTTCCCGGCTGTGTCTGAAGAAGGAGTCACTAACGCTCGCGCCCTGTGGCACCAGCGCAATCGCTGGGCAGAAGGTGGCTATCAGCGCTATCTTGACTACTGGCGCCTAATTTTGCGGAACCGCATGGGAACCGGGAAAACTTGGGATTTATTTGGATTTTGGGTGTCTCAATATTTGTTGCCCACCGTAGCACTGCCCGACTGCGTGATGTCAATTGTGCTGCGCCGGATGCCTCTAGCCAGTCCCCTAACTTTCATGACGCTTACCTTGTCACTGGTGGGAATGTTTGTTGGTTTGCGCCGCACTCGCAAAGAGACCCAATTTGAGGTGAAAAGAGTTTTTGTCACCTTGCTGCAAGCGCTGCGGGGTACTGTGTATATGTTGCACTGGCTGCTGGTAGGGACTGTGACGGCTCGGATTGCGGTACGGCCCAAGCGGCTTAAATGGGTGAAAACCGTCCATCAAGGCGCTGCTAAGTTGACCTGTGACAGTTGACAGTTGACCTGTGACAGTTGACAGTTGACCTGTGACAGTTGGAAGAAGTCATTAGTTATTAGGAAGGAGTCATTAGTTATTAGGAAAAAGGGATAAAATATACATGACTATCTTAAAAGCGAGTCGTATTTGATGCTTAATTAGATTGATTTACTTGGAATCAATTGAGAATTAGCTCCCAGAAATATCTAGAAACAGTATTGCCAAAAGTCCCAAAATAAAACAACTACCAACCATCTCCCTACTCTCTCCCCGCGCGAATCAACAGTAAAATTTTGCAATTAGTCGATCGCAAAACAAAAACTACAAAATAGCTTAGGTGATCAGTAATATGCCCGCAATACCGAATAAGTAATCGGCAATACAAAACTCTAAAATTAAAAGATAAAAGCCATAATTTTCAACTTTTAACTTGACAAAAAGCCAAGTAGTATCTATTAATTATGAATTGCCAATTACGACGAATTGCTTGTTGCCAACTACCCCTCACCCTTTATTAAGAATGGATTTGTTAGAGTACCAAGCCAAATCTTTATTTCGCGAGATGGCAATTCCGATTTTGCCGTCCCAGCGAATTGACAATCCTGCCGAGCTCAAAGGACTGAAAATTCCATACCCCGTTGTACTCAAGTCCCAAGTGCGGGCTGGGGGACGGGGCCGGGCGGGGGGCATCAAGTTTGTGGAAAATACGATCGATGCCGTAGCTGCTGCTCAAACAATTTTTAATTTGCCGATCGAAAACGAATATCCCCAAGTGCTGCTGGCAGAAGCCAAGTACAACGCCGACCAAGAATTGTACTTGGCGGTACTCCTAGACCCCATAGCCAGACGCCCGGTACTTCTGGGTTCGAGACAAGGAGGTATGGATGTTGAAGGAGCGATCGACCAAATGCAGCAAGTTGCCGTAGACCAAGAATTTTCGCCATTCTACGCGAGGCGTCTGATGCTGAAAATGGGATTGCAGGGAGATTTGATTCAATCGGTGAGCACCATTGTCGAGAAAATGTACCGGCTGTTTGTCGAAAAAGATTTAGATTTAGTAGAAATCAATCCTCTCGGCATCAGTCCGACGGGAGAGTTAATGGCTTTAGACGGTAAAGTCACCGCCAACGACGATGCCTTAGGGCGGCATCCAGACTTGGCATCATTCTCGGGTAAGATGCCCAGCAGCGGGTTAGTAGGGGACAGGAGAAATCCCTATGCGGGCGGCGATCGCCGGAATTCTAACTCGAAGCTGCTGCACTCGCCGGAGTTTGACCCCAAATCTCCATCCGCAATCTCGGATGAAAAATCCCTGCAATTAGTCGAACTAGATGGGAATATCGGGATTTTGTGCAACGGGGTGGGCCTGACAATGGCAACTCTGGATGCTGTAGCCCACCAAGGAGGAAAACCAGCTAATTTTGTGAATATGGGTTCCCTAGACCGCTACGACGGGGCAAATGCCCTGCGCGATCGCACGGATTTGGGTCTGGAGTTAGTCGCTCAAGATAAAAGCGTTAAGGTGATACTGGTAAATATTTTGACCGGCGCCTCCAAGACCGAGGAAATCACCGCCGCAGTAGCAGGATATTTGGAACGCAAAGCCCGCGCCAACCGCCACATCCAAGTTGTGCTGCGCCTGGTAGGGGTCGATTCTGATGCTGTTAAAAAGCGTTTGGGACAGTTGCCGGTGCAGGTAGCTAGCACTTTGGATGAAGCCGCGGCTCAAGCTGTCTCTGGGGCCAAGTAGCGACAGTTGATCGGCAAAACGAGAACTCTGGACAAATCAAAGCCTTCTACTTTTTAAAGATCGAGTGTTAACTAGGAAAACATGAATTTAACTCCTGAAAGCAAAGTCCTAGTACAGGGCATTACAGAATCTCCCGCCTCAACCCGCGCCGCCCTGATGATGAAAGCATACGGCACTAATGTAGTCGCCGGTGTCAGTCCCGGTCGGGGAGGGCTGGATTTGGAGGGAATTCCGATTTTTGATTTGGTAGAAGAAGCCGTGGCGGCAGTAGGTCATATTGACACTACGGTAATTTTGGTAGACGCTTACTGGGTGCTGGATGCGGCTCTAGAAGCGATCGCGGCGGGAATTCGGCAAATCGCGATCGTCACTCCAGGAGTGCCTCCTCTGGATCTGGTGCGCTTAGTCAGAAAAGCAGAGGCGACGGAAACTTTGGTGATCGGGCCCAACAGTCCGGGGATTATTGTCCCCGATCAACTGCTGCTGGGAACTCACCCCAAGGAATTTTACACTCCCGGCTCGATCGGCGTAATCAGCCGCAGCAGCACTTTGACTTACGAAGTTGCCCTAGAACTGACTGAGGCGGGTTTGGGACAGTCGATGGCGGTTTGTATTGGCTGCGACGCGATTGTTGGTTCTTCTTTTATGCAGTGGCTGCAACTTTTGGACGAAGATGACTGTACGGAGGCGATAGTTTTGATCGGGGAAGTTGGCGGTTGGAGTGAACAAGCTGCTGCTTCTTACATCGCTTCGGCGATCGACAAACCCGTGGTTGCTTATCTGGCCGGCCGCTACGCTCCCAAAGGCCCGTCTTTGGGCCACGCAGGCATCCTGATCAGTTCTCGGGCTGCTGCCCAGAAAGCCTTTGGAGTTACGGCCCAAAACAAAATGGCTGCCTTTGAAGAGGCGGAAATACCCGTAGCCACTCGGCCTTCGGAGGTTCCTAAGTTGCTGAAAAAATTGCTGAAGAAAAATTGATTGCTATCGAACGAACACAATCAAATTGGTTTGATCGTTCGGACTTTAGTC
>JANYGO010000250.1 GCA_025362325.1 Cyanobacteriota bacterium | reverse complement strand
GCGTTTAACTTGAACGGTTTCAACTTCAACCAATCGATTATCGACTCGCAAGGTCGCGTCATCAACACCTGGGCTGATGTCATCAACCGCGCTAACTTGGGTATGGAAGTAATGCACGAGCGCAACGCTCACAACTTCCCGCTCGACTTGGCCGCTGGCGAAACAACTCCAGTTGCTTTGGTTGCTCCTTCTATCAATGGTTAATTTTTAACTTGAGATAAACAAAAAGCGCTCCTAGAAATAGGGGCGCTTTTTGTTTGGGTAAAAAAGATTTTGCGAGGAAGGAGGCGGTTGAAACCGCATCTATACAAACGAAGTCTGCCTCCGCAGACTAAAGAATGAAATATTAGTATTGTAGGGTGCGTCAGCCAACAGCGTTTCGCTTGCCGGTGGAAGCTCAGAGAGCTGACGCACCCTACAAGCTGAAGTCCTCAGATTATGAAAACTAAAGTCCAAACGATCGAACCAATTTTATTCTGGTTGTTCTAGGTGGAAACAAACTGGGCTACCGGGATGACTGGCGCTCCTTCTCAATATACTGTTGATGGTAATCCTCTGCCAGATAAAACTCACCAGCAGGTTTGATTTCGGTGGCAATATCTTTGTTGTATTTACGGGAAGTTTGCAATTTTTGTTTGGATTCGCGGGCGGCTTTTTCTTGTTCGGAATTATGATAAAAAATTACAGACCTGTACTGTTCGCCTCTGTCGGGGCCTTGGCGATTGATTTGGGTAGGATCGTGACAGTTCCAGAATATATCTAGCAGTGTTTCGTAACTGATTTGCGATCGATCGTACTCCAAGAGCACTGATTCAGCATGACCGGTAACTCGGGCGCAAACATCGAGGTAGCAGGGATTCGACCAGTGACCGCCCGTGTAACCCGCCGCAGTCGAGACGACACCCGCAACGGCGCGAAACTTGTGTTCCACTCCCCAAAAACAACCGGCTGCAAATGTGGCTTTTTCCATTGTGTTACTTATCGTATTGGGATAAAACTTAGCACTCTTATTATGCTTGACAAATTCCCATTAGCGTGCATTCCCAGACCAATCGCGGCTGCACGTAGTTTAACAAATATTGTCGCGCTTTTTCCAAGGGCTCTAAGGGCGATCGGCTAATTCGCCCTACTAAAAATTGCTGCCAGTAACAGTGCTGTAAATAATCGATCAACCACAACTGAGATTCAGTATCTAAAGTTTTATCAATTTCCTTGGCTAATTCCAAAGCAGACCGCAGATTTTGAGGCAACTGCTTCACCTTTTGCAGCAAATCATCGGGTATTGATTGCAGTTGCTGCCAAATAGCAATTGCTTCCCCAGGACTTCCCTGAGCCATCCCCATTACCTCGGAATGATTCAAAATCTCCCCGAATCCTGCTTGCTGCAAAACTTGTGCCATTGCTTCGGGATTCAGCCTAGAAAACTGGATTTTTTGACAGCGGGAAATCAAAGTGGGCAGCAAAGCTTCCACAGTTGGAGCAATTAAAATTAGGGCGGCTTTTCCCGGTTCTTCTAATGTTTTCAATAAGCCGTTAGCGGCTCCCTCACCCATTGTTTCTGCCTGTTCCAAAACTACGATTGAACGCGCAGCTTCTAGGGGCGGTCGGCTCAGAAATTCACCGATTTCTCGAACTTGTTCTAAGCGAATTTGAGGCGGTGCTTTCCGCTTTAAACCGGCTTCTTCTGCTTCTTTTGTCGAAAGCCGTTTGCCTTGGTTCATGTAAGTTGGTTCTACCCAGAGCAAGTCTGGATGATTTCGCTGCCGCACGCGATTTTGCACGGCGGTGATTAGTTTGGTTTCGGGAAGATTGGCTGAAAATAAAAGCTCGATGAAACACTGAGCTGCTAAACTTTTGCCGATGCCGTTAGAGCCGATAAATAAATAACCGGGAGCTATTCGGTTTTTCTCGACTGCTTGGGTTAGTAATTCTACGGCTCGTTCTTGTCCGATTAATGATGTAAAATAATCCATGTTATGTCACCCTATTTTTCAGAATTGGTATTATTTGAATATCCCCAATCTTCTAACTTGCGAGTTACGATAGCTTGAATTTCCCGAGCGACTTCATCTTCGGTACGATCGCCATCGATCCGGACAATTCGAGATTTATTTTCCCCGGCCAAGCCCGCAAAACCTTGCTGCACCCGCTGGTGAAACTTCAAATCGGCTTGCTCGATCCGATCGCACCCTCCCCGACTTCTTACCCTCGCCAAACCCGCCTCCACATTAATATCCAGCCACAAAGTCAGATCGCTTTGCAAGCCGCCGGTGGCAATGTCATTCAACTGCTTAATTAAATTTAAGTCAATACCGCGGCCGTAGCCCTGATAAGCAATCGTAGAATCAGTAAAGCGATCGCACAAAACAATCGTTCCCTTGAATAACTCGGGTTTGAGACAAGTTTCGACGTGTTGAGCGCGATCGGCTGCATACATGAATAATTCTGCTCGATCGGATACAAATTCTCCCGGATCTTGTTTCAGCAACAAATGTCGCAGCCGCCTTCCCAACTCAGTCCCCCCCGGTTCGCGAGTAGCCATCAACCGGACTTTCAGAAAGCAGCTTGCTTGCAGCAAATGTATCAATCGCTGCATTTGCGTAGTTTTACCCGCACCTTCAACCCCCTCAAACACGATAAGTTTGCCCTTCATTGCCCTAACTTTCCACCTGAATAAAATAATTCCATATTGTTCTGTACATCTCTTCTAGGTTCGGTATGATGATAAAGTCTAAATGCCTCACGGCTGGAGTTTTCTATGGCTCGCTATACTGGTTTTTTTATCGTTGCAGTTCCGATCGACCGTCTCCGTCAATCCCTGATTGAAATTTTAGAGTCATGCAATCTTGATATTATCTACAATACAGGCGATTCCCTCATGGCTCGCGAACTTCCCGGTCAAGTTTCGATTCCCAAACTTGTCACAGCAGAAGTCCTAATCGAGAAAAACACAGCCAGCGACTCAGAGGTTCGCATGAACTTCGTGATTAAAAACGAGGAACTGCCCCTGCAAACCAACAACCACTGCCGTCAAATGTTCGAGCTAGTCAGTCATTCAATTATAAAAAACAATAACTGGCGGCTCTTGGAAAGTATGGCATTGTAGCCATCAGTCATTAGTCATTAGTCATTAGTCATAAGTCATTAGTCATTAGTTCCTAGCTAATGACCAATGACTGATGATTTTTATTTGCAAGACATACATTTAGGGTCGAAATCCCCGGCGCAAAAACAAAGAATTGGTAACAACGCTAACAGAACTAAACGCCATAAATGCACCTGCCGCCGCAGGACTGAGTAGAATTCCGGTTGCAGGCAGCAAGATACCGGCTGCAACCGGAATTCCCAGAGTATTGTAAGCAAAAGCCCAGAACAAATTTTGGCGAATCTTATTAAAAGTAGCGCGCCCAAGGTCGATCGACTCAACAACATCCATCAAAGCATTTCGCATCAACACAATTTGAGCCGTCTCAACCGCGACATCAGTGCCACAGTGCAAACCGATACCGACATCAGCTTGAGCCAAAGCCGGGGCATCATTGATACCATCCCCCACCACAGCTACTTTACAGCCTTGCGCTTGCAAACTGGCGATCGCGATCGCCTTGCCCTCCGGCCGCACTTCGGCCAAAACATCAGTCGCCGTCAAACCTAACTGCTGCGCCGTCGCCGCCGCCGCCGATGTCGTATCACCTGTCAGCATCATCACCCGCAATCCCATTTCCCGGAGGCGATCGACCGTCGCCTTAGCGTCTGGCCTCAGAGTATCTTTTAGCCCGATTACTCCCAGCAAAACGCCCTCAGAAGCCACGTAAACCGCCGTTTTGCCTGCCAAAGACTCCAAAAGTTCCGCAGCCACAGCAACGCCCTGCTGGCTCATCCACTCAGCATTCCCCGCGAACACCCGTCGGCCATCCACCAAAGCAGAAACCCCGAATCCTGGTTCCGTGTAGAAATCCTCAGCAGGTAGCAGCGGCAAAGCTTGTTTTTGAGATTCCCGTAAAATCGCGGCGGCGATGGGATGACAAGCGCCTCTTTCCACCGCCGCCGCAATTTGCAGCAGTTTTGAGTCAATTGTGGAACAGGCATTTTGTCTGTTTCCATAAACATCATCAATTGTGGAAATTGTGGACATTGTGGAAATTGTGGAACAGGCATCTTGTTTGTTGCCAACATTAATATCTGAGTTCAAATCCAAATCATAATTCACAAAAATCGGCAAATAATCTGTGAGTGTAAGATTGCCGGTTGTCAGAGTCCCAGTTTTGTCAAAAACCACTGTATCTAATTGATGTACCCGTTCTAAAACATCACCACCGCGAATTAAAAGCCCCCGTTCCGCCCCGATGCCAGAACCGACTAAAATTGCAGTTGGGGTAGCCAGTCCCAAAGCGCAAGGACAAGCAATGACTAAAACTGCGATCGCCAATTTCAAACTTAACAGCAAAGAAGATTGATAATGAATCATGGGTAATTGATTGCCAATTCCCATATTCATTGCGCCGTGTCCCATATCCATCGCCCCGTGTCCTAAAAGCACAGAATGCCAAATATGAGTTCCGGCAAAATACCAAAATAGAAAAGTTAAAACCGATATCGCCATTACCCCATAGACAAAATATCCGGCGACAGTATCAGCTAAATTTTGAATCGGCGCTTTGCGAGTTTGGGCTGCTTGCACCAAAGCCACCATTTGAGCTACAGTTGTTTCCTGACCGGTGCGAGTTGCCCGCATCACAACTGCCCCAGATTTATTGATAGTTCCGGCCGCGACTGTATCTCCTGGTTGCTTCAACACTGGCATCGATTCGCCAGTCAGCATCGACTCATCCACGGTTGTTTTGCCTTCGCAAACTTCGCCGTCTACGGGAATTTTTTCCCCGGGCAAAACTTGCAGCCATTCTCCGACTCGGACGCTATCGGCTGGAATTTCAATGTATTGTGGATTGTAGAGTTCAGATGTCGAGTTTAATGGCAATTCTTCTAAGCCTAAATTTAAAATCGGCAGTTTAAAATCAACTAAGCGGGCTGTCGCCGGTTGCAGTGCGATTAAAGCTTGCAAAGCTGATGCAGCGCGCCGTCTGGCTTGCTGTTCGAGAGTTTTACCCAACAAAATAAAGCCCAGCAGCATCACCGGTTCGTCAAAAAAGCACTCCCATCCCATCTTTGGAAACAGCAGCGCCGCGTTGCTAGCTGTGTAGGCTGTGACTGCGCCTAAAGCTACTAAAGTATTCATGTTTGGTGCATTTCGCCACAAACTGCGGCAGCCGTCAACGATAATCGGGCGGCCTGGTAGCAGTAATGCTAGGGTGGCGAGTCCCCAGTGAAACCAAATGTTGCTGAGAATTGGGGCTTTTGTGCCGAGTATGTGACCTAAACCGGATAGAATAATTAGGATCAGGGCGATCGACAATTGATTGATTTGCTGTCGAATTTCTTGCCGCCGTCGTTCAATTATGGCCGCTTCCGCTTCCCGCTGATTTCCACCTAAGCGAGACTGGGAGGGAAATCCGTTATCAGTCAACTTTTTCGCTAAAGCTTCTGCATCGACAGCCCCCGGTTGACACTCAACCGTTGCAACTTCTACGGCTAAGTTAACGCAAGCTGAAATTACGCCTGAATGCTGCATGAGTTGGCGTTCAACTGCTTTGGCGCAGCCCGGACATTTCATCCCGCTGACATCGAAAGTAACAAGTTCTGGCGGCGGGGATTCTTTAACTGGGATGATTTCTGGTTGAATTTCGGGGATTGCTTTGGGGACAAATTGCATGGGGTTTTTTGGTATTGATTAGAATATTGAGGTGCTTCGGAAAGTGTTTAATGCAAAGTTGAGATAAATGTCTCTATTTTAGAATAGATATTTTTTATGGCATCTACCGAAAGTGTTAGTTTTTTTTAATTCTTATCCCAATTCTCAAGAGAGGACGTACGGTTGAAACCGTACGTCCTATATTAGTTAGTATCGAACTTTTACTTGAGGAATTTATCTATGACAGAATCACAGAAATTTTATATTGTCAAACGTCCTGCTGGTAATTGCGAAATTTGGCCCATCGCCCAAATCGAACACAACTCCACTATTGTAGAAAAGTGGGGCCCTTACGATTCTGCTGAAGATGCGATCGCCCGTCGCATCGGATTAATTCGCGCCCGAAAATGCCAGCCGCAATAAATGAGATTCTAGGAATGTTTCGTAGTAAGGACTTTAGTCCTCCCAGGTTCGTAGTAAGGACTTTAGTCCTCCCAGGTTCGTAGTAAGGACTTTAGTCCTTCAAAACTTAGAAAAAACTGAAGTCCTTACTATCAAACTTGCTACTTCGATTTAGAAGGTGTCGGACTCGGTTTTGCCTGCGTCGCAGTCGGCTTAGGTGACGCAGCCTGCGGTTTCGACTCAGCCTTGTCGTTCCCTGTTTTACCAGTAGTAACTTGCTTTGTCAAAACTTCCAAAGCTTTCGCGTACTGCGGATCTGCCGCCGTAGCAATTTTATCGCGATCGCGCCTCAACTCCTGTTTTTGAGCATCAGTGAGTTCAACCACAAAATCCGGTTTAATTCCCATGTGATTGATATCAGTGCCATTGGGAGTAAAATACTTGGCAATTGTCACCGCCAAACCGGAACCATTTCCCACCCCGCGTACTGACTGAACTAAACCCTTACCAAAGGTTTTTGTTCCCACCAAAACCGCGCGTTTGTTGTCTTGCAAAGCACCGGATAGAATCTCGCTAGCACTTGCTGAACCGCCGTCTACCAGTACAACTAAGGGTTTGTCTGTGATCTCTCCCTTGTTTGCAGTTTGTTTGTCTGCCTCACCGACGCGATCAACCGTTGAGACGATCGTACCTTCTTTGAGCCACATCCGAGCAATTTCGATACTTCCGTAGAGCAACCCACCGGGATTGGAACGCAAGTCTAGGATATAGCCCGTCACCTTTTTCTGTTCCAAATCCTTAATTGCCGATCGCATTTCCGATGCAGCATTCGCACTAAACTGATTTAAGCGAATGTAGCCGATTTCGCCGATCGGGCTTTTCTGCACCGACTTCCGCACCGGATGAATTTCAATTTTAGCGCGTTTCAGCTTAAATTGTAATTCCTTGGTATCTCGCAAAATAGTCAGCGTCACCTCAGTATTCGCCTGGCCGCGAATCAAACTTACCGCTTGATTCGTATCCATACCTTCTGTGCTCTTGCCGTCAATCTTACTAATGATATCTTTTGCTAGAATGCCAGCGGTAAAAGCAGGGGTATCCTCGATAGGTGAAATCACCACCAACTTCTTAGTTTTCTCATCTTGAGTTAATTGAATCCCGACTCCTATCAACTCCCCAGAAGTTTCAACCTGCATATTTTTGAACTCTTCAGGGTTCATAAACCGCGTATAAGGATCGTCCAGCTTTTTCAGCATTTCACGAATTGCTTTATAAGCTTCCTCATCGCTAGTATAAGTCCGGTTCAAATAATCATTCCGCACCGCTTTCCAGTCAACCTGGTTAAAAGTGCCATCAACATAACTTTTGTCAATAATCTGCCAAACTTCATCAACCAATTCTTTAGGACTTCCCCTAAAAGAAGCCAGAGATTTAGAACTGCAACCAGTGTTGGCAAGAGTTACAGCAGTGAGTACCACCGCTGCTGCACTTAGAACAAGCCCTCGTTTTGTTATAACCATTTGTCTGACGCGCCGGAGGAAAAGAGTTCAAAATAATCACGCCCAATCTAACACAGGCAAGCCTTGGTCGGATTTTGGATACATATTTATTCAACTTTGCGAAGTTTTGTTCCCAAAGCTGAGGCTGCTACACCTGAATGCGGACGCGGGTGTAAGGGGATGGATTTGCAAATGCCTAAAATCCTTTGTCTCTCTGCTGTGTACCCAAGTCTCGATCCCCCTCGCATCCCCCGAAAGCAAGGGGGACTTTGAGAAGGATTTCTTGTCCACCCCGAAAGCAAGGGGGGCTAGGGGGACTTTGATCGCTCTTGTCCCCCCCGAAAGCAAGGGGGGCTAGGGGGGATCTGGCCTCGGATAAAAGCGATATTTTTCAACGGTTTCAGGCTGGTTGTTGACACCCCTATTTTTGATCGTCGCCCCAAACCTCAAAACTAAATCCAGTCAAGCCTACTCAGGTTCAAACCAGCGATCGTCCGACTTAATCAAATCAATCAATTCTGCCACACCCTGAGACTCAGGAACCTTCTTAATCTCATCCCGCCCGCGGTACAGAGAAATAAAACCCGGTTGCTTCCCAACATAGCCATAATCAGCATCAGCCATTTCCCCCGGCCCATTGACAATACAGCCCATAACTGCAATATCCAAACCCGTCAGATGCTTCGTCGCCTCCCTCACTTTGTGCAGCACATCCTCTAAATTAAACAAAGTGCGGCCGCAGGAAGGACAAGCCACATACTCAACCATCGTTTTCCGCAATCCCAAGGCTTGCAGAATGCTGTAACAGACAGGAATCTCCTTTTCCGGCGCCTCTGTCAGCGAGACGCGAATCGTGTCGCCGATACCGTCAGCCAACAGCGGGGCGATACCAGCCGTGGATTTGATGCGCCCGTATTCGCCATCGCCAGCTTCCGTGACACCCAAATGCAGCGGGTAATCCATGCCCAATTCGTCCATCCGGTGCGCCATCAAGCGGTAAGCAGCCACCATTACCGGCGCGCGGGAAGCTTTCAGGGAAATCACGATGTTGCGGAAGTCGAGGGATTCGCAAATTCTGATAAATTCCAGGGCCGATTCTACCATACCTTCCGGGGTGTCGCCGTAGGTAAACAGCATCCGTTCGGCGAGGGAACCGTGATTGACACCGATTCGCAAAGCTTTACCTTGATCGCGCAGGGAAACCACCAGAGGTTCCAGGGTTTCGCGGATTTTGTCGCCAATTTCCGCGAATTCCGCGTCAGTGTATTCGCTTCTGTCGGCTTTCGGCTTCTCGAACACGTACAAACCCGGATTGATTCTCACTTTGTCTACGTGTTTTGCCACTTCCAGCGCAATTTTCATGCCGTTGTGGTGGACATCAGCAACCAGGGGCACTGGTTGGTAGGTGGCGTGCAGTTTTTGCTTGATTTCGGCTAAAGCTTTGGCGTGGGCCATGCTGGGCACGGTGACGCGCACGATTTCGCAGCCTATCTCGTGCAAGCGCTGTATTCCGGCGACTGATCCGTCGATGTCGAGGGTGTCTTCGTTGATCATCGACTGGACGACGATGGGGTAGCCGCCGCCGATGGTGATACTCCCGACTTTGACTGGCCTGGTTTTGCGGCGTTTGATGCTGGTGTCGAAGATTGGTTCGATGGTGGGGGTTTTAGTGGGGTTGGGCAGAGTTTGCATAACTGGTTGCTAGTGTTCTGTAATTAGAGTCTATAAAAATTGTGTCTGCTGTTTTTTAGGTTTGCACAGAAAGGGTCTGTTTGGGCAATGTGGTTTGGGGATTTAGGATTCTTAATGGGATTGTGGCGAATTTGTCGATCGAATTATGTCGGAAAAGGGCGATCGAACTAAAAACCAACCATCACCGGGAAGGCGAACTGAAGTTGGGCCCGTGGAACTAAACCGAACTTAGAAAATACAGTTAAAATACAGGCTAGGCCGAGATAAAAATTAATATTGGTTGGCGGTGAGGAGAATGGTTTGGACACCGGGGCAGGGGTTAAATGGCGATCGGTATATTATTGAAGGCAAGTTAGGTGAGGGCGGCTTTGGGGTCACGTACCTAGCGCAGAAGGCGCAAAACAGGCAGCGGGTTGTCATCAAAACGCTGAAAGATGAATTATTGAGCGATCGAAACTTTGCCACGTTTCGGGACAAATTTCGGGATGAGGCGCTACTGCTATCTTTGTGCAGGCATCCCAATATTGTGCAAATAGACAACTACTTCACTCACGGTAATTTGCCTTGCATTGCGATGGAATATGTGGCAGGAGAAGATTTGTGGAAATGGGTGGAAAGGCGCGGTATTTTGTCAGAAACTGAAGCTTTAAACTACATCCGCAAAGTGGGAGAAGCCGTAATAGTAGTTCACGAAAAAGGTTTGCTACATCGAGATATCAAGCCACAAAACATTATGGTACGCGACAATTTTGATGCAGTTTTGATTGACTTTGGTTTGGCACGGGGTTTTATTCCAGATCGCACTCAGCAAATGACTTTGGGGCTAACACACGGTTTTGCACCTCCCGAACAGTACGGGGAAATGGGCAGATTTGCTGAGTACACAGATGTTTATGCTCTGGCGGCAACGCTATACTATCTGCTAACGAAAACACCACCAACTGCTGCATTTATGAGGGCTTTAAATCATCCTTTAAAGCCGCCGTTTCAGATTAATCCTAATATTAGCGATGCGGTGCATCGGGCAATTATGAAAGGGATGGAAATGGATGCGACAAAACGCCCTCAGTCGGTTCAAAAATGGTTGGCTATGCTTCCACAACCTACCCTTGGTAATGGGGGGCAAAGAGGGGGTGTTTCACCAACGATTCCTAGCCCGCAGCCAGCGCCACAACCTGTAAAATTGATTTCAGCAAAAGGAGTTGATTATCGTCAACTCGATCGGCTGTTGGCTAGCGGAAAATGGAAAGAGGCGGATGAGGAAACGACGAATAAGATGCTGGATGTAGCAGGGAGAACAAAGGATGGCTGGCTGAGGGGTGAAGATATCGATCGATTCCCCTGTGAAGACTTACGAACTATTGACCAACTTTGGGTAAAATACAGTAACGGACGTTTCGGCTTTTCGGTGCAGAAACGCATCTATGAAAGTCTGGGGGGAAGCAGAGAATATGATCGGAAAATTTGGGAAAAGTTTGGCGATCGGGTAGGTTGGCGTGTGAATAGTAGTAAATGGTTGCACTATAATGATCTAAAATTCAACACCAAAGCACCTATAGGACACCTCCCGTGTGTGAAGGGAAAGTTAACTGATGGGGTGGTTGGTGGGGGGCTTGTTGTGGGGCGTTCTCTTCTCTCGCGTCGAGACTTGTAGACTGTAACATCTAAGGTTTCAGGTTTTCATAAAGATTTATTACAAAGGCAAAAACCACCAAACCTCGCCAGTTCTACGTTTCCGATACCTGGCACATTCGATTTACCAAATTACTAAAGAGTAGAAATTAGCTATTTTTCGATCGGCTGTAATAATAGCAGCTTGACTTCTTTTGGCAACGGCTACAACCACTCTATCTGCTGGATCTCGGTGTTCCCATTCTAATTTGACACTTTCTAGCCAAATGTCCTCATCAATTGGAACGATCCGAATAACATTAGACTTTTTTAAAGTAGCGATATAGTCATCAATACTTACTCCTAAATCTAACTTATGATTTTTGATCTTGATAGCTATTTCCCAGATGGCCGTTGATGGAACTAAACCATTTTTTTCTTGTTCCATCTGCTGACAAGCATCTTTTGCCGATTGAGAAAGTTTCTCGGGATCTAAACTCCACCAGATGAGAGCGCAGGTATCAAGGACAACAGTCATACTTCCTGCCATTCTTCAGTTGTTGGCGTAGTTAAATCTTCAAAATATTTTACTTTCCCCCGCATATCCTTAAATAGTTCTTCAGTTGAAAGAGACTTTTCATACTGAGAAATTATCACAAGTGGTTTAGTCCCATCCATCACTAAAATTTCTTCGCCTTCAAGCTCGATAAGTCGCAAAAATTCTAGTAATTGAGCTGTTAATTGACTTTTGTCTATGGTTTTCATAGGACAATGATTGGTGTTGTGTTCAAACTACATTATATCTCAATACGATTCATTTAGCTAAGCCTGTCATTGCGCTACGGGAAAGTAATCGTCGAGAGTTTGCTCAGTTCTCAATTAGCGGAGGTGCGCGATCGAATAATTACTTTTTTAACTGAACAATATTGTGTTACAATAAATCAACCTGAGTGTTAACATCGCAAATGTATGACAGCCAAAATACACATCAGCAAATTAGGTAACTCCTTGGCTTTGCCAATACCAGACTACATAGTAAAGTTTCTCAATCTTAAAGCCGAAGATTCAGTAATTTGCAGCATAGAAAATGGGAAACTGGTCATAGAGCCTGTAAATAATAAAATATCCAAGTATACCCTAGATGAATTATTGGCAGGCGAAATAGAATCTAGCGAAGAAGTCTCTTGGGGAAAACCAGAAGGAGAGGAAGTTTGGTAAACTATATCCCCGAACGAGGTCATTTTATTCGCCTCAATTTTGACCCTCAAGCAGGACACGAACAAATGGGGACTAGACCTGCACTGGTTGTGAGTCAAACTAAATTTAACCGAAAAATGGGGTTTGTGTTCGTCTGTCCCCTTAGCAGCACAAAACGCAAAAATCCGTTTTATGTTCCCATTCCAGAAGGTGAAGCGATAACAGGTGTAATTATGACGGATCAACTGCGTTCTCTAGATTATAGGGCTAGGCAGGCAAGTTTTCTTAGTGAATGTCGATTAGATATAATTGAGGAAGTCTTGAGGCGAATTCAACCTATTTTGTTTGAGAATGTGACTGTTGATTAATAGTTAATCAAAATCAAGAGATCAGAATTAGATTTTCGGTGATGATTGAGAATCACGACACTGACGCACTCTACCGCTTGAGATTGCTTCACTTCGATCGCACGCCATCACATACAAAATCGCAGCTACCAAAAATGATATCATTTGACACTTAGGCTTTTACTAAATAGAGTCATGGAAGTCCACAAGCGTGAAATTCAAACCTATGAAACCTTAGAGGGAAAAATCCCTTTTGAAGACTGGCTTGATGCTTTGCGCGATCGCGAAGGGAAAGCTAAAATAAAAGGTAGACTTCAGCGAGTTGCTATTGGTAATTTAGGAGACAGTAAATCAGTAGGAGAGGGTGTTTGCGAATAAAAAATTGACTGGGGCGCCGGCTACCGGGTTTATTTTGCAGAAAGAGACTCAACTATTATACTCCTCCTTTGCGGTGGAGATAAAAGTACCCAAGATCGAGATATTCGCAAAGCCAAAGAATACTGGTTAGAATTCAGGAGTAGAGACGATGCCTAAAACGCACAGTTACCATGATTATCTGATTCACTCCCTCCAAGACATTGAAGAAACTGCTGCTTATATTCAAGCAATTTTAGAAGAAACAGCACCGGAACCCGAACTGTTACTGACGGTACTCAGAGACATAGTTAAAGCTCAAAGTCAAGTCTCTATTATAGCTCAAGATGATGTACAAAATTGGGATAAACTTCAGGAATTGCTGCAAGCATCCGGGGGAGAAGAGATTTACCGATTTATTGGTTTGCTGAAGGCTTTAGGATTAAAGACAGAGATTGCAGCTAGTCAAGGTAAAACACCAGAAGTATCAATAAATTCTCGTGAGTTAGGGTGCGTCAGCTAAGGAGATTGTCGCGACTTTCCTCACAATTTCAAAAATGACCCACGCCCGGAATAAATGGTGTGTCAGAATGAGATTATCAGTGATGATTGAGAATTACTAAACTGACGCACCCTACTGCTGAACCGTATTGAATTGTATCTTGCATGGTGCGTCGCTGCTAAATCTTTGATTTGTGTTAAAGATTGTCGAGGGCGGGCACGGGGGCACCGCTCCTACAAATCCTATGCAGTTATCAGCCTGTGGCTTGAGTTGTTGTTACAGGTGACATAACTAGCTTTCCAGTTATGTCCATTGTTGCCAGTTTCAACACTTCATTAAAAGCTAATCCCCGAATTTTTAGCTCCCACCGAATGCCTTTTGCTTTCATTCGCTTGGCTTTTCGCATATCGACATCGGTGACTTTTTGGTTCAGTAGCAAGTATTTCATTGCTGCTGTTGCTTCTACTTTTGTGGGATATGCAATGTAGGTGATATATCCGCCGTCCCAGTGGTTGGCGTTGCGGATACTACTGATAGTCGCGACTCTCGGACTAAATCGGTTCCAGTAAAAGTCGCTGTAGCCGATCGCCTTTGTGTTCACTTGGAGTTTGTTTGCCATTTGACTTAACTCCTATAATCTTTTGTGCGGGGTTGGCAGGACTAATTTGCTGCTGTTACTATTATTATAGCAAATTATTGGGAAATTGGTAATTGAGAATTGGGAATATTGCAAAGGCCAAGAAACCCGGTTTCTTACACAATCTGGGTTGGGTGGCAAAATATCTCGGAAGAAACCGGGTTTCTGGGAAGTATGGTAATCAATGACTAATGACTAATGACTAATGACTAATGCCTAAAACCTCAATTCGTATTCGGCGGTGACACGATTGTCTCCTTGGAAATTGGTGGAACTTCTCAGCAGGATTTTGTCGTTTAAACGATACCGCAAATTAAACTCCGTCGGCTGATTGGCTGACAAAACTCGGATGATTGATGCTGAAAGATTGCGCGTGATGTCGGCACCAACTTCTAAGCCGATACCGAGGGAACCTGCGCCAGAAGTGGCCCCTGAACTGGAACGCGCTGTTTGACCTTCATTGCCTCTGATTCGAGTCGGAAACAACCGGAATTCGCTCAATCCTGTGGCGTTGGTAATCACGGATTGCAGGTTGTTTAATAATCCTGCACCGGCTAAATTTGCGATCGCCAGTGTACTGTCTCCCTGTCCTAAAGTCTGCACGAAACTGCCACCTAGTAGCGCTACAATCTCTGTTTCCGATCGACTTGGAGAACTCCTCAACTCCAGACTTTCCGCCAATTGAGAAGCTTTACCCTGCACTAACGCTTGAATTCGGACACTCCGCACGCTGCCGAAACTTGTCGGTTCGTCGGCTATTTCAGAGGCGACAGATGTTCCCGGAGTGCGGAACCGCGTTACTTCCTGCACCGAAGTTGCCAATCTTACATCCAACGTCGGATCGAGTCCTTGTCCTGGTACAAAGGTAGCAGTTTGCGGGTATCCCTTATCAAGCTTAAACTGCGTGGTAAACAAATTCACCGCCCCCGAAGTCAACCGAATCGTACCCACAGGGCGAATATCGTCTAAAGTTCCATTCACCGTCAAACCCCCAGTCGCCTGAAAATCTAATATCGGCGGACTCGTTACCCGCACGCCCCGGCCCAACTTCAGTTGCAAATCGTTGAAGGCAACATCAAAGGAAGGAGAAGGAGAAGGGGAAGTCGGAGTCGCAGGAGAAGCAGAAACCTCAGTCGTAGGGGAAGGAGAAACCTCAGTCGCAGGGGAAGGGGAAGATGTGGAAGGGGAATCGGAAGGAGAAGGAGAAGCAGAAGGAGAAGAAGCTAACTGAGTTGTGCCGCCGCCGGCACTGGGCAGAAATACTTCGCCATCGTAGAGTTCAATGTTACCGCTCAACCGGGGCCGAAAAGCCGTGCCCGTTGCCTGAACTTGACCGACTGCGCCGCCGCGGTACAATCCTTTAAGATTCAATGCCAACTTGTCGAGATTCACAGTCAAAGGAGTCGCCGCATCGACATCGCCCGCAGCAAAAGGTACAGACAGCGGAATCACGCCCTGCACCACAACTTCTCCCTTAGTCAACTGTCCCCGAATTCCCTCTACCCGAATTCGATCGCCCTCAAAGCGCACCGTCCCAGTCAGCCCTGTAATCGGTTCGGGGAAGGTTCTCGCCCGGACGGTGGCATTTTCAAAATTTGCAAGTCCTTGCGCTACAGGCTGTTGCAGCGTCCCTCCCACGCGAATTTGCACCTGTCCCTTACCGCTGACCCAAGCAACTTGTGGAGTCAATACATTAATAATTGCCAATCCTTCATTTTTCAAATTCGCCCTGAAATCAATTTGATTGCTGTCAGGTTTTACCGCAGCAAACGGCAACTCAAAAGGCAAACTTCCTTGCACTTCAATTGGTTCGCTTTGAGTTACCAAAGCGCTGCCGCCAAAATTCAGGCGGGCGTTGCTGTAACTGAAACTGCTGTCGGCTTTTTTAATTGGTTCTCCGTTTAACGTACCGTCAAGCAAACTCAATTCCCCGGTGGCTTGCGGGTTTTCTAAACTGCCGGCCAAGTTCGCCCGCAAATTCAAGTTTCCGGTTACGTCCACAAAGGGCAATTCCACCAGTTTTGCTAACTCTTCCACCGGCAGATTTTCTATCCGCAACTGCCCGGATTGGGCTTTTTGTCCCAATTGTCCCGAAAATCCGATCGCACTTTTGCCCGATCGAATTTCCAGAGGTAAAATAGTTAAAATCCCATCCTGAAAACTGCCCTCAACGCTGAACTGGTTCGCAACATATTTGCCCCACTGCCAATTATCGCCTTTAACGTTAAATTGAGCTTGCACGCCCGTCCGCAAAGAACCGGCGACAGCAATTTCTCCGCCAAAAGTTCCCTGCAACTCAGATAATGCAGGCAATTTTTCCGCTGATTTCACTGCTTGCTGCTGCTGCAAAATTGCTTCTATTTCTGCCAAGCGGCGCAACTGTTCGATTAGCGGGGCTTCCGGTTCTCCGACTCCGACAGTTTGCACAGAGGCGGCCCTAGCGTAAACCGGAGGTTTGAGGCCGCGGGCGAAATCGGTTAAATTGAAATACTGCAAAGCGGTTAAAACTTGCTGCAAATTCCCCTGCTGGATGTTCACTTTCCCGGCAAATTCGGGGTTGGCGCCTGCTTTGACGTTGCCGGAAATTAAGTATTGACCGCTGCCTTGACGGAATATGCCGTTTGTCAGAGTGGCGCTGCCGTTAGCATAGCTGAATTCGGCTTGGAAACTGTCACCTTTAATGTAGCCGATCGCCGGTTGGGCGATCGCAATTTGTCCGTTTGCTTGCAGAGTCTGCGGATTTAACGGCATCTTCCAACCGGGCACATTCACTTGTCCCGAAACCGTACCAGTTATCGGCCCCAAACCGACATCTTGTCCCGGTGAGAGATTCAAAGCAGCGAGGGGAAAATCGCTTAAATTAACTCGCAAAGTTTCTCCCTCTGTTTGGCCGCTGGCTACCGATTCCCCGCGTTTAACTAAGAAAGATGTCGGCAGAAAAGATGGATTTAAGGCTACTTCAATTTTGTCTTGGCGACCGGCCAAACGCAAATTTACACTTTTGTCCGAACTCGCATTCACTTTCCCCGCCAGTACCGGGTCAAAAGCTATCTGATTTACTGCTAAATTTCGCACTTCCACGTCGCCAACTAAGCTGAGGGCGGCGAGGGTTCCGGTGAGGCGGCCGGTGAAATCGACGTTGCCGCGCAGGGGTGCGTTTTTCTGTGAGGAATTTTTGTCCGCCACGGTGGACAAAAATGCCAACTGTTCTGCTGGCAAGGCTTCCAGGTTAAAGTTGGAGAGTTTGATATCCAAATCTAGATTAGAAATTGACGGTAATCCTTTACCTTCGAGTTCGACATTAACAAAACCGTTGGCTGTCAAACCCGGAGTTGCAGCTTTTTCTATTTCTACCCGTTTGCCATCCCAGTTAAATATTGCCTCAAAAGGTTGTTTCAAAAACGGTAATTCCGAGATGCGGAAACTGCCACCGGCGCGAACTGTTTGCGCCGAAGCAGCAGCAATCGGGCCCGATAAATTGACATTGCCGTTAAACAGTCCTCGCAGCAGCGGGAGATTTTGGGCTTGCGAGACTAAACTGCTGGCTTGCAAGCTTTGGCGCTGGGCTTCAAAGGCTTTCTGGAAGCGACTTAGGGCAATTTGGTCGCCTTGGATTGAGGCGCGCCAATTCCCGGATTGCGCGCTAGCTTTGGCGTTGACAACTCCGCCGCCGTTGGCGAGTCGAATTTGTCCGTCGCCATTGGCTGTGATGCCGTTGGCGGTTAAATTATCTACAGTTCCCAAAATTCTGACTTTGCCGTCGAGGGTTCCGGCAATTTCTGGGGGTAAATTGGCTGTCAGTAAACCTGTTTGTTTGAGGGTTTGTTCTAAGTTGCTGACTGTAACTCCGTTGGTTTCCAGCAATGCTTCTAAGTTGCCGTTTTCCAATTTAGCTGTAGTATCGATCGCCCCGAGTCGATCGACCAAAACCCGTCCTTCCCCACTAGCACGAATTCCTTTTGCTGTCAAATTATCCAAACTGCCCGCTGCTTGGAATTGGCCGTTAATTCTGCCGTCAAATCCTTTAGGCAAAGTCGCCGTCAGGGTAAAGAGTTGAGTATCGCGGACGGTTTTTTCTAAGCGACTGAGAATAACTCGATCGAGATCCGCGACAGCTTGCCAGCGCCCAGCATCTAATTTTCCCTTAAAATCAACAGTACCGTCAGCAATATTCAGTTTACCGCTGCTGTTGACAGAAACATCGGCGACGCTTGATTTACCAAGACTTCCGGCTGCTTGAATTTGATTCGATATTTGTCCGTCAAGCGATTTTAGATTTTGGATTTTGGATTTTAGATTGTTGATGTTGGCTACAACTTGGGGATTGTCGGCGGTGAAAGCTAAGCCTACATCTAACAGCGGCAATCCTAAATTTACCAGGCTGCTGATGGAAGTGCGATCGGTTTCTGCGGTTCCCTGCCAATTTCCCCGTGCCAATTCTCCTTTAAAGTTGACATTGCTGCCGCCCAGATTTAGTTGGCCTCTACCGCTGACATTGATTGCGCTAGCCGTCAAATTGTCAAGACTTCCCGAAGCGGTAAATTGACTCGATAGCTGTCCCTCAATCGATTTGAGATTTTGGATTTTGGATCTGAGATTGTTATATTGTTGATTTTCGGGATTGAAGGCTGAGGCGACATCTAACAGTGGCAATCCTAAATCTACCAAGCGACTGATGGAAGTGCGATCTGTTCCTGCGGTTGCTTGCCAATTTCCCGCTGCCAATTCTCCTTTGAGATTGACATTGCTGTCGGCAATATTGAGCCTGCCGTTGGTGCTAAGATTGATGCCACTAGCGGTTAAATTGTTAACATTTCCCGCCGCTTGAAATTCACCTGCTAGCTGCCCGTCTAACGATTTTATATTTTGGATTTTGGATTTTAAGTTTTCGAGATTGGTGGCGGGTGATGTGTTAGAATTGGCTGGCTTTTCCAGGGCTAAAAATGGCAATCCAATATCAATTAAGCGATTGAGAGCAACTTTTTCTGTCTGCCCAGAAGCTTCCCATTGACCAGCTTCGAGTTTGCCATTAACAGCAACAATACTATCAGCAAGATTCAGCGTTCCTTTGCCTCTAGCAGAAATACCGTTTAAACTCAAATTGTCCAGACTGCCCGCAGCTTCGGCGGTTCCGGTTAACAAACCTGCTAGTTCAGGAGGTAAATTAAGTCCCGGTACGACTTGCTGTAAACTATTTATAGCTACGCGATCGCCCTTTAGCATAGCTTGCCACTGACGGTCTTTGAGCGCCGCATCCACATTCACAGCAGCGTCGCCAATTTTCACAACTGTATTTTGCAAATCTGCCGAATTGCGGCCTGCTCTAATTTCGCCATTCGCGGGGAAAGTTCCTTGCGGTGCTTGCCATTTAGCTATAGCTTCAATGTTGTCTAAGGGGCCGAAAACTTGAGCTTTTGCGGAGACATTGCCAATTTTAAGAGTAGCAGGAATTGGGACAGCATAAATTTGGGCGATCGCATCTCCGGGTACATTTTCCGCTTGCAAATCAAACACCAAACCCGATCGCGAATTCTGACTTCCCAACGCGAGATCAATTTGACCTTTCCCGCCAATTTTACCGCCCGCCGCCGGCACTACCAAAATATCGCTCAATGTCAAAGCCAAAGAGGAAAACTGCCCAGTTGACGGAGAATTTGGAGTTGGGGTTTGAGCTGTTCTCCCGCGTTCCAGTTTAAAATTAGTGCTAATATTGTTTAATTGCAGGCGATCGACCGTAGCAGGTTTTGTCGAGGCGATCGTACCTGTCAGTAATGGATTTGCAACGGTTCCAGTCAGCTTAGCATCCGCCTTAACTTCTCCCGCAACTGCGATCGGCAATACAACTTTCTGTCCTAACTCTGCTTCCACCGCACTGACAACACTTGCCACAGCTACCGGTTGCACGTTAGTTATCAGATTGAAACTAGCTTGTTCGGTATTAAAATTAGTTCCTGTTGCAATTGTTCCGGCTATTTGCAGGGGAATTAGACCGTAATTACCTGTCAGACTATCGACTATCAAATTAGTTCCCTGAAACCGCAATTGACCGCTGCCATTTTGGATAAGCTGTTTCAGAGGCTTGATACTTGCTTGCACTCCTGCAAAACTCGCCACTCCAGTAATTCCAGATAATTTATTATCTCGGATTTGCACGGTTAAATTGCTATTTGCCAGACCTTTTTGCAGAGAAATACCGGAAACTTTTGCCAAGCGAGCGAGGTCGGACACAGGTAAGTTTTGAGATTGCAATAGCACATTAGTTTCAGCCGCAGGCAATAGAGAATCTGCCTTGACTGCAAAAGTGTCATTATTTGTAAACTGACCGTTGAACTCGTAGAGAACGCGCTGATTTTGCTCGCGAAATAAAGCGCTGCCATTTTTGATAGTTACGGAAATCGGAGCCGAAGTCTTCTCGCCAATTGCGGGACTCGGCACCAAAACTGCGCCGACATTTTCAACTCGAATTGCTTCAATTTCAGTTTTAAATAAACCCGGAGGTTTTTTGTCCTGGGTGGGAATATTAACCCAGCGGCCTTGAGCGTCCTGTTCGATATAAGCGCTGGGTTTGACTAAAGTAATATCTAATTTTAGGGTGCGATTGAACAGCAGCGGCAAAATGGAAAATCCTACTTCCACTGCTTCTGTGGAAGCATAATCTGGATCCGTAGCAGTTGCAGGTAAAGTCGATCGACCAAACCGCAAGCTGATCGGAGAAAATCGCTCCAAACGTCCGATTTGCACAGGCCGCTTCAGTGTCTGACTGACCTCAGATGCCACCAAAGGAGCTAACTTTTCCTGCACCCACTCCCGTGCGGCCACCGCCCCAACCAGGCCGAGAATGCCCACTCCCGTACCGCTAACCAGCAGGATACGCCACCAGCGGCGTCCAGAACGGGGTGCGAGTTGTTTTTTGTCATCGTCGGAGTTAGTCATGGGTGTTTCTCAGAGCTTTTGAGAATTCAGGAATTGGGGAAATCAGCCGATTTGAGACAGGTAAGCTGTACTGCATCTAGATTATCTGTGGTGTTAGAGGGGGAGAGGGGGAGAGGGGGAGAGGATTTGATGATTTTTGATCGGTAAGCGAAAATATGCAATTTAAATCCAGTACAGCTTATAATTTCTGTGATTCGCAAGCGTGGCTTCTGCCTTTAGTAGACTCAGAACTGAGGTAGGAAGTGCCGATCGCGCGATCAAACTTCAATATTCACGCCCCAATGCCGCACAGAGTCCAGAAATCTTTACCAAACTTAATCTACAATCGCCACACCTCCTACAACCCACAGTCAACCTAAAATCTAAACTCTAAACTCTAAAATCCCCACACCTCCTAAAACCCACAGTCAATCTAAAATCTAAAATCTAAAATCTAAAATCGCCCGATCGCTTCTAAGATAAAAAAACGGTGGTTAAGAAGGTCTTTAAAACTTATGCGAGTGTTCGTCTTACTCTTCAATGCCCGCACCGAGAATGAGGGAATTCACACCATTCAACTCGGCGATCGCAACAAAGTTCTGATGTTTGAGTCAGAAGACGACGCCACCCGCTTTGGCGTGATGTTGGAAGCTCAGGATTTCCCCGAACCTGCTGTAGAGGCGATCGACGATGAAGAAATTAAGGAGTTCTGCGATAGTGTTGATTATGATTGGGAACTTGTGCCGGCGGGCGCGCTAGCGATTCCGCCAGAAGACAATGTAACACAGACTCAGTGGCAAGCCCAAGGGCATTTGGAGCCGGAGCCGGAGCCGGAGCCGGATTCTGACGTTTCCCAAAACGAACTAGATTCTATTCGCCGACGACTCGAAGGACTTTTGTGAGAGTCAGTGGTCAGTGGTCAGTGGTCAGTGGTCAACTTGAATTGCATTCATTCGCCTCAAGATTTGAAAGGTATCTGCGTTGATCTGCGTTGATCTGCGGTTTTTCTCTAAATCAATGACCATTAACAACTGACCATTAACAACTGACAACTGACCATTAACAACCGACGATTAACAACTGACCACTAACAATTGAGAAAAGATGAAGAATTTGGAAGAACGGGGGCATCTGCTGACGGAACAGGTGAATGCCAACAGCGAGAATTTAGACCAACTCAGCTCGATCGAATTAGTGGACTTGTTCAACCGGGAAGACGCCCAAACGTTAAGTGCGATCGCCCGTGCCCGCGAAGATTTAGCCCGGGCGATCGACATCGCAGCCGAGTCTCTGCGTCAAGGAGGCCGCCTGTTTTACGTCGGTGCGGGTACTTCCGGGCGTTTGGGGGTACTGGATGCCGCCGAGTGTCCCCCCACCTTCTGCACTGCGCCAGAACTCGTACAGGGCATAATTGCCGGGGGTGCCGGGGCTTTGGTACGGAGTTCCGAGGATTTAGAGGATCGGGCCCAGGATGGGGCGGAGTCGATCGCCCACCGTCACATTACCAATCAGGATGTGGTTGTGGGGATTACGGCTGGAGGTACGACGCCGTTTGTCGCCGGTGCTTTGCAGGCGGCGCGCCAGCGGGGGGCGAAAACAGTGTTTATCGCCTGCGTACCAGTCGAACAAGTGAGTTTTGAAGCTGATGTGGATATTCGGTTGTTGGTTGGCCCGGAGATAGTCGCAGGTTCGACGCGCTTGAAAGCTGGTACTGTGACAAAAATGGCTTTAAATATCCTTTCGACTGGTGTAATGGTGAAGCTGGGGAAGGTTTACGGCAATCGGATGGTTGATGTGGCGGTGACTAATAAGAAATTGCGCGATCGGGCGGTGCGGATGTTGCAGGATTTGACTGATTTGGGCCGGGATGAAGCGGGTTTTTTACTCGAAAAAAGTGGCAAGTCTGTAAAGCTGGCTTTGATGATGCACTGGACTAATTTGGAGAAGGAAGAGTGCGATCGAATTTTGGGCGAGTTTCAAGGGAATTTGCGATCGGCTGTGGCATCAATTAGTCAGTAGTCAGTTGGCAGTTGGCAGTAGTCAGTAGTCAGTAGTCAGTTGGCAGTTGGCAGTAGTCAGTAGTCAGTAGTCATTAGTAAGTTGGCAGTTGTTAGTTGTTATTGGTTATTCCCCATTCCCGATTCCCCATTCCCGATTCCCCATTCAGTCAATTGCGATATCGATTCCAAAAATTGTGCAATCTCTTTAGTGGATCTGATATGATAAACACTTTTGGTATTTTGAGCGCGATCGGCATACTCCCGATATCTGGGAGTCAAATGCTTGTAACACAACCAAAGATTGCGATAACTATTAATTGAACTCTTCAAGATCGGACTTTTTTCCGGCCAGCCTTCTGGCGGTTTAAAGCTACCTGCGATCATTCGTTTAGTCACCCACCAGAAATGCACGTATAGCGGTAGATCGACAAAAACCAGACTATCCGCCTCATTGAGTCGCGGCCAGAGGGTTTCCATACAGCCAAACCCGTCAATAATCCATCTGTCAGTCGTCAAAATGCGATCGTGGGTACGCTTGTATTCTTCGTAGGGAACCTCAGCGCCGCCCGATTGATATTGAATCTTATCCAAAATGTAAAGTGGCAAACCAGTTATTTCCGATAATCTCTTGCTGAGAGTTGA
This sequence comes from Cyanobacteriota bacterium, assembly GCA_025362325.1. Taxonomy (GTDB): domain Bacteria; phylum Cyanobacteriota; class Cyanobacteriia; order Cyanobacteriales; family Microcoleaceae; genus Microcoleus. The sequence continues at coordinate 11,226 of JANYGO010000250.1, read as the reverse complement.
TTTACCGCCTCCAGCATTTCCAAATACGGCTACTTTCTTCATAATTTCCCTTTTAGTAATTTAGTTATCACTCATTAGTTATTAGTTATCAGTAGCGGACTAAAAGCTGAAATCCGAGCAATTTTGTAGCTTTCAAAAAAGTCAATTTCGGTGATTGATTGTTGGCGTGGATCATTGACGTTTTTGAGAAATGCGATTAGGGTAAGTATATATATTTGTTGTTTGGCGATCGCTTGGATATTTGATCGCAGAAGCGATCGCGGCCCGGCATTGTCGATCGATTTGTAAAATATCTGTCAAATCTAAGGCGATCGCTCCTTAGTTAAAAAAGCCGTTTCTGAAGCCAACGCACCTAGTACGAGACTGCTGGATACTCTACCCACTTTGAAATTTCAAACCGAGTCCTATGCAACCAAAGCCTAACCTTAACCTATACTCATCCTTGGGGCATATCCCCTGGCTGAAGAAAAGCTACACTGCCAAAATTATGGTGGTTGCATTTTTAGGCACTCACGTTCCTTTGCTAACCTTACTGGTCTGGTTTCTTACCTCAAACGCTTACTCTGTAGAGACATCAGTCCGGGTTCTGCTGATTGCTCTGCTGGCGACATTAGCGGGTACGGGAGCAACGCTTTATACGCTACGCTACCTCCTGGTTCCGGTAATCTTAACCTCGGAGGCTCTACAAAACTACTTCTATACAAGAACATTGCCGAATTTACCCACAGAGTTTGATGATGAAGTCGGTACGCTGATGGCAAATTCCTCACAAACGCTTTACAAACTAGATGAATTGATTCATTACATTACCCACTACGATGAACTGACTGGATTGCCAAATCGTGACTTATTCTGCGATCGCCTGAATCAAACCCGATCTCAAAATCACTCACCCCTGGTCGCAGTGCTGGTATTGGGTATCGACGATTTCACAGGGATGCGCCATGCGTTGGAGCCTGGGATATGGGACTTACTAATTAGAGCCGTTTCCCAACGGGTGGTAAACTGCATAGATCGGTCAGATGTCTTGGCGCGTTTGGGCGACGGTGAGTTTGCGATCGCACGCAGCGAACTCCCCTCCCTGGAGAGTGTGGTCAAGGTATCCCAAATGCTGCTGAGTACGCTGACCAAACCTTTCTCTATCAAGGGCAAACCGATCCACCTCACCGCCAGTCTTGGCATTACCTTGAACCATCTAGAAAATACCAATTCTGTAGAGAAACTTCTTCAGCAAGCTCACTTCGCACTTCATCAGGCAAAGCAGCAAGGGCGGAGTCACTATCAGTTTTATTCACCCGAAATGAACGTTCAGTTACAGGAGCGACTGGCGTTAGAAAATAGCCTGCGCGGAGCGCTGGAGCGTAACGAACTACTGGTTTACTATCAACCGCTGATCGACCTCGACAGCGGAAAGGTGACAGCAACGGAGGCGCTGGTTCGCTGGCAGCATTCTACAGAGGGTTTGGTCTCTCCGGCAAAATTTATTCCGATCGCCGAAGCCAATGGTGAGATTGTGCCCATTGGTGAATGGGTATTGCGAACGGCTTGCGCTCAAACCCGTAGCTGGCAACTGGCTGGGCTGCCAGCGCTGCGGATTTCGGTGAATCTGTCGGCTCGACAATTTGAGCAGGCGAATCTGGTTGAGATAGTTCGCCAAATTTTGGCCGAGACGGAACTCGAAGCTGCGTATTTAGAACTGGAAGTGACTGAAACTGCCTTGATGACTGACATTGAGCGATCGGTCAAAATCTTAACGGAACTGCGAGAACTTGGCGTGTCCCTCGCCCTAGACGACTTTGGCACAGGTTATTCTTCCCTCAACTACCTGCAACGGTTTCCGGTTAATATGCTCAAGATCGATCGATCGTTTGTCAACGATGTACTGTCTAACCCCGACAGCGCCACCATTACTGATGCCATCATTGCTCTGGCAAAAAGTCTGCGATTAACAATCACCGCAGAAGGCATTGAAACCAAGGAGCAGCGTGACTACCTGCAAGCGCGAGGCTGCGATGAAGGTCAAGGGTTTTACTTCAGTCGCCCTGCTAACGCTGATACAATCACCAAACTGCTAAAGGACTCGTTTCAGTCTGATGCAGCATCTATCCCTCTTGCCACCCACTTTTAAGCTTAACCATTGGCTTTCACTGGAAGTGCGATCGTAAAGCGCTCTCGTTTTTAGATTCCCGACTTCTTGGAGAAGTCGGGAATCTGGGTATGCTGTTTTTTAGGCGTTGACAAAAACAGAAGATGTAAGCTGACTTTGACTGACACCCTGCACGATTCCTAAATAATTACTACCAGACTTAATCGCCGTAGAAGCGATGCTTGCGCCTCCATCCAACTGCAAACTCACAGCTTCAAAAGTCAAGTTTGCAAATCCGATACCGTCAGTCAAACCAATTCTATCCCCGATCGCAAAATCGGTAATCGCATCCGCACCAATTAAACTAGCCGAAGCAGACAAACCACCCGCCAGAATAAACGTATCATTTCCGCCACCGCCCGTCAGAATATCTTGCCCGCGATCGCCCGCCAACAAATCGTCGCCATTACCGCCAATCAAGATATCATCTTCTTTGCCGCCGCGAATAGTATCGTTACCGTCAGATCCGATTAGTCGATCGTTATCGTTATTGCCGCTGATAAAATCATTACCAACACCACCATCAATTAAATCCGATTCTTTACCGCCGGATAAACTATCATTGCCGCCTGCGCCGTTAATGGTATCCGCACCTTGCATTCCATTAATCGTATCAGCACCCTCTGTCCCGGTGAGATTGTCTTTGCCAGAAAGGGCAAAAATTGGCAATCCCGCAGCAGTTGCAGGTATTTGAGAATCGCCACTATCTGATAGGAAATAATTGCTGCCGCTGGCTGTATTCTTGGGTGCTGGTGTCGGGCTGCCGTCCCCTGTAGCATTGGGTATTGGCGAAGTAATCGAGACTAATGTGCTGGGTGTTGGAGTTGGAGTTGGAGTTGGTACAGGTGTTGGAGTTGGTACGGGTGTTGGAGTTGGAGTTGGAGTTGGAGTTGGTATCGGTGCGGGATTGACACTACCGTCAAGGGAAGTAGCAAAATCTTGAGTCCAATAGTGATTGTAATTGACACTGCCAGTATCGTTGGCTAAGAAATAGTAACCGATGCCAATCTCTTTGAGATTGGGGTTGAGAATGTTCGTGCGGTGGCCGGGGCTGTTCATCCACGATGATACAACTTGTTCCGGTGTAGAAGATCCCGCAGCGATATTTTCTGCTGCCGAGCTGAATTTATAGCCCGTTGCAGTAATCCGACTTCCCATTGACGAACCATCTTTTCCGGTATGGGAAAAGAAGTCTTGCAGTGCCATATTTTGGCTCTGAGTTTGCGCGGCACTGAGTAATTGAGTATTTAAGGTTAGGGGGGGCAAACTTAATTTGCCGCGTTCTATGTTCGTGAGTTCTAAAACTTTATAAATAAAGTTTTGATTGGTTGTATTTGGTGCGATTTTAGAAGCCGATCGCTCTCCTGTTAAAATGTCCACAGACTGAGCGGCGGAAGTTTGTATTTGTTCGAGCATGGGGATGATAAGTAGTTGTAAGACTTGACGAAAGCTGGTAGATTGCTTACTGTCTTAACGATAGTTTCCCCGATCGCAGGCTGGGCACGCTTTAATAATTGTGTTATTCCCTGCCACTGTTGTATCTTATTATAGCTATTCTCAAACTGCTGATGTCAAGATCCGGAATTTGGTTGGGAAAGGGCAGTGTGCGATCGCCTGTGGCATCAATACAACCCACATTCCCATCCGCGATCGAGTCACACAGAATAATTACCCACAACCATCTTTTTTAAAGTGATAAATTATACTTTATAATGATTTTTATCCGTTAATATACGGTATAAACATCTAATTTATAGTTTAATTGCTCGATCAAAATAAGTAAAAACCGATTGTGACAGTTGACAGTGCGGAATGTGGGATACGATTTTAGATTTTAGATTTTTCCTGATTAGTAAGGTTGATATTGCGCACCCAGTTCGCGGGTTGGGGGCTAGAAACCCGGTTTCTACGAGTTTGGCGTTTAGTTACGAAAAATATATGAAGAAACCGGGTTTCAGCAGATTAGCGATCGCGCGCCAACTAAGTTTTTAGTAGAAACCTCACAAAAAATTCTAAATTAATTCAAAATTTACCACTCAAAACTCACAATTTCAAACTATTCTCTTGTCCGACTTTAGCCTCCTGAGCAACTTGCTCAACCTCATCTTTGGCGAGAATTTCCAAAGCCGCCTCTGCTTCTGCGCCGCCCAACCGCCCCAGAGCTTGAGCGACTCTATAACGGATTTGCCAATCTGCATTGGCAGCGTAGGGAAGCAGCAGCGGCAGCGCCCGCTTATCTCCCAATTCTCCTAATGCGCTAATGGCAATGGTTTGGATCAAGTCGTTTTCAGAAGTCAGGGCATTTTCTAACATCGGAAAAGCTTTTGGATCGCCCATTTCTCCCAAAGCTGCGACGATACTGAGTTGCACCAACCATTCAGATGTACTGCTGTAAACTTGCTGCAAATCTTCTAAAGCAGCGGTTAATTTCAAGGCGCCCAAAGCATCGGCTGCTGCTGCTTGCACGTCGGGTTCGGGGTCGGTGTTCAGGCTGTTGCGCAGTACCTCTAAAGCGTTTGGCAGATTCTGCCTGCCGAGGGTTGACATTTGGCTGACTGCTGCGTAGCGAACGCGGACGTTTTTGTCGCCGATCGCAATTTGAATCAAATTGTAGGCGATCGCTGGTTCGAGTTGCCGCAGTTGGTTGACAGCTCGCAGCCTTTCGCCAAAATCCTCGGAATTCAACAATTGTTCGACAGACTCAGGGGTAATGCTCATGCGATTTTAAAATTGGTAATTGGGAAGAAGGAAGAAGGAAGAGGGAAGAGGGAAGAAGAAGTAATAAGGAAAAAATAGCTCTGCGTGTATCCCTGACTTCCGTGTCGTGAATCTAGGTAATTGGTAATTGCCAAAAGTTGAGAGATTGAAGGAGCGATTCCCTACGGGATAGCTTCGCTTCACGGCTCATTGTCTGATACAATCCTTCAACTACAACAGTTAATTAAGATTCAGCCGCCATCGATCGGATAATATCTCCCCTAGTGAGGATGCCGATTACTTTGCCCGCAGTATCAACCACCGGCAATCGGTGGATGCTGCGATCGTGCATCAGTTTTGCCGCTTCTGAGAGAGATTTGTCTGGTTCGATGGTAACAGGCTCTTTACTCATCGCTTCTCCTACTGTTTGTCCTAAAGCCTTGTGGAGTTCTCGCTCGTAACGAGCTGGATTTTCTAGATAAATCACGCTGTCGAGTACCATGATGTAAGCAGGCGGAGTGACGCCAGTTTCTCGCCACATCAAGTCGGTTTCGGAGATGACTCCTACCAACAAGTCATTCTCATCTACGACGGGAAGACCGCTAATACGTCGATCGGCTAAAATTTTAATGGCTTCGTTCAAAGGCATTTCGGGACGCGCCAAAATCGGCTCGCGGCTCATCACATCGGCTACTGTTTTGGGCATGATTGGCGGTTGATTTAGTTGTTGCTCCTGATCGATCATATAGGGAAAGCGTGACACAGACTGAAGAAAGGCAGCCGGGGAGAAGGGATTCGTGACAAGCTAGAAGGACCCAAAAAGTTTGAATGCCAGAATTTAGAAAGGTTTTTGCGATCGCACATACGAATTCTGCCGTTTGTGTGGCACAGGCGGGCGATCGACCTGACAACATTGTTAAGATAAATTAAACAGCCGATAAATCCTTACCGATGCCAGAATCTCTAGCCCCACAACCAGAATCCCAACCTGAAGCGCGCTGTGTATTAGTTTGCCAGTATCAATCTTGCCTGAAAAATGGTTCAGCAGCAGTGCTCGCAGCTTTTGAAGCCCAACAAGTTCCAGGAGTGACAGTTGAGGCCTGTAGCTGTCAGGGACAGTGCAACACTGGCCCGACTGTGCGAGTCACCCCAGACGAAATTTGGTATTGTCGAGTTAAACCGACTGATGTACCGTTGATTGTGGAAGAACACCTCAAAGGCGGAAAACCTGTAGAGGCGCTGTTCAATCCGAGAATTCATATGCGTTATTATTATTAGTCTTGACTTAATTCCATGAGACTTGCAAGCTCTCGTTCATCTAATTTGAATAGTTATTGTTATGGAACTTGCGCTTTGAGAATTAAAGGAATTGCGGTTAGTTTGTTAGTCCTAATTCTGGGGCGTCCGGCGCAGGTAGTCGCTCAAACGCCTGCTGTTGCTGGCGATATTTGTCCTGGAGAATTGGGGGCGAAAGTTGATGCGATCGCCAACCGTCCCGAATTTAGCCGATCGCGCTGGGGAATTTTGATTCAACCGCTATCATCTACGGCGACTCTCTACAGCCGCGATGCAACCAAATATTTTATTCCAGCGTCAAATGTCAAGCTGCTAACCACAGCGGCTGCTTTGCAGAAACTCGGTGCCGATTTTCGGATTAAGACATCGGTTTACAGTGGCGCAAATAAGAGTTTGTATGTTGCCGGGAGGGGCGATCCGACCATTGGGGATGCTCAGTTGAAGGACTTGGCGCAGCAGTTGAAACGGCGCGGAGTCGATCGAGTAAACGAGTTGATTGGCGATGACAGCTATTTTCAAGGCAGTGCAGTCAATCCGAATTGGGAATGGGAAGACGCGCAAGCTGGCTATGGTGCGCCGGTTAACAGTTTAATCTTCAATCAAAATGCGATCGAGCTTGTTTTGTCCCCGCAGGCGATCGGGCAACCTCTGAAAGTCTCTTTTGCCGAGCCCAAGCTGGCCAATCAGTGGCAAATTCTCAACAATTCAGTGACTGTCGCCCCCAATGAATCGGAGTTTATTGAAGTTGGCAGGGAGTTCGAGCGATCGGCAATTCGAGTTAGCGGACAGTTAAAAGTTGGTGCAGAATCAGAATCAGCTTATGTCGCAGTTGTCAATCCCGCAAACAATTTTTTGCAGCATTTTCAGCAAGTTCTGGCGGCTGAGGGAATCCCTGTTCAACAATCTTTGGTTGCCTCTGCTTCTCGCAATTTTTATCAAGAATTAGCAGCAGTTAAATCGCCACCGCTGGCGGAATTGGTTAAGGAAACTAATCGGGAAAGTAACAATCTTTATGCAGAAGTTTTATTAAGATTGTTGGGGAAAGTCACAGGCAAGATGCCTGTGCCACAAGAGGATACAGGTGAAATTGGTTTGCAGGAGTTAAAAACAGCTTTAACTCAATTAGGGGTAAATCCAAACAGCTACATATTAGCCGACGGTTCGGGACTTTCCCGCCACAATTTAATTAGTCCCGAAGCCTTGGTGCAAACTTTGAGATTGATGGCCAATTCACCTGCTGCATCTATTTATCGCGCCTCGCTGCCCGTGGCTGGCGAGAGCGGTACTTTAAAAAATCGATTCAATGGTACACCAAACCGGGTTATTTTGCAAGCAAAAACAGGAACTTTGAGCGGAGTTTCGGCGCTGTCGGGATATATCGAAGTTGCGAATTACGAGCCGCTGGTGTTTAGCATTATCGTCAATCAATCCGACCTGTCCCCTGCAAAATTGCGATCGGCAACTGACGAAATTGTGCTATTATTGAATCGCCTCCGCCGCTGTTAAAACAACAGATTTCAATCGCTAAATTTGAGATAAGTAGTTAAACCCAAAAAACAGGGCACCCAAAAACGCTACAATTTTTAAGTTTAACTACATTCCAGCGGCGGGGATCGAAAAGCAGCTACAATAAAAGCAGAAGAATTAAAACCATTGGGACGTTTGGGCCGCGCTAAGTAGTAATGGCAAAAAAACAATAGTATCTTGTAGGGGCGGGTTTAGCTAAGAATCTGTGATACAAGCCAGAAGATCAAGGCAAAACCTGCCCTCTCCCCATCTAATGTTTATTTGTACTCATCTGCTATCAATCGGCGGGTTCTCTACTTCCCAAAAATAAGTCTAACTTTTCAACTATGAAGTCTTTAGATTCCGAACAGCAACACATCTTTGTTGAAACAAACAATATCCGCCTGCACTGCGTTTCCCAAGGAGAAGGCGAGCTCGTTCTGCTCCTGCACGGGTTTCCAGAGTTTTGGTATTCTTGGCGCCATCAAATTCCTGCTCTAGCGCGTCATTTCAAGGTTGTGGTGCCGGATTTGCGGGGCTACAACGATTCGGACAAGCCGACAACCGGCTACGATTTGGATACGCTGAGTGCAGATATTCGCGGTTTGATTGCCAGCCTCGGCTACAAAAAAGCTCACATTGTAGGTCACGATTGCGGCGGGGCGATCGCGTGGAATTTAGCTCAAAAATTCCCCGAACAACTCAACCGCTTGGCAATTTTAAATGCTCCGCACCCCCAGCGATTCGTGCAGGAAATGGCAAGCAATTTCGATCAACTCCGCCGCAGTTGGCACATTTTGGCTTTTCAAGTTCCCGGCATCCCCGAATGGTTGATCCGGCAAAATTTGAAAGATTTTGTGCAAAATATTTTGCAGGGACAAGCTGTTCGCAAAGGAGCTTTTAGCGCTGAAGAAACTAAGATTTATCAGGCTGCTTTAGAAAAGCCGGGAGTGTTAGCGGCGGCGATGAATTATTACCAGCAAATGTTTCACCCGCAGCGGCTTTGGCATTGGGGGCAGAAATTAGAACCTGTGACTGTTCCTACTTTGGTGCTTTGGGGAGAAGAAGATGCGTTTTTGAGCCACACACTTGTAGAAGGTTTAGATCGGTTAATTACGGCTCCGTTTAAGTTAAAATTAATCCCGAATTGCGGTCATTGGATTCAGCAGGAAGCGCCGCAAACGGTGAATCGAGAATTGCTGAGTTTTTTGAGAAATTCTTCTCCTTCTTTGGCTTTGACATAAAAAGAAGACCGGGCGGTTGAAACCGCGGCTATACAAACACTCACGCGCATTGCCAAGGGTTGAAGAATGGGCGGTTAAAATTACGTTTTTTTCGACCGTCGGCGTCCGGCGGACGAAAGTTTGTGTAGACGCGGTTTCAACCGTACGTCCGATCTTCGTTTGTGTAGACGCGGTTTCAACCGTACGTCCGATCTTCGTTTGTGCAGACGCGGTTTCAACCACAGTCTTATCTTATTTGTCAGTCCCAGAGCAAATTTTCTTGAATCAACAGTGCAATCATCGCTGTTCTGGAACAAACACTGAGTTTGATAAAAATCCGCCTTACGTAAGTAGCAACCGTCCAGTGGCTGATATTTAATTTTTTGGCAATACATTTGTTTGGCAGGCCTTGGGCTACTAATTGCGCGATCGCCATTTCCCGCGGACTCAGGCTGATGACCGGTTTGTAAATTGTGCTTTGCATAGTTTTGCAGTGCAGTAAGGAGTTAAAATTTAGTCAATTAATGGTTGAATTCCCAGTTTTTCTCGGACTTCAGATAACGGAGTTTCCCAATCCGATTCAGGGTTCCAGTCAATTAATCGCTCGGCGAATTTTCCGTGTTTTAAGCCTTTGATAATTTGTGCGAGCGCGCATTTGCCACTTATCAGTCCAACTAACACTAAAATCGCACAGGAAGGGCGAAATACTTGACCGCGTGTAAAGGCTTGAAGTACAAATTCATCTTCAGCAGAACTCGAAAGACCCGTCAGAACGTGCCAAACGTCGTGGTTTCGCTGAATCCAGTCTCCAGATGCGATCGGTTCAAAGCCTTGTTCGTCTAGAAATCGCGCCACTTCGCACCCTAATGTTCCTTTTGGTAGTTGACGCAATTTTTCCAAGTCTATTTCAAAATGTCGATAGCTCTCAATTTGAGGATTAATTATTTGAGCCATCTTTAATATAACTTCTAATTGATTGTCAGCCATCATTCATTCTCACTCCTACCAACATTTAAATTTCTGAAACATTAAATTCGTGTTTGTCAAGTTCATTTTTGCAATGAATCAATACGATTTTTCTTGCCGCATCGGCTCAGAAATCGTACTTTCTGTGACAGCAATTAACTTTCCGGAGCTTTTACATTTCTTTACAAACAACCTCAGAAGTGAAATCTGTCAGCAGTCAAAATCTCCGTACTATTAGTTACCGCAACTTGACCCACCGGGAAGTACCCGTAAAATCCACAGTCTTTAGTGGTGATTAGAACTCCTTTACTTACGTATATAAATTTATTCTGCTGCTAAGTATTTGCACCTGCAATGACTCAGAAGTTGAAGCCTGTAAATCGAGTGATGCGGGTGCTAGCAAGTCCATAGAGTTGAAGAGAGCTGAAGTAGGGTGAATCCCCAGCAATTTAATTTTGGCGATCGGTCTTAAGCGTATTGAACAGAAAGAGGGATAAATTTGGCTTCTATAGCCGCAAGCCGATCGCAAAAACGCTTCTACCCGTACTCAGTCTCAAGTACAACGCAGCCAGCCGACCCCGGAACGTTAGCGTCAAAGTGGATGCCAAACTCACCGCGAGTTTTGTCTCCAAAATCTACGGGGTCAGGGGTTATGTGGTAAAAAAGGCCTTCAATACCGCGCTCCTCCGACCAATAAGGCTCGTTTGAAGCTTCGTACTCACCCGCAGGAATAGGGCCGCGCCCTTGCGCCCATTGGTCGTCTGGCTGCTGCCAACCCGCCACACCAGATGTTGCTGTATAGGGAATTTCTGTGCCGTCGGGATAGACAAGCTTTAAAATCCCGTAAATCAGCTCGGAGCTGACTGCTAAATTCATGCTAAAAATTAACTTGTGCATAATTATTGGTAATCTGATTTGGTAGTAATAAATATCTAGTGAAATTTAATTACACTAATTGAATACATAGGATATGTTTATCACTTACAAAATCAAATTTTTGGATTTTAATATTTATTTACGCGCTCGAATCTAGGTTGAGTTACACTTATGCTATCATAAGTAACTATTGCTGGAACCCTTGATATCTACCAACATTAGTTTAGTCATAAAATATGCTATCTGAGCGACCAAATTGCCCCGATTGCGGTTCAAATCACACAGTTAAAAATGGTAGAATTCATAATAAAAAACCCAAATATAAATGTCAAAGTTGCGGTCGCCAATTTGTCAAAATCCTCTAAACAAAGTAATTAGCTCAGAAATAAAAGATTTAATTGATCGACTTCTTTTGGAGAAGATTTCTTGGGCTGGCATAGCTAGAAGCACGGGTGTTTCTCAAAAATGGTTACAGGATTACGTAAATAATAAATATGCCTCAATAGATCGCGTGGT
>JANYGO010000234.1 GCA_025362325.1 Cyanobacteriota bacterium | reverse complement strand
AACTAAATGGTGACAAAGAACCTGAGAATTGGTCAATTACTTGTATTTTATTTGCTCCCAATGCTCCCCAACAGAATCCCGTTGAAGATATTTGGTTACAAGCTAAAAACTTTTTAAGAAAGTATTGGTTTTTATGCAGGTCTTTTAAGATTGTCAAGTTTTTGTTTGAGTTTTTTACTAACGAACATAAATTTGATTTTCCCAAAATACGTCAATATACTTACACACAGAAAATCATTTAGGATTGCTATACTATAAAGTATAACTTATGGCAATAGCCAAGATATTCTCCTTAGTGACTATTAATATGTCCCAAACGGTTAGAATTTAGCTGTCGCCCGGAAAAAGCTTGTTTGATAACAGTCAGTTTAAGTATGCCTTGGCGGCCTGATGGTTGGGAAGGGGATGACCCTTGTTGGAAGTTGATTGCGGGTGTGATCGAGTTAGAGGAAGATATTATTTATTAATGTTAGCTGGCGTTTTGATTGAAATGGCGATCGATCCTTTATTTTTGATTAATTTTAGCAGCATTTCTTGAGATCGCATATATTTGAAATTAGGATACGCAGATCCGCGCGCACCATAGGTTTAGAGATTTTGTTCGAGTTGTAACGTTGTTCGTGGTATAATTCTGCGGGACTGTAGCAGAAAGGGGTGCTTTTTTATGAAAGCAGAATTTTATTATGATTGTCACAAATATATTTGCAGTTTAGTTCAAGTTGATTTTGTAAAAGAATTAAAAATTAAAAATCATCAAGGTTTTGTGTTAGCTGTTAAGCAAGGCGAAAAGATTGGGCTTTTGGGGAAAAGTCGCCATAATGCTAAACAAATTGATGTGTCTAAGCCACATTTTTATAATGTGGTTAAAGCAGCAATGAGCGCCTTGGAATTGGAGACTAGAAATGAGGTGATATTAGAGAGGAATCGCACGATTTCTGATGGTGAAGAAATGATTCAGCAGCAAAATCGAGAAATTCGTCTTTTGAATGAACAGCTTAGAATTCAAGGGAGTCAGATTGAGCAGTTGTCAAGGGAAAATCAGCAGTTAGCAATGCAGTTAGTAGAGAAGGAAATCAGGGAAACTCAAATTAGTCCAGCCAGCCAGGAAAATTTAGCGGTGGTGGGAATTGAGGATGGGATTGGAGAAGCTGAGATTAGTCAAGAAATTGATGAGTTGCCGATTCAAGATTCTGGGTTGGGAGTGCGGTTAATTGAAAGTCAGCAGGATTTGGAGGAGATTGAGGAAGACGAAGAATTGAGCAGCAATGATGTTGAAATTGTTGATTTAGAAGTTGTAGAAGAAGTAGAAATTCCGGCAGGAGAAAGCGAAATTAAGCACCTACCTAAAAGAGGTTCACAGAGAAGGATGAGGAAGAAATAATGAGATTGTTTCTCTATATCGCGCTAAGGTGGGCAGTAAGCACTCTACAAGAGCAGCAGAGGGCGGGTTTTGCCTTGATAAAGTCGCTTGTATCAGATATTTTTAGCTAAACCCGCCCCTACAAAATACTATCTATTTGTTCAATACTTATGATAACATTTTTAGTCGGGCTTTTTCAGCTATTAGGTACTCCGGTACCCAAAATCGATCGACAGACATGAGAATAGCTACAGGCATGAAAATATCAACATTCTCTCCCATTTCCTCCGTGGGTAATAAGCCAAATAATTCGACGAATTCTTTGACATCTGCTAAGATATTATCAAGGTCTTCTACAAGTTCGTCTGGGTAAATGCAGTGGATTCCTCTCTCATCTTCATAATATGCTTCTTCGTCAGGAAAAAATTGTGATTGTTTGATTCTTCCCATCAGATAATTTAGCTTGTGAAACTCTGCTTCGGGAACGATCGCAGCGATATCTTCCCCGGCTTGCTGTAAGAGAATCCGATCGCCCTTTTGCATCACTCGTTTAATTATCTCGATCGCATTTGCGGAAAATTCCTCAACAGTTAAGCGGAAAAACCCCTCGCAGCCGATCGCCCGTTTTGCACCCACAGCCTCGCCCACAGCAGAATTTTGACAATGATCCAGGGCGATCGGTAAAATTACAGGTACGATCGAACTATTGTCAGCAGCATTAAATCCTTCCGTCATTAGTCGTTCCCCAACATAGGCATAATTGTTGACAATATTGCAAAATAGATAAAATTGTAAATATATAGCACCTACGTCTTTTTACCGCTGATGAATAGCAGATTCCTCGATCGACTCCACCACCCCTCGCGCCCCATCATCGTCTTCGACGGCGCCATGGGAACCAACCTGCAAGTCCAAAACCTCACCGCAGAAGACTTCGGCGGCAAAGAATACGAAGGCTGCAACGAATATCTCGTGCACACCAAGCCGGAAGCCGTCGCCATCGTGCACCGGGGATTCCTCGAAGCAGGGGCCGATGTCATCGAAACAGACACCTTCGGGGCGGCTTCCATCGTGCTCGCCGAGTACGATTTGGCAGACAAAGCCTATTATCTCAACAAAGTTGCCGCCGAACTCGCCAAGAATATCGCCGCCGAATTTGACACGCCAGAAAAACCGAGATTTGTCGCAGGATCGATCGGCCCAGGCACCAAATTGCCAACATTAGGACACATCGATTTCGACACACTCACCGCCGCTTTTGCCGAACAAGCAGAAGGACTTTATGACGGTGGCGTTGACTTATTTCTGGTCGAAACTTGTCAAGATGTGCTGCAAATTAAATCAGCATTAAATGCCATTGAAGAAGTATTTAAGAAAAAAGGTGCGCGGATTCCATTAATGGTGTCAATCACAATGGAAGCTACCGGCACAATGTTAGTCGGTTCCGACATCAGCGCCGCTTTAGCTATTTTGCAGCCATATCCCATAGATATTTTAGGATTAAACTGCGCCACCGGGCCCGATCGCATGGCCGAACACATCAAATACCTATCCGAACATTCGCCCTTCGTGGTTTCCTGCATTCCCAACGCTGGTTTACCCGAAAACATTGGCGGCCACGCGCACTACAAACTCACGCCAATAGAATTAAAAATGGCCTTGATGCGCTTCGTCGAAGACTTGGGCGTGCAAGTCATCGGCGGCTGCTGCGGAACCCGCTACGAGCACATCCAACAGCTATCAGAAATCGGCGCAACTCTGACACCAAAAATTCGCGAAATTACTTGGGAACCATCCGCATCCTCAATTTATAGTGCTCAACCCTATGAACAAGAAAACTCATTCTTAATTGTCGGCGAAAAACTCAACGCCAGCGGTTCCAAAAAATGCCGCGATTTGCTGAATGCCGAAGACTGGGATGGTTTAGTAGCAATGGCTAGGGAACAAGTGCGAGAAGGCGCGCACATTCTTGATGTCAACGTTGATTATGTCGGGCGCGACGGCGTGCGCGATATGAAAGAGTTAGTTTCCCGCGTTGTGACTAATGCAACTCTGCCTTTAATGTTGGATTCCACCGAGTGGGAAAAGATGGAAGCGGGATTGAAAGTTGCGGGCGGCAAATGTTTGCTGAATTCCACTAACTATGAAGATGGAGAACCGCGTTTTTATCAAGTTTTGGATTTGGCGAAGAAATACGGCGCGGCGATTGTGATCGGGACGATTGATGAAGATGGGATGGCGCGTACTGCTGACCAAAAATTTGCGATCGCCCAACGCGCCTATAACGCCGCCGTCGCCCACGGAATTCCCGCCCCGGAAATCTTTTTTGACACCCTGGCTTTGCCGATTTCTACCGGGATTGAGGAAGACAGAAAAAACGGCAAAGCTACCATCGATTCGATCCGCCGCATTCGCCAAGAATTGCCCGGATGTCACGTAATTTTGGGAGTTTCTAATATTTCCTTCGGCTTGAATCCGGCGGCGCGGCAAGTTCTCAATTCCATGTTTTTGCACGAAGCGATGCAGGCGGGGATGGATTCGGCAATTATCAGCGCTAATAAGATTTTGCCGATCGCCAAAATCGACCCCAAACACCAGGAAATCTGCCGTAAGCTGATCTACGACGAACGGGAGTTTGACGGCGATATTTGCGTTTATGACCCCTTGGGCGACCTGACAACAGTGTTTGCTGGCAAAACTACCAAGCGCGATCGTACCCAAGACGAACACCTCCCCGTCGAAGAACGATTGAAGCGCCACATCATCGACGGCGAACGCATTGGGCTCGACATCCAACTTGCCAAAGCATTAGAAACCTATCCGCCACTACAAATTATCAATACCTTCTTGCTAGACGGGATGAAAGTAGTCGGAGAATTGTTCGGCTCGGGACAAATGCAGCTACCATTTGTATTGCAGTCAGCAGAAACCATGAAAGCGGCAGTTGCTTATTTAGAACCGTACATGGAAAAGTCCGAATCCGGGGACAACGCCAAAGGAACATTCCTGATTGCTACTGTCAAAGGCGACGTTCACGACATCGGTAAAAATTTGGTTGATATTATCCTATCAAACAACGGCTACCGAGTGATTAACTTGGGAATTAAACAGCCAGTTGACAACATTATCGAAGCCTACGAAAAGCACAAAGCCGATTGTATTGCGATGAGTGGTTTGCTGGTAAAATCCACCGCATTTATGAAGGAAAATCTGGAAGTATTTAACCAGAAAGGAATCACCGTTCCTGTAATTTTGGGCGGCGCGGCTTTGACTCCCAAGTTTGTGCATGAAGATTGTCAAAATACTTACAAAGGTAAAGTCATTTACGGTAAAGATGCGTTTTCTGACTTGCACTTTATGGAGAAACTGATGCCAGCCAAATCTGCTGGTAACTGGGAAGATTTGCAAGGATTCTTGGATGAAGTCGGGAGTGAGAAGGCGGCTGTTAAAGAAGCTAAAACTTCGGCGGAGACAGCGGTTGAGGATGCTAAGAAAGCAGACATTCCGGTGATTATTGATACCAGGCGATCCGAAGCAGTTGACGCAAATATCGATCGCCCGAATCCTCCTTTTTGGGGTACAAAGCTATTGTCGCCCGAAGAAATTCCCTTTGAAGAGCTTTTCTGGCACTTGGATTTGCAAGCATTAGTTGCGGGACAGTGGCAATTCCGCAAGCCAAAAGACCAATCCCGGGAAGAATACGATGCTTTCTTAGCTGAGACAGTTTATCCAATCTTGGAAGAATGGAAACACAAAATTATCACCGAAAAGTTACTGCATCCGCAAGCAATTTATGGGTATTTTCCCTGTCAAGCTGAGGGAAATTCGTTGCATATTTACAACCCGGAAATTATGGATAATGGGCAAGATGTATCGACACCCGCTGCGACATTGACATTTCCCCGGCAAAAATCGGCGCGCAGGCTGTGCATTGCCGACTTCTTCGCACCGAAAGCATCGGGTAAAATTGATGTATTTCCGATGCAAGTGGCGACGGTGGGAGAAGTTGCAACAGAGTACGCGCAAAAGCTATTTGCTAACAATCAATATACCGATTATCTCTACTTTCACGGATTGGCGGTACAGACTGCGGAAGCGGTAGCAGAGTGGACTCACGCGCGAATTCGCCGGGAATTGGGCTTTGCTAGTGAGGAACCGGACAATATTCGGGATATGCTAGCGCAGAGATATCGCGGTTCGCGGTACAGTTTCGGCTATCCTGCTTGTCCGAATATGGCGGATCAGTACAAGCAACTGGAATTGCTAAAGTGCGATCGTATAAACCTGTATATGGATGAAAGCGAACAACTTTATCCCGAACAATCAACCACTGCAATTATCACCTATCACCCAGCCGCCAAATACTTCACTGCTTAATTTGTTTGTGCGTGCGGACTAATCTGTTGCACATTTAAATTCCTCAGGTTTGTAGTGAGGACTTTAGTCCGCATTTGAGAGGACTAACTGGTTTGTAGTGAGGACTTTAGTCCGCATTTCAGAGGACTAAAGTCCTCACTACGAACCTCTATTATGGTTTGATCGTTCGGACTTTAGTATAACCGTAGGGTGCCACGGCCGGCCCGAATCCTTGAGTCGGTGACGACAATATTTAGCCGGCCCACGCACCCTACAATAACTAACTACGGCTGCAATTATTATGGTTTGTAGTGAGGACTTTAGTCCGCATTTGGAGAGGACTAAAGTCCTCACTACGAACCTCTATTATGATTGGTTTGTAGTGAGGACTTTAGTACGCATTTGGAGAGGACTAAAGTCCTCACTACGAACCTGGAAAATAAAAAAGCACCTTAAAAAAAGTGCTTTTATCAACATGAAGTTTGATTGTCCCACCAAACTTTTACGAGTAATTCCGAGGAGTGCGCGCACCGGCAGATGCTCCAGCCATCGAAGCAACCAAACCCAATAACGAGCCGAACAAAAATGACCAACCAGCTTTCGCGGCATTTTCAGCAATATTCCGAGCATCCTGAGCAGATACGTTAGGTGCTTGGTTGGGTAGATTTACCCCGCCTTGCTGCGCTTGATTAATCGCTGCTCCGGCATTGGCAGCTACTACGCCAAAAGTCCCGGCCACGCCATTTGCTAATAGCCAAGAGCCAATTGTTAAGGTAGTTGCCCACAAAATTGCTCCATTCAAAAGCGCCGTGCTGCGGTTCATCGGGCCACAAGCGCGAGCAGTTACCCAACCGCCAACGCCCAAGCTAATTAGCAAACTGATAATTGACCAAATTCCGATCCCAGTACCCACGTTGCCGGCTATACTGCGCGGAGCTCCTGAATTAGCAATGTTGCTCAACCCGATCGCAGCGCCCAATGCACTTAAAACTAATTGCGTGCCGATCGCAATTACCAAACCTGAAAAAATCGGGCCCCACCGCACTAGATCGTGATATTCCATGACTGGCTTCACTACTACAGGCTCGGTAACAACGTTATCTACTGGTCTATTTACGTAGGCCATAGCTTTTCCTTTCCTTTGAATGTAGGTTTAATTTTTAACAATCTTTCACCTAAGCATTGATTCTGGCTGAGATTGATAGAAACTATATCTGCCTGGGGAAATAACCAGTATCTATGTCTCAAGAAATAAACAAAAAATTAATCAGCCATCAGCCAGCAACTATTAGCTAATGAGTGATGGCTGATGCCTGATAACCAATAACTATTTTATCCAGTTAAAAAAATTCGCGGATGTATAGAGGAAAGGCAGCTTAACGCAATCTGACAGCCGTCCCAACGGCAGTAATCAGCAGCAAAGCCCCCGAAGAGTCTACATTAATCGTGCCGGTGTCAACTTCCACCCCGATTACGGCATTGGCACCCAGGCGCTGGGCCCGTTTTTCCAGTTCCGCGAGGGCATCTCGCTGTCCTTTGAGAAACACTTCCTCGTAACTGCCGGTGCGCCCGCCGATGATGTCGCGAATGCCCGCGAAGAAATCTCGCAGGGCGTTGGTGCCGTAGACCACCTCAGCAGTTACAATTCCTAGGTAAGATTGAATTTCTGCTCCTTGAATGATATCAGTTGTTGTTACAATCATCAGTTGGCCTCAAGTGCGAAAATTTTGAGTTGGTGGAGTTATGTAGATTTACTACATCTCACCCCTCACAGATTCCAGGCAAACTCTAAGCTATCAGCTTGGCAAGCTGACAGCAACTCGCTCTTTTATTCCACACATTCTTTGAAACAAATGGCCGTGTACAAACAAAGTCTCTTGGTATTCAGTACGCTGTGGCTAGCAGGATTCGCTGTCGTAGCGCCCCAGATAGCGTTCTCAGCAGAAACCCCTGCGGAAGTTAAGCCTAAAAATGATGCCAATTTAGATGCTCTGCTGCGGAAAGGACGCGAGTTGGTAGATTTAGGAGACTACAGTAAGGCGATCGCCATTTATCAGCAAGCAGCCCGTTTAGATGCGGAAAATCCGCGCATTTTTTCCGGTATTGGCTATTTAGAAGCGCGTCAGGGCAACTATCAAGCCTCAGTAGAATTTTACCAACAGGCGATCGGTCTGGAGCCCAAAAATGCTGACTTCCAATACGCCTTAGGATATGCTATGGCGAATTTGCAAAACTATCCCGCAGCAGCCTCCGCTTACCGTCAGGCCGCTGCGCTCGATCGCAAAAATGTCAACGCGCGAATCGGTCTCGGAGTGGTACTTTTTCAGCAAAAAGATTACAGCGGTGCATTTAAAGCATACCAAGAGGCGATCGCCCTCGACCCGAAAAATTGGCAAGCTTATTCTTCAATGGGTTTAGTATTGATCCAGCAGGGAAACTTTGCTAGTGCAGTTACCGTGCTCGAACAAGCAGCCAAACTCGCACCCAAACAAGCCAGCGTGCAGTTAAAATTAGGTACAGCTTTGCTGCGCAGCGGCAACACTTCCGAAGGGCTAGCAGCTTTTGAAGAAGCTGCCAAACTAGAGCCTCGGAATCCCGACGTGCAGCTAGAAATTGGCGAACTTCTCAAGGCTCAAAACGACTTAGACGGAGCGCTGTTAGCTTATAAGCGGGCGATTGACGTGCGCCCGAATTTAGTGAGCGCATACGCTGCGATCGGGGAAATTCAACTAGAAAAACAAGATTTTTCAGGAGCGATTATCACTTTTCGGCGAGTGATTCAGCTCGATCCAGACCGGGCAGAAGCTTATTACAATATGGGTACGGCATTCAAAGCGCGCGATCGCCAATCCGAAGCAATTCAAGCTTTTAAGCAAGCCCTCGACACTTACCGCCAACAAGGAAACAATGATGGTGCCCAAAAAGCCGAGGCAGCACTCCAGGAACTGAAGTAATTAGTCATTAGTCATTAGTCATTAGTCATTAGTCATTAGTCATTAGTCATTAGTCATTAGTCATTAGTTAAATGTCTATTAATTACTGACTGCTGACTGCTGACTGCTGAGAACTGTCAACTGTCAACTGCCAACTGCCAACTGCCAACTGCCAACTGACTAACATGAATTCAAGTAATTCTCAACCGCCGCTTTACGAGATGAATCCGCTAGGTCGATTTTCCGATCGCGCTGCGGATTATGTCAAGTATCGCCCGAGTTATCCAGCCGCTGCGATCGATGCGATTTTAGAAGGACTTGGGGAACCTTCGCAATTAACAGCAGCCGATATCGGTGCAGGGACGGGGATTTCTTCGCGTTCGTTAGCAGAAAGAGGGGTTCGAGTATTAGCCGTCGAGCCCAATGCCGAGATGAGACAAGCGGCTGCACCTCATACTTTGGTAGAGTTTAGAGCCGGAACTTCGGAAGCTACTAATTTGCCTGACCAATCACTCGATTTAGTCGTGTGTTTCCAGTCTTTTCACTGGTTTAATCCTGTTTTAACTTTACCGGAATTTCGGCGAATTCTCAAGCCGTCGGGAAGGTTGGCTGTAGTTTGGAACCTGCGCGATCGCGCGGATGCGCTGACACTAGGCTACACTGAAATTGTTAAGAGCGCATCCAACAGCCATCCTGCCGAAAAGCGAGCTCGCGCGATCGACCCAATTCTTGCGAGTTCAGATTTTACTGATGTGCGATCGAGCGAATTTGCTCACAAACAAGATGTAGATTTAGCCGGTTTGATCGGGCGGGCAAAAAGCGCATCGTACATTCCGAACTCCGGGCATCATTTGCAGAAAATTATCTCGGATTTGACCGAACTTTATCAAGCTCACTGCGGCGATCGCGGCTTTGTTTCATTAGTTTACAAAACTAAAGTTTATTTGGCAGCTCGTGCTGATTTTTAACATTTTTACTTGACGCAGATAAATGAGGATTTATGTGATATAATGCTCCGGCAAGTGGGCAGCGGCGAGCGGTCGGTAAATTCAACAGAAAATAAGGGCGAGCGCTGTTAAAGATTTGCTATCGGCTATCTCTTTTGTAAGATGCTAAAACAGCTTCCTGAAGATGAATCTATTTCTATTGATAGAGACTGCAAACTTGTTAACATTTGTAAAATAAGCAAAATATCCTATCCCCAGAGCTTCATCTATGCAAACGTATGATGTGATTATCATAGGCGCAGGTCACAACGGGCTGGTCTGTGCGTCTTATCTCCTCAAAGCCGGATATACCGTGCTGTTGTTAGAAAAACGTTCGGTTCCCGGCGGCGCGGCGACTACCGAAGCTGCGATTCCCGAATTACCCGATTTTAAATTCAATTTGTGCGCGATAGACCACGAATTTATCCATTTAGGGCCGGTTGTAGAAGAATTAGAACTGGAAAAATACGGATTAGAATATCTTTACTGCGATCCAGTAGTCTTTTGTCCGCATCCAGACGGAAAATATTTTTTAGCGCACACTTCTGTAGAAAAAACTTGTGCAGAAATTGCCCGCTACAACGAGCGCGACGCTAAAAAATACGCCGAATATACAGATTTTTGGCAGCGCGCTTTAGGTGCAATGATTCCGATGTTCAACGCGCCGCCAAAATCCCTCATAGATATTGCCGGCAATTACGATATTGCCAAACTCAAAGACTTATTTTCAGTCATCGGTTCCCCAGACAAAACTCTGGACTTTATTCGCACCATGCTCACCAGCGCTGAGGACATTCTCAACGAGTGGTTTGATGAGGAATTTCTGAAAGCACCTTTGGCAAGACTGGCCGCAGAGTTGGGCGCACCTCCTTCACAAAAAACTATTGCTGTAGGCGCAATCATGATGGCAATGCGCCACAATCCCGGCATGGCGAGGCCGCGCGGGGGAACGGGTGCATTAGTGCAAGCACTGGTCAATTTAGTGAAAACCTATGCGGGTGTAATACTTACTGACCAGCACGTGGAGAAAATATTAGTTGATAACGGCCGCGCTGTGGGTGTTCGAGTTGCAGGCGGCACCGAATATCGAGCTACCAAAGGTGTCATTTCTAATATTGATGCGAAGCGTTTGTTTCTGCATTTAATGGACTCCAGCGATGTTGACAGTGCCGATCCGAATTTGCGGGAAAGATTGGAGCGCAAAATTGTCAATAACAACGAGACAATTCTGAAAATAGATTTAGCTCTCAATGAAATGCCTAAGTTCGATCGCTGGAACCATCGGGATGAATATTTAATGGGTTCTGTGTTGATTGCTGACTCGGTGAAACACGTGGAAATTGCCCACAGCGACCCTTCAATCGGCAAAATCCCCGATTCCGATCCGTCGATGTATGTCGTGTTTCCGACGGTAAGAGACCCGTCAATGGCTCCTCCCGGACACCATACGGCTTGGATTGAATTTTTTGCTCCTTACCAAATCGAAAATGCTGAGGGAACCGGTCAGCACGGTACGGGTTGGACGGACGAGCTGAAAAACAAAGTTGCCGATCGCTGCATTGATAAATTAGCAGAATACGCACCAAATATCAAGAATTCAATTATCGGCCGCCGGGTGGAAAGTCCGGCCGAATTGGGAGAGCGTTTGGGGGCGCTGAAGGGGAATTATTACCACGTTGACATGACGCTGGATCAGATGATATTTTTCCGTCCTTTACCCGAGTTGGCCAATTACAAAACGCCGATCGACGGTTTGTTTTTAACTGGTGCGGGTACGCACCCAGGCGGCTCGATTTCGGGGATGCCCGGACGCAATACGGCTCGCGTTTTCATGCACTCGCAGCAGCCGATTGCGCAAACTTTGGCGGATGCGGCTAATTCTTTGAAATCGACGGCTAAGTCGGTGTTTCGAGGTAATGAGAAGTAAGATCTTTAACCGCAGATAAACGCAAATAAACGCAGATGAATCATATCTGCGTTTATTTATGAAATCTGCGGTTTTTGCTCTAGCCTTGATTTTGGCGATCGCCCAACTCCAATCTCTTCTTGTGCTATATTTTGTAGATGATTCAATAGGAGAACGCCTGTTATGACAAATAGTACAGTCAAACATAAAGTCCTAAAGGCGATCGAGGAAATGCCACAAGACGTTACTTTTTCAGACGTGATGGAGCGCCTTTACTTCCTCTACAAGATTGACATAGGCTTAAAGCAAGTCGAGGCTGGTGATACTATGTCCCACGAACAAGCTAAAAAGCAGATCAAGACATGGCACAAATAAGGTGGACTTCTCAGGCGCGACGCGATCTTGAAGCGATCGGTGATTTTATTGCGCGAGATGCGCCCAATTTCGCTGAGGTATTTGTGGATCGGATATTTGGGGCAGTACAGCGTTTAGAGGCTTTTCCGCGATCTGGGCGTCCAGTGCCGGAGTTCGGTGAAGAAAATCTTAGAGAGATCATCTTTGGCAGTTACCGCATTGTATATTTGTTAAACAGTGATGAAGTAAGCATTTTAACGGTTTTCCATTCAGCGAGGCAGCTAAGACCTTCTGACTTGCCCGACTCTAGCGAATAAAAGCGATCGCTACCTTATATTGCATTAGCCCTAAAAATTGAAGCTATCATGTCAATCCTTCAGGCACGAGAATATCTAAAAGCAGGACAACTCGAAAAAGCCATGCAGATTGCTCAAGCGATCGCAGACAATGAAGGCAAAGATTTATTTTTGGCTGATATCGCTTACGAATATGCCAAAGCCGGACAATCCGATCGCGCGCTTCAAATAGTTGAAAAAATACATAACGATCGCAAAAACGAGGTATTGAGTGTAGTCGTAAAAAATTATGTAGATGGTGGGGATTTTGAATGGGCTAAGCAAATTGCAGAAATAATAAAAGACCCAGATGATGATGAGGATGATTGGAAATGGGAGGCAGTGAGCGATATAGCTTACGGTTATGCTAAAGCGGGGCAATTTGACAAAGCACTTGAATTTGCAGAAAATTTAGAGAACGAATATCACAAAGACGAAGCGTTATGGGCAATTGCTTACCGCTATGCTGAACTAGGACAATTTGAGTGGATTATTAAAATGGCTCCAGCTTCTATTTCTGCCGGTGACGATCCATTAGCGGTAATCGCGGAATTGATGGTCTCCCAAGAATTAGAATGCGATCGAATTATAGCAATTACTAAAACCTTAGAGAACGAATTTGACCAAAGAGCGTTGTTAAGGTCGATTATTTATCAATATGCAAATACCGAAAATAATTCAGATAAAATTATCAAATTTGCTCGCTCTGCAACTGATAAATCAATCAAATATGTCGCATTGGAGCATCTGGCTAAAAGCTACGTGGAAGCAAAAGAGTACGATCGAGTTTTGGAAATTGCTAAAAGCATAGGGCTAGAAAAAGTGAGAGTTACCTCTTGGAAATATATTATTCCTCCGAGCTGATAAAGTTAGTGATTTTCCAGAATAATTACTGCGAGATAATTTCTTCAGCTTGATGGCGCATCAGGGGAAAACGAAGGGCGATGGCATCTATGGACGGGAAAAATCCCACGCCTTCAACCGTTGTCAAATCAAAGGCTTGTTTGACTTTAACAATACTGGTGAACTCATTGTAAGACATGGTTGTTTTGGAGAGTTGCTTTGCCCCGGCTCGCTTGGGGATACCTGGGACATCGCTCTAGATGTCTGATATTATCACAAATTCATCCTTTGTGCAGATGGAATTTATGCCTGAAAATAGAGAAACTAATATTAGCGTTACCCTATTTTTTAGCGATGACAAACCGAGTTTTGATTATCGGCGGGCGGGGACGAATTGGCAACAGCGTTGCCCAAGACCTTGTTACCCATACCGACGCAGAAGTTACTATTACCGGACGCGACCCTAATGGATCTCTTCCACCAGAGTTGTCGCCGGATCGATCGCGCTATTTAGCTTTAGATTTAGCAGATAGTGCAGCCCTGAGCCAAGCGGTTTCATCCTCTAACCTCGTCGTCCACTGTGCCGGGCCTTTTCACTACCGAGACGCCGGCGTATTGAAAACTTGCATAGAAGCTGGTGTTAATTATACCGATGTCAGCGACAGCCGCAGTTTTACTCGCAGAGCTTTAGACTGCGGGGAAATTGCTAAGAATGCCGGGGTGACAGCGATTATCAACACGGGAATCTTTCCCGGAGTTTCTAACAGCATGGTGCGCAGAGATGTCGAGCAATTAGATACCGCAGAACACATCCATTTGAGTTACGTTGTCGGCGGCTCAGGCGGTGCTGGCGTTACCGTCATGCGCACTACTTTTTTGGGTTTGCAAACTGCTTTTGATGTTTGGGTTGATGGCAAACTACAGCAGATCAAACCCTATACCGATCGCGAAACGATAGAATTTCCCGCACCCTACGGCAAAACAGGCGTTTACTGGTTCGATATGCCGGAAGCAATTACTTTGCCCGAAACTTTCCCCGTGAAAACAGTGATTACTAAATTCGGCACTTTTCCCGACCTTTACAATCACCTTACCTGGTTTGTTGCCAAATACTGGCCCGATAGCTGGCTGAAAAATCCCTCGGTGATTGAGTTTTTGTCCTATGTCAGTTACGGGATGACTGCTGTTAGCAATAATTTTAGCGGTGTGGGCGTGGCTGTGCGATCGCAAGTAAGCGGCTTCAAAAACGGTAAACCCGCTCAAGTTTGCTCGACAGCGATACACCCAAATGCTGCTACAGCTACGGGCATCGGTACTGGCAGCATCGCTCAATTGATGTTGGAAGGTAAACTGACAAAGCCGGGGGTTTGGTCGGTAGAACAGGCTCTTTCTACTGAGCTATTTGAAGGGGCTATGCAGAGCCGAAACCTCAACATAGAGCAGGTTTTTTTGTAGTTATTTAGGTTTTGGCTCGCACTTTTAGCTGTTGGGTGAATGGTTTTTTTGACGAACCGCGTTGGCGTAGCCTGCGCGAAGCGCTTAGACGCAGTACGCGAAGCGGCGCGTAAGCGCTCTTATCGCGAAGGAAGAGAAGAGAAGAGTAAGGGTTTGCAATTGATGGGAGAACCGCTAGATAGGGTTTTTTGCAGGAATGGCGATCGCCCTCACAGGAGATGAGTTCCGCTTGTTTAACTAATCTATCTTTTGGTAGAAGTAATGGTAACAAGCAGGCGCTTAGTATGTTGCACATCACGATAAATATCCCTGTACGGTCGATCGAGATGCGGTAGCTGCTACAAAGATGGCGCTTCAACCAAGGTTCTTGATGTGCGATCGCCCGATCGGGACAACAAACACGATAATTTTTGCGACAAAATACGAGGAGACATTGATATGAAGCGGGTTTTAAAAGCTCTGGGACAAACATTGAGTCAAAGCATTTTGCTAGTCTGTATGCTGGCTTTCATTGCTCTGGCCGGTATAGTGGCAGTACCCAGTCAGGCTGCTCGCGCAGCAGCTCAATACAGCAGTCAGGCGCAGCCAGAAGCTAAAATTACTGACCCCGCAGAAAGTTTTGAGGATCTCAATCCCCAAGCAGCTTACGAAGATATCGTCAACACCGCTCAAAATCCTGCCAAGGTCGAGAAGGTTTACGATGAAAGCTTAAAGGAATACAATGCAGAACACCCGCAAGAAAGCATTGTTCAAAAAGCTGAAGAGCTGATCGAAAAGGTCACGGGGAACGAATAAATTAAAAATTTTCTATCTAACTCAAGTTGCGAAATATTCAGCTTCGCTGAGGACACAGTTGAGCAGAGATTGGAACTCACTTGAATCTCATTATGTAGGGTGCGGTGGGCGCACCTTACGTCGTTTGAGTAGCCTGTTAAACCACTGATTTTTTGCGTCCAAGACAGTTTTATCCTTCCCCTTTCCCGGTTTTTTAAGCTAGCAGATTCATCCCTAAGGAAGATGAATAAGTAGCAACTAAAAAGATAAATTTAAGCAAAGTTGCAGTTAGATAAAAGGAAAAAATATCATGAGCGATGACACAAAAACGGTGAAGCAACCTGATGCTAACCTCGACCCGCTGTCCGGGGAAAAAGGAGCTCATCCAGTGGGAACTGGTATCGGTGCTGCGAGTGCTGGTGCTGCTGGTGCTGCGATCGGCGGTGCGATCGGCGGGCCTGTGGGAGCTGTTGTAGGCGCAGTTGTGGGCGCGTTTAGCGGCGGTTTGGTGGGTAAAGGTGTCGCAGAGTCGATCGACCCCACGGTAGAAGATGCTTACTGGCAAAACAATTACAGCTCCCGTCCTTACGCGGACACGAGCGCGACTTACGACGACTATCAGCCTGCATACCGCACCGGTTATGAGGGATACAGCCGCTATGGCGGTACTGGCAAGAGCTTCAACGACATCGAAAACGATTTGCAGCGCGATTACGAAACAAATCGCGGTAAGTCGAATGTGACTTGGGAAAAAGCCAAGCACGCCACGCGCGACGCTTGGGATCGCGTAGAACGCGCTGTTCCTGGCGACATTGACAAAGACGGCCGCTAACACCGTCAGAAGACCGGGCGGTTGAAACCGCGTTATTTTCTTTACACCGCGTCCGGCGGACTTCGTTTGTCTAGACGCGGTTTCAACCGTACGTCCTATCTTGGGGATTTTTTACCTCTCTCTACATATGAGAGGGGTATTTTTAACTGAGTGGAAATCGTTTTTTTCAGGAAGCAAGATTTTGCCAAGGCTGGTTTGGCGGCTTGAATCGCAAAAAAACTTATTAACAAAAAAGTTTGAGATTGGCATTTTTTGTTGACAATTAGCCTTAAAATTAAACTAATTCAGGACTCAGGCATCGATCGCATATAGCGGTTCTCAAGCGTGGTGAGGTATGCCGTATGCCCACGGAGGCCACGGAGGCCACGGAGGCCACGGAGCCCGATGCCCTATGCCGGATAGTACCTCATATGAGAGCTTGAAAGGCTATATTTCTGTCATTGTTCGCCATCCGCGCTAGCAATCGCAGCCGGAGCGTGAAAGCGTCCGTTGCATCAAGTCCGATAATTGTTAATCTAAATCCTCTCATTCAAAATCGGTATAAGTTGTGGATGCAATGTTGGAAAGAGCTTGGACACTCAAGCAAAATTTAATTGACTTTGTGCTGGATGCTGAGGGAGAGTTGGCGGTAGCTTTGGAAGCTTTTGCAGCAGCTCGATCGACCGGCGAGCGCTACGATATTGCTCAGCAAAATCAAGTAATTGACAGTTTTACCGTTGAAGGAAAAGTCGGAAATCGAACGCCTATCGACCTATTTGTCGAAAGTCAGCCGGATTTAACCCAGAGCGAGCGCAGCTTGCTAGAAAGTTGGCGGCTGCGGAGCTTTACCGGCTTATTTGAAATCACTCAAATTTCCCCCGACGGCTTCGATATGACGAACTGGCTGACGGCCAAGCACTACGCTGTCAAGCCCAACAGTGCTAATTTCCTGCAAGAAATGTCTCGCCTTAAGTTAGGAGAAATCTTGCTGGCTCGGATTGCTCCCCTAACTGATAACTGGTGGATACTTTCGAGCCCTCCCATTCCGAGAGGGAATTTGGGCAAGCCGAAGTTGGCGGTGGCGATCGGCAATTTCAAGCAAAATTACAAAAATAACCTGTACAGCGATGCCCCGGAATTGTTAGAGCAAGCTTGGCAGTCGGTAGAACAGTACCACGAAGATTTTACCGAATTTTTTGGCAGCGATGAAGTGACGCTATCGGGATATCACCTGAATAAACAGTTGGCGGAATTTCAGGAAGTAATCACTAAAAAACGCTTAGCTGATATTGGCATCGATCAAACTAAATCTCTGGCGGATATCGTTGAAGATGCCGGAGTCGATCCAGAAGAAATCAAAGCAGTAGCCATCGCAGCAGCAGGGGCCGATACTAAAGCAGTTGAGGTGGTGCTTGACAGCAATGCTAGTTCAAAAATGGTAACGCCGAAAGTTGAATTGCCCGATCGCTTCAAAAAAGCCGAAAAGGTGACAGCACTTTCTCATCCCCGCTGGGGGCAAACCTTTTTGTCTAACTACAGTCAGTTTACCGAAATGCTAGCAGCAGAGGACTTCTCCACGATTCCCGGTTACGATAAACTGGTTCGCAGCTATCTAGAAGATCCGGCAATTAATGTGTGGATATGGCGGCGGTTAGCTCAAGTTAATCCAGCGAAATTATCACAAATATTGCAAACTGTATTGGAACGCACAGATTTTCAGATCGAGAGCGATTTAGATGCCCTGCTGCAAGAGTTTAAAAAACCCTTAGAACCCGAACTCCCCGAAATTGCCAGTGTTCCGCTGCACCTGCACAATTTATTTCAGGAAGCTTTAGGCGAAGTCAACAAGTCAAAATCCAAACCGCAGGAGAAAAAGAAAAGCTCTAAGGGTTTTAAATCCTGATGCTAGGAACAGGCTTTTCGGCCTGTTCCTAATTTTAATTGTAGACTTATTCAGAAATCAGGTTTTTTTAACAAAGATGTGTAGTGCCTCGTCAGGAATATTGGTTGAAAAGCCCGGTTTTTTCAGTTTATTTACTTAACTCCTGTTGATTGTGGACTTCCGTATTGTTCCTGTCTCAACCCGGTTGATCGTTGCCACGATCGAGCTAAAATAACGCAATTATGTTAAGAAACCCGGTCTCTGCATAAGTCCGGTAATTGTGGAACAGGCTTTTCGGCCTGTTTTTCATCTGCGTGCTGATATCAAATTTTCTGCATTATCCGTAAAATCACTGATTCCTAAAATTTGAATGAGGATTGGCGTTTTCATGTACAGGAGTGACGCAGAAACAGCGTTTTTTTTACGATAATACTTCCTTTTCACCCTTTACCGAGGTTGAAAAACCCCGGAATATTACTCAGGAGTGCGTCAGTCCTATTTAATTAACAATTAAAAAATCAAAACTATTTTCAGTAATATAACTTAGCCTAACAATTTTATTTATGTGTCAAACTTTCTAGCATTACCGATCAGTTTCACCCCAGGGGGAATTAGCAATTCAGGCTCTACCGCTCAACTTGAAGATTTATTTCTTTTGACACTTGACTCCAATAAAGTGCTATGTTTAAAGAAACATAAAGATTTCATTCCTGGACGCACGAGTGCCCAGCAACCGAATTTTTAAACCAAAATATTGGCTTAAAACCCTCAAAAAAGAGTAAAAAAACCCGGTTGCTTTGTGGGGTAGTGCTTATTTTTTGAAATACTCAAAAAAATAAATCCTCGCAAGTTTGAGCGCTGACTAAAATGATCCAAAAAGTATTTAAGCATTTGCATGAATTGCAGGAAAATATCGAGCAACTGCCTCCAGAGAAAAAAAAAATTTTTACCAGTAATGTTAACCATTTATCCGGAGCTTTGCAGGAATTGGCGGCCGAGTTTCAGTCACTTTTATTAGCCAAAGAAGACCAAGCTAACTTAGAAAAAATTAACCACAATTTAGAACTTAAAGTTTCCCAGCAAGCTGCTAACATCAGAAATCTAGAGCGGCAGTTAGAGCAAAGCCAGATGCTGTACAGTAGGGTGACTCAGGCACTGACAAAAGGGGAAGCCAGACTGCAAACTCTTCTGGGAAACTCTTCCGATATAATTACAATTATTGAAGCTGACGGGCGGATACGAGACCAAAGTCCGAGCGCAGTAGAGCGGATTTTAGGCTACAAACCCGAACAAAGAATTGGCGAATTCCACAGCGATTTACTGCACCCAGATGATGTACCTGTTTGGCAAGCATATTTTGCCAAATTACTCAAACAGCCAGGGATTGCACCGCCGAAAGAATATCGGAAACGCCACGCTAGCGGTGACTGGGTGTATTTAGAAGTGATTGCTAACAATTTGCTGCACGATTCCAGCATCAACGGCATAGTCATCAATTCCCGCGATATCACAGAGCGGAAACTCTCAGCAGCAGCTTTAGAAAAATCGCAAAAGCAAATCGTTAATATCTTAGAAAATATCACAGATGGCTTTTATACGCTAGACCGCAATTGGCAGTTTACCTACGTCAACCCGAAAGCAGAGGAGTGCTTGCACAGAAAGCGTCAACAGCTTTTAGGTAAAAACATTTGGGATCAGTTTCCCGACACAGCGAACACGATTTTCTTCAATCAATTTTACCGCTCGGTATCTGATAACGTTAATGTTAAATTTGAAGGATATTACCCGCAGCAAAATATCTGGCTGGAAATCGAGGCTTATCCGTCGGAAGAAGGTTTATCGGTGTTCTTTCAAGATATCACCGATCGCAAAAACACCGAAAATGCGCTGCAAAAAATACACTCTCAGCTCAAACAGCAAAGCAAGCTGCTAAATACTGTACTCTCAACTACACCAGACAGGCTGTTGATGTTCGATCGCTCTGGGCGATTAACTTATATCAACCGCGCCGGATTAGAATTAACTCCCCTGTCAAAAACCTGCATTTTAGGCAAAACATTAGAAGAAATTGGCTTGCCACCAGAACTGATTAAACTCCACAATAATTGCTGGGAAAATATACTAGCCACAGGACAAAGTTTAACAGCAGAAACTGACTTTATTAATCCGCGTACGGGCCACAGGAATTATTGCAGCTACATCTTTAGCCCCATCGTGAGCGCGAAGGGCAGAATCGAAGCAGTTCTCGTTACAAATAGAGACATTACTGAACTCAAAGAAGCCGAAGCAGCCCTGCGCGCATCGGAATCTCGCTACCGAATTATCTCGCAAATTACCTCAGATTTTGCCTATTCTTTTAACATACTGCCCGATCGAACATCCGTCTGCGAGTGGATGACCGAAGCTTTTACCCACATCACCGGTTACACTCCATCAGAAATCGAAACTTCAGGGGGTCTGCAATTTGACTGCATTCATCCCGACGACGTAGAAATGCTGCTGGATCAAATGCAGTCTCGCTCTAGCAGCCGCAAGGAAGTCAGCGAGTATCGAATTGTCACAAAATCCGGTGAAATCCGGTGGCTGTGGGATTGCAGGCAAGTTGTGTGGGATGAAGCCGAGAATCGCGCTGTGGGTGTTTACGGTGCTTGCCAGGACATCACCGAACACAAGTTAGTAGAGGCTAAATTATGCGAAACTAATCAAGTTTTACAAGGCTTAATTAAAGCTTTGCCGCTGGCAGTTGTCGGCGTCGATGCTAATACTTTGGTGACGGTGTGGAATCCGGCGGCGGAGCGAATTTTTGGCTGGCTGGAGTCTGAGGTTTTGGGCGAGCTTTTGCCGATCGTTCCTAGTGCTGAAAGCGTAAAGTTTAATGCCATGTTTCAGTCAGAATTGGCAGGGAAAGCGCAACTGGCTAAGCGCTGCCGGCGGCGGCGGAAAGACGGTTCGTTAATTGATATCCGTATCTCGACTGCACCGCTGCGAAATGCCCAAGGCCTGATTACCGGCACTATCAAGATTGTTTCTGATATTTCAGAAGTTAAGGGAAAGCTACAGCAGAATAGCAATTTCAAGTCCGATGGAGCGCAGCCATTTTGGATGCGTTATGTCCGCATTCCTCACATAACAAACAAGTGAACAAGCTCGCAGCTAGTAGTAATATAACTCAAATAGGTTTGTAGTGAGGACTTTAGTCCTTCTTCGATCCAATCAAAAAAACTGAATTCCTCAAAACAAACCCGTTATTTTCACTCTTCAACTCGTCGGACAGCCATGCGTTGCAGCGGCAGGCTGAGTATGCTAGAAGCAGTCAACAAGTAAGAAAGAACAGTAGTCAGCTTCAAACTGAGCAATAACCAGCTATCCTCTGGTAAGTGAAGTTTCAGCCCGAAAACAGAGATGCAGTAGACTATCCAGTAAGTAAAGCTCATCTTGATCAAGATTTCTTCGCTCAAAGTGCGATCGTCCGTTGGCTGCGAGTTGCGATTATCGCCCAGCAGCACTAGACCAGCAATCGAAGCCACAAAAGAAACGATAACTAGATTGTCATGCCAGTTAAGCTCAACCATTTCTAAACTCCGGTTTTATCGTAATTTTTGGAATTAGACATCAGTCTAAAGGATAAGTTTTCCAGCTCCAAGCAATAGTTACAATTTGACACAGCCGCAGTTACAAATCGCAATGAAAATTCACCGCAACCGCCCGCCACTGCCTCGTTTAGTCAGCCGAAAAGGACAATTCACCTTAAATATTGTCAAGTTGGGAGTACCTCGCCTGCATTTTGCCGACCTCTACCACAGGCTGCTAACTCTTTCTTGGCCACAATTTTTCATGCTGATTTGTCTCTGCTATATACTCACGAATTCTTTATTTGCCTTAGCTTACTTAGCGGGAGGAGATTGCATTGCTAACGCACGGCCCGGTTCTTTCAAAGATGCCTTTTATTTCAGCGTGCAAACAATGGCAACAATCGGCTACGGTGCCATGTATCCGCGCACCGAGTACGCTAATACTATAGTCGCGAGCGAAGCGTTTTTTGGTTTGTGGGGAGTGGCAATGGTGACGGGACTGGCTTTTTCGCGATTTTCCCGACCAACAGCTAGAGTTATCTTCAGCCGCGTAGCTGTAATCGCTCCTTTCAACGGAGTTCCGACTCTGATGTACCGCGCGGGAAATCAGCGCTTCAACCAAATTTTAGAAGCGCAGCAGCGAGCTACTTTGATTCGCGACGAAGTAACATTGGAAGGAGTATTTATGCGGCGTTTTTACGATTTGCAATTAATGCGGAGTCAATCTCCTATTTTTGCATTAAGTTGGACGGTGATGCACGCAATTGATGAGAGCAGTCCTTTGTACCAACTTACTGCAAAAGATTTGATCGAGCAACAAGCCGAAATTGTGATTACGCTAACGGGAATTGACGACACAGTTTCGCAAACTATTCACGCGAGACATTCTTTTGTGGCTTCTGAAATTATGTGGAATAAGCGGTTTGTAGATATTATTGACAGACAGCCGGATGGTTCGCTGGTGGTTGATTATACTCTGTTTGACGATGTGAAGCCTGTGGAATGAATGTGTTGATTTAGATTGTTATTTGCTTTGGTGCGCCATCGGCACCCTGCGACGTGCCCTTAAATGTGTTTAATTCAATTGGGTGGAGGTGCTAAAATAGTTTGATGGTGATAAAACGTAGATTTTCCTCACTAATTACGAACATGAATCTAAAAGAATTACAACCGCAACTCCTGGCTTTAAGTCCAGAAAAAAAGACTCAAGCTATACAATTTTTAGCCCAAAGTTTAACCAACTTTTGGTCTGGAATTTAAAAGACTTCCGGTCTGTGCGGTGGCGATGCTTGTATCGAACAAACTCGCATTCCTGCTTGGGTGCTGGTGAATGCTCGCCGTTTAGGTATTTCTGAATCTGAACTGTTAGAAGATTATCCGGTAGTGCCATGAAGGAAAGGATGGAGTAAACTTAAGCTACTATTAGAGAGAAGTGTTTGTCATTGGTGATATGACAGTAGAAATTAATTCTTGCCCCAATTGTGGCTCAGAAGAAGTTAGTCGTAACGGTCAGACTCGAC
>JANYGO010000188.1 GCA_025362325.1 Cyanobacteriota bacterium | reverse complement strand
GGGGCGATCGTCCAAACTGGCGACGGTTTGTTATTATTGCGGGAGGTGCAGTTGGCGGGAAAAAAGGTGCAATCTGGGGTAGATTTTACCAATGGCACTCGCTTGGCTGCGGGTGAAGTTTTTGGGGGTTAAATTGTAAGTTTAGGGCGGGCAAGATGCCCACCCCACAACATTATAAGACTAGGCGGTTGAAACCGCTGTCTTATCTAAAATTCCACCAAAACTTCCTCCAAAACTACCTCCGCGCCCCCCAACAAACCCTGTGCCGCCTCTAACATACTCTCAGAAAAATCTTTCAAATCTTCCCGACTTGCTAAATAAGTTCTCAAAGCTTCTAAAGGTTCTATACTATTATTAGCATTCAATTCTGGCAACCTCGGCCTCGCTAGCTGACTGACTAATTCCGGCTGAATTGTGTAGCTGTGGGCTTCACTCAAAAGTGCGTGCAATTCAACGTTATCTATTAAGTCTAATTGTTCCGATCGCAATTGGTAGATTAATCTCACGACAGCATCTTGGATTTGCTTCTTCCCAATGGCTTTAACCAAGTCAGCTTGCGGGTTTTCCGATTCAGACACGTTTACCTTAATCGTCAGAAACACTCGCACGGGTAACGCGCAAAATTCCCACTCAGCTTTCCCTCGTTCCAAATTAATTAACACAAAACCTTTGTCTTCTTTCTCTTCGCTAAAATCAACTCGTTCGATGCTTCCCGGATAAATTACGGGCGGATTGTTGGATAAATTAAGATTTTGGTGTTTGTGAACGTGACCGAGGGCTACGTAGTCGAAACAAGGGCGTGTTAGCATGGAAACGGGTATGTTAAAACCTTTACCAACTGCTAAAAAACGTTCCGCGCCCAAGCTGGCTTTATCTGCCATTAAGTGCGCTAATAGTACGGTGGGGATTTCGGGGTTGAGGCGGCGGATTTCGCCTTCTAGGGCGATCGTCAGTTTTTCGGTTAATAATTGGTTAACGTCGCTCACAGAAAGGCTTTCAGTCTCTGAACGTGTCATTAAGGTCGATCGCGTCAACCAAGGCAGTGTAACCACCTGTACGGAGCCATTACGGGTCTGTATGAGGTGAGTTTCCAGGCGATCGCCTACAATAAACTTAGGTATTCCCAAAGTCCGGTAAATTCCCAAACTCGCGCCCCCTTGTCCCTGGGAATGTTGGTCGTGATTTCCTACTAGCAAAACAGTCGGAATTTGCGCGTCAACCAAGCGGCTGAATTGACGCGCAAAAGCCTCTTTGACAAACGGTGGCGGCGTTGAATCGGGGAAAGCATCGCCGCCGAATATAACTAAATCTACGGGTTCCGAAATTGCCCTGTCCATACATTTGCTCAGCGTCGCCGCGAAATCTTCCAGCCGCGTATTTAACCCGGTTTCTGGATTTATTCTACCGTGGGAAAAGCCGCTTCCCATGTGAATGTCTGAAAGGTGTAAGATTTTAATCATTATTTTTTGTGTGAGTTACAATTTAGGTTCGTAGTGAGGACTTTAGTCCTTCTTTCGCTTCTGAAGAAGGACTAAAGTCCTCACTACAAACCAGGTTTAAGGTTTTTGCTAAGGTGCGGGCGATGTTGTTTCATTTATCACAATATAATACCTGGTACTTTTTGATAAACTTGTTCGATTGGGCAGCAAAAATTTATACTTTTCAACTCTAACTCATCTCCTTGTCGGTAAATCTGAGAAACCCAATTTCCCTCAGCATTGAGTCTAAAACACTCAATTTTGATTTCGGATTGAGTGACAAGTACGTATTCTTGCAAACTCGATGCAGTTTGATAATCGGCAAATTTATCACCTCTATCAAAACTTGCCGTTGAGGGCGACAAGACTTCAATAATCAAAGACGGATGAAAAATAAAATCGTCGGTTGAATTTATCTCCCTTTCGTCGCAAGTTACCGCTATGTCAGGGTAGTAATAGCAATCTGCCTCTTCCAGTCTGACTTTTATGTCTAATGATAAAACGATGCTTTTTGTGCCATCAAGATGATTTCCTAGCCGCCTTACTAAGTTACTAGAAATAACGATGTGGGGCTTTTTTGCCCCAGTCATTGCATAAACGTGTCCGCGTCTGTATTCGTGTTTGATGGGGCTTACCCGTTCACCTTCTAGGTATTCTTCTGGTGAAATGTAGAAATTGTTTTTGCTGATAACCATTGATTTGTCCTCGGCTAATTTTGTGTGATAATATTTGTTGAAATTCGCAGATTTTGGTAGGACACGGCAGTGCCGTTTTCCTACAAAATTAACACAATTCCAGGAATCGGGCGTGCCACAGTTTGCCACTTTCCGTCAATCCCTGCGATCGCACTTTAATTTTAAGTCCGCGAGGGTTAGCCTCGTAGAGTCCGGCAATTTCCTGCATTTCCCCGCCGCTAAAACCCGTTCCCACTGTTCCTATCGGCACTAATTTGCCCGCGATTTCTTGCGCCACCTCGATCGCACTAAACGGCCGCCCCGCAACTTTCGTCGCAGTCAACCCCACAACAAACAAATCGTATTCTTGACAGTATTTAGTCCTAACTATCGAAAACTTTTTAACATCTTTGCCACCGACATAGCGGCAGTTATGTAAAACCCAAACTTCGCCTTCTCTATTTTCAGATTCCTGCTGCTGGGCTAGTAATAGTTTTTCGGCGGCGGTGCGAGATGTTGGTACAATTTCAAATTCGGAAGATAAACTCACCAGCATTTCGCCAACAGCAACCCCGGCGGCAATTCGTTCCGATTCTGGCAACAAAGTTAGGTCTTTGCCGTGGGAAAATAAACATTTAAAAATGCCATAAACTGCGGTGGGCTGGGTTGTCGGAAAACCGCTTTCAATATTAACAGTAGCAGCTTGCGCGCCCGTGCGGTGTTCGCTGCCGGTACAGCTTTTGTAATAAAGTTCGCCGTCTAAAACAAAGGTGCCAATTGTAGCTGCTGTCTCCATTAATCCGCGATCGATCGCAACTGATGCTTGCTGGCGCAGGTTAGTCGATCGCGATTGGTAGTATACTTTATCTGGCGTCGCCACGACCACAACTCGATTGCCGTCCCGTTTTGGCTGTCCCCAATAATCGGGATTTTCGATGTAATAAGAACGTTCCCTGGGCGCGTCAACCGGCTGCATCGTCACAATTTTTCCCGGCTGCAAGTGTGGTGGTAATTCGGCAACTACGGGATGATTAACAGTCTCAACTTTGCTCGGAGAAGTTGATTTTGCCGCAGGAGCAGGGTTGGTGGTAGAGTTGTTTGGAGTGTTTTGGTCGATCGGCTGTTCTCCAGTTTCCAATTCAAACGCTCTTTTCCAAAAGCCGATCGCCATTTCTGGATATCCTTCCGACTCCGCACACAGTGCAAAACCAATAACTTTTGCCGTACCAATGCCGCGCCCATAATCAGCCAAATACTGCACAGCGCCCGCTTCACCCATCAAGTGCAATTCCCGCGTGACGATGCGATTGTTCCAACGTTCTCGAATATCGGCGCTAATTTTTTTGGCTGCTTTTCGCTTGGCTTCTGCGTATTCTGTAAACTCCATACAGCCTCCTTTTTTGTAGGGCTACTTTTATACTATACTCAAGCTTGATTCATGAGTCAAGTAGATCACAACTAAATTTACAAGTAGGTGGGTTTAAATAAAAGAAAGAGAGAAATCTGCTTGTAGTTGCGTATTGATAGTCAAACAGAGCAATTAGTTCGGTGGCAATGCTAAGATAGCTTTGCTCGCACATTGCCACCAATAAACACGTGAGTTCGATATTGCTCGCGTTGGGTTCGTCAAGTTGCGATAATTTAATATCAAGTCTAATTGTACTCTTATGATGCGATTGATTTTGTACAGCAAACCCGGCTGCCACTTGTGTGAAGGGTTGCAAGAAAAACTCGAACAGATTGAAAGCCTCAAGTTTCAATTGGAAGTACGAGACATTACCGAACGCGATGACTGGTTTCAAGCTTATCAGTACGAAGTGCCAGTTTTGTTTAAAGTGCAGCCCCAACGAAGCAATTCTACTGGCGACGCTGCATTTTCCCCAGAAGAACAATTACCTCGTCCTTCTCCCCGTTGCACAGTCCCACAATTGGAGCAAATGTTACAGAAATATTTGCAAATCGATCCGTCACAATAATATGATTTACGCAAAAAATCAAGTCCTCCGGGTGTGCAATCGGCACCCTTGGCCCGGAGGGTGCCGAATCCGCACCGAAAAAGCCTGTAAATAGCGGATCGAACAATTTCTGGCGCAAGTCATATTCAAAACATCCAAGTGAGGAGTTTTTCAGATGAAATTGAGAGAATTATTAGCAGCAGTTTCCGGCATTTCCTTTGACGCCCAACATCCCGCCCTCGATGCCGAAGTCAAGGGTTTATCGACTAATTCCCACGCTTGTCAGGCGGGGGATTTGTTTTTGGGAATGCCGGGAACTCGCGTAGACGGCGGAGATTTTTGGCAAGGCGCGATCGCCAGCGGTGCAATTGCCGCCATAATTTCCACCCCAGCCGCCGAGAAAACACCCCCCCAAGACGGGAGTACCTGCGTCATCGCAGCAGCCGATATGGCTCAAGTTTGCGGGCAAATAGCAACCGCATTTTACGGCAATCCAGCTAACAAATTAAAACTGGTCGGCGTCACCGGCACTAACGGCAAAACTACCACAACTCATTTAATCGAATTTTTGCTCAATCAAATGCAGTTGCCGGCAGCAATTTTCGGCACGCTTTACACTCGCTGGCCCGGCTTCCAACAAACTGCACTTTACACTACACCTTTTGCGGTTGACTTGCAAAAACAACTAGCAGAAGCTGTAGCCGCCGGATGCAAACACGGCGTGATGGAAGTCAGTTCCCACGCTTTAGCGCAGCAGCGAGTTTTGGGCTGTACTTTTGAAGTTGCTGTGTTTACCAACTTGACTCAAGACCATCTCGATTATCACCGCGATATGGAGGATTATTTTGAGGCCAAATCTCTGTTGTTCGGTTCGGATTATCTCAAGAATCGCGCGGTCATTAATATTGACGATGCCTACGGACGGCGGATTGTTGAAAGTTTAAAATTAGATAAAATTTGGAGTTACAGCACTACCGACCAAACGGCTGATTTGTATGCTTCAGATTTACAATATCAGCCCGACGGAGTTAAGGGAATACTGCATACTCCCAAGGGCGAAACTGCTTTTGTTTTGCCTTTAGTCGGTCAGTTCAATTTATCAAATATGTTGGCTGCTGTCGGTGCTGTTTTGGAACTTGGTTTAGATTTGTCGGTAATTGTGGACAAATTATCTCAGTTTTCGGGAGTGCCGGGACGGATGGAACGAGTGCAAATTAGTCCCGACCAAGATATTAGCGTGATTGTCGATTACGCGCACACTCCCGACAGTTTGGAGAAC
>JANYGO010000173.1 GCA_025362325.1 Cyanobacteriota bacterium | reverse complement strand
AATTGAAGATTTGAGTGAGTTACTTTTTGATTTATCGGGTCCAGATAAACCTGTTAAATGCCTCGCATAATCTCGGTCAATAGCCTTCATAGCCTTGATTTAGCCTCTCGACAATTAATCCACCCTGCTTCTTAAGGGGGGTTAGGGGGGATCGAGAAGACTATGACACCAATCAAAACTGTTATATTCCTACCGATTTCCAAAATTTCGTCCTTAAAAAATTATGACTTACACTGAACAACCAATTAAACCCCAAGACATAAAAGTTAAAATCCTGCTTACCGGCGGACATCAGTGCACCGTCGTCCTCAAATCCGATACACCATTATTGCACAGCCTGATCAAGACATTAGTCGATCGCACGCAACCAACAGTAGGTTTTTCCACCTTATTCCAAATCCCCATAGACGACGGGCGTTCCAGCCTTTCTTTTCCCGGCGAACACCTAGTCGGATTAGTCACTGAGCCCCCAATTAACTTGCAGCAAGAGCAACCGCAGCAGCCAGCAATTCCCCTAAAAATTCCCGCAGAAATTCCCGCAGAAATTCCCGCACCAGCGCCTGTAAATGATGACTTAATATCTCGCTACGCCCAAATAGACAACTTTTTAAAATCCGCAGAAAAGAACAAACTAATCAAATATGTTTTAGCCAAAGAATCTGAATTCGTAACTACTAGCACCTCAACAAATGCCGAAGATTACCGTCGTTCAATGGTGCTCCACTCGTTCCCCGAATTCTCAGCACTGATGGTGAATCGCATCAAAGCAATTCTCCCCGACGTGCTGCGAAAATTAAATCTACCCTCATTTACGCTTGGTGACATAGAAGCTCAGCTAACTCTGCACAATGACAACAACTTTTATAAACTTCACAACGATAGCGGTTCACCAGATACAGCCACCCGATTTTTTACTTACGTTTATTATTTCAATCGAGATCCCAAGGCTTTTTCAGGTGGCGAATTGCTGATTTACGATAGCAAAGTCGAGAACAATTTTTATGTCGCAGATGAGACATTCAGAACTGTTGAACCTCGGAATAATAGTATTGTATTTTTTCTGAGTCGCTATATGCACGAAGTTTTGCGAGTTAGCTGTCCCTCGAAGGCTTTTGCTGATAGTCGTTTTACTATTAATGGCTGGGTGCGTAAAGCGGATTGAGACAAGATTTGCGGATTAAGCTGGGTGCGTAAAGCAAATTGAGACAAGATTTGTGGATTAAGATGAGACGGCGGTTGAAACCGCGTCTACAAAAACAAAACCCGCCTCCGCGGGTTGAAGAATGGACGGTTAACATTACGTTTTTTTTTCTGGACACGGCATTTTATTCAGTCCGCGGAGGCGGACATTGTTTGTATAGACGCGGTTTCAACCGCCGTCTGCTTGGTTTGTACAGACGCGATTTCAACCGCCGCCTGCATCTCCCACGATGCGATTTTTATTCCTGTGCTCCTGCATTTTTTAGCAATTTCACAACTGTGGAATAACCTTTAAACTCAGCCAGCATTAAAGCTGTATAATTGCCCGGATTTTTGTGATTTAACTCTGCACCAGCAGCGATTAAAATCTTAACTGCATCAGCATAACCCCGATGGGCGGCCCACATCACAGCAGTTGCGCCGGAATCATCCAGCAAGTTGACATCCGCGCCTTTTTCAACTAAGATTTGCACGATCGCCATATAACCGCGATCGCACGCCTTCATTAAAGCAGTTTTCCCCAAATCCGCCGGGACATTCGGATCGGCACCAACCTCAAGTAAGGCTTTCACCGTCTCAGTATGTCCGTGAAACGCAGCCAGCGTCAAAGCCGTCTCCCCAAAGTTTTTAGCATTCAGGAAATCAGCCTGATTTGAGTTTACTTTTTGCAGCAAAGCTGATACGATCGCACTGTGACCGTGAATAGCCGCCACCAGCAAAGGCGTATCACCCAACCGATTTCTCGCACCGACACTAGCACCTCGGTTTAAGAGCAATTCCACCACATCTTCGCAGCCTTCAACCACGGCAAAATTCAACGCAGTTTCGTCATCTCTGTCCTTAGCGTTGATATCCGCGCCAGCATCTAGTAATATATGTGCGATCGGCAAATTTCCCCCAGCCGCAGCCGCCATCAAAGCCGTGCCGCCATCTCCACTTTTCACATTCGGATTAGCACCCGCAGCCAGCAAAGCTCGCACCGCATCAACATTGCCGCCATCCGCAGCCAAAGTTAAAGCAGTTTCGCCCTCTTTGTCGGGAATTTCGACATCAGCACCAGCAGCCAACAGCGCCTCGACAACCGCAAAATTGCCCGTCGTTGCAACCTGCATCAAAGCAGTTTTGCTCTGTAGATTTTTAAGATTAACATCCGCACCGCAGTTCAGCAAAATTCGGACAATTTCAGTGTTACCTTGACTAACAGCTAAAAATAGCATAGAATTGTCAGCAATAGCACCCGCATCTGCCAAAGCTTTAACAACAGTTTCATAGCCAGATAAAGCAGCTATTTTTAGAGCCGAATCTCCATCTTGATCTCGGATATTCACATCAGCATTAGCAGCAAGTAAAATCCGCACCACATTGATATCGCCTTTCAGAGAAGCCGCCATTAAAGCCGTACTTCCATCATCATTTTTTGCATCAACATCAGCACCCGCCGCCAACAACAGCCGCATAACATCAGCCTGTTTATGAGCCGCGGCCAGCATCAAAGCCGTCAGCCCAAAACGCCTGCTCACGAGGTTGACATTAGCGTCATTTTTTAGTAAAATACGCACAATTTCCGTATAGCCCTTTTGGGCCGCAAACATCAAAGCCGTCGTCCCCTCAGAGTCTTTGGCGTTAGCGTCAGCCCCCTTAGCGAGTAAAGCTTGGATATGAATAATGTTGCCAGTCTTGGCAGCTTGAATCAATACAGCGTCTTGTTTAGTGGCAGGCATAATCGTCTCTCATACCGTATATTTGTACCGTCGCATAAGACGGTCTGAGTGGTATGCTAAGTTTTATGAAGTAAGTTGACAAATCCTGAGAGCATTATGAATCTCGAAATTCCGCAGTCTGTGAAAGTTTGGAGCCAATTCTTCCACCCAGTTTTAATGTGGGTATTGCTGGCAATCTCATTGTATGCTTTGTATCTCGGCGTTCAAATCCGCCGTACCAGAAGTGCGGAAGGTGAGGTCAAAAAAGAGTTAATTAAGGGCAAATTCAACATTAAGCATCACCAGATGGGATCTTTGCTGCTAGCCTTGATGGTAACGGGTGCGATCGGCGGAATGGCCGTCACCTACATCAACAACGGCAAACTATTTGTCGGTTCCCACTTGCTAGCAGGCTTGGGAATGACCGCAATAATTGCCATTTCAGCCTCGCTGACACCTTTGATGCAAAAAGGCAATGATTTTGCCAGATACACTCACATCTTCCTGAATGTGGCGCTGTTGGGGCTATTTGGCTGGCAGGCAGTAACAGGTGTGGAAATCGTGCAAAGAATTATCAGCAAGATGTAACGGTTAGGGTACGATTCAGGACTTGCGCGCGGGTGTCCAGAAACCGGGTTTTTCACGAAAAGACGCATTGTAGACGTAAATTCTTCTAAAAACCCGGTTTCTTTAATCGCAGTGCGTAGGGTACGTCGCGATCGACAATCCCTCGATAAAAATCCACAATCTCACAGCGACGCACCTTGGTTATTTAACGGTTGAATAAACAACCCTCTCTTTTACTCTTTCCCAACAGTCGCAAGGTGCGTCGCAATGAGATTATCGATAGAATTCATGAATTTTTATAGTGACGCACCCTACAAAGAATCAAAACCATGTTAGAAACCCTCATCAAGTATTTTGTTTTCGCCACAAAAGGCCACATTACAAAAACGCAATTAATCAAATTTTTGTATTTAGCCGACCTTTATTCTGTCAAATGGACAAACAAACAGCTTACAGAGCTAAATTGGCGTTATTATCACTATAGCCCTTGGAACGAAGACATCATTGTTGCCTTAAATCAAATGAATGGCAAAACAATTGTGCAAGAATCTGTGGGAGAAACCATATTTATCCGACTTGGTGCCGAAGCAGGTAATGTCGATGATTTAGAATTACCTGTAGGACTAAAACTAATGCTGGACAACATTCGGAGAGAATGGGCAGGATCGGGACAGGATAAAATCCAGAAGTTACTAAAGTATGTGTACAGCACTGCCCCAATGATTGAGGTTAAAGATAGCCATCAACTAGAGGAAGTGGTGAGACTGAATCTTCAGACAGAAAGACA
Source organism: Cyanobacteriota bacterium (assembly GCA_025362325.1). Taxonomy (GTDB): domain Bacteria; phylum Cyanobacteriota; class Cyanobacteriia; order Cyanobacteriales; family Microcoleaceae; genus Microcoleus. The sequence goes on along the minus strand of JANYGO010000173.1, from coordinate 13,125 downwards.
AAAGTTAATCAGTGAATTAGGGTAATAACGTGGCTGGAAAAACACCTCGTCAAGGTTGGATTTATTTAGTGAATGCCCAGAAAGTATCTCTTCGTTGCCAACACAATCACAATCACATTTATGATTTAAGTAAGCCAGGAAATATTGAATGTAAGACGGTTGATTGTACACTGATAGTTAATTCTAATAGGGTTTTTCGGGGAGAGCATCATTATCTTATTTGGACAAGCGACCAATTTCAAGATGACGCTGAATGCCTACAAACTTTTACTGTGATTCCCTTAACTTTCCAAGAAAGCTGTAAAGGTTTACCAACAGCGTATCCGATTAACTCGACTAGCAAAAATGGTCTCGATCAGAATTCATTGGCTTTAGTGCATCAGATATGTAGTATTGATGCTAATTCCTTTAAGGACTCGCAAGGGAATTGGTTTGAGCGAGTTGGACAAGTGGATAAAGGAGATAAGGAATCGATAGAGGAACGTTTAAAGTATTTTTTGAAGCTTGGGGATAATTGTAGTGATGATTGGTTGATGAACAATGTGTCTGTGGAAGTTTTAGAGAAAGTTTTTGATTATTTGCCGAAGGATATGACTAAAAAAATTGACTTAGAAAAAGTCATAAGTGATCTAGAATTATGGTGAGATGCAGACGGCGGTTAAAACCGCGTCTATACAAACGATGTCCGCCTCCGCGGACTGAAGAGAATAGCATGATTTTAGCCACTCTTTATTCAACCAGCGGAGGCTGGTTTTGCTTTTATAGACGCGGTTTCAACCGCCCGGTATTCTACCAATAATTTGATTGCTATCATCTCTATCCTTGGGCTTAATTTTGCGAGTCAACCGCCAAGTACCAAAGCCAAAGCCTGCGCCGAATAACAAACTGAATAAAAGGGATAATACAAAGGGATGCGGTGGTAAAGATGTAGAAAAAGGTGCTATTGGAACTTGCGTTATTAGAGGATAGCTACTGGCAATGATTCCGGCTACACCGATGCCTGCACCGATGCCTGCACCTACCGATTGAATCGTGTTTTGCAATTCGCTATCGCTTTTTCTTTCCGCTAGCTCAAACTTTGCTTGTTGTTTTTGACCGTCCAATTCGACAATTATTCGGATAGTTTCAATCATCTGTTGAAACAATTGCCGCCCTGCGGTAAGATAACTCATATTTACTTTAATCTGTTTCTGAAACCTCTGGCAACTGCCATCAAAGAAATCTTGGATAAAATCTAAGTTATCTCTTTCTTTGAGGCTGTGACTGACAAGTTGTTTGTGCCAGTAACCATAGTTGTCAGCATTCGTTTCAATTGTAGTCAGGTGAAGTTCTATATCTCGCAAATGGCGGGCATACTCAAACCCAATTTGGGGAAGTTTAATCAGCCAATCCTCCAGTTGTTTTAGTCGCTCTTTTGGCTCGGATTTTAAATTGCTAAACTCTTTCACCTTGTCTTCTAATTGGCTGTACAGTTTCCTCGCTTCTTCGTTGCAACGCTGTGCTTGGTAATAGGTGTAAATAATTTTACTGCGGCAGCATAATAAATTGAGCAGCGGACGATAATAATCACCTTTATCCTCTAATTCGGAAGTGTTTTCATCTGTGTTCAACCAAAGTAGGATATGGCAGTTTAACCTGGGATTTTCGTGAGCATTGTCAAATTCAAAAATGGGACTGCCGAGAAGTTTGCCCTCTCCAATCAAATAGGGTTTGAGCAGGCTTTGTACATCTTGAAACAAGGCTTCTACACAAGCTACGGCTAATTCTTGATGATTACCAGAAAAATCAACTGGCTTGGCAAATAATACCAACGTTTGTCCCAGTGATGCTTGGATGTTATCGGGTAGCAGACAACCTTGAAAATTTAGATTTTTTAGTTGGTTGATTTCTAGTGTATCTGCGGCCAGCAGCGTCAAGTCAAGGGCGTAAGTGTCATGCAGTTGCACCGGATAAATTGCGCCTTCTAGGGGTACTTTGTCCGGTTGGCTGAGAGTCGTAAATGGTAGGATTATATCACCATCGGACTCATAAAGTTCTAAATAGTCGCTTGGTTGGCTATTTTGGCTCTTTTTGTTGGCAAGGTGTTGGGGTAAAGCATCGAGTTTTGGATTAGTTTGCAGCAGGTTTCCCAAAGCAACGCATTGATGCCATAAATGGTCGGCATTGTCTACAGTTTGTTGGTCGCCTTTGGCAAGGTTGTTGCACAAGTGAAAGGCAAACAGCGTTAGTTTTGGGTTGGCAAGTTTGCCTGTCAATTGATTACTATTCATCACCTAGAGCCTGGGTGCTATTTAGACTGGTTGGGAAAACTTTCTTGGATGGCATTTAATAGCGTTTATTTGGCAGATTTGCGAGGTGAAGACTTTGGTGGAGCGTGTAAACCTCCTGCTCCGCCTGGGCTGGGTATCCAATTGTTTCCACTATTGTTTTCCCCGTTTTCGACTCTGAAATTGTTTCCGCCGATGCTTCCGGGTAGTCGATCGCCCTCCGTTGATTTGGTTGCTTCTGGATACAAATCCTTGCGAGTCTGGCGTAATGCTTGTTGAATGTCGGTGTACTTTGCACACCACTCAATGATATCATCAGAAAGTTCATCCTCTGTTTCTCGGAAAGTATCTTTTGCTTGATTAATGTCTTCATACCTATTGTCTATCAAAAACAGGGGTTTCTGATTTTTGATGAGCTGTATGAAGGCGTTGATATTTTTCTGATTATTTTCCAGCATAATTATTTGATTTTTACTGACCAGTTGCACAAAAAGCAGCCCAATGATAAGGTGATCGAAAAAGTGGTTGTGCTGTGGAGTCTAGATTATCAAGCATCTCGTATAGCTCCTCTTTTAGCGAGGGACGTATCGAAAGTTTGCTTGTCCACTGTTGTAACTTTTCTACCGTAACATCCCGCAGCCAAAGTTGAGCATTGTTGAGGGCAAGAGCGACGCTTAACCCGGCTTTGAGATTCTGATAAAATTCTATCATCAGCAGTGAAGTAGACACATCATTCACAGTCCAAAGTGTCGGTACTACACTGGAACTGCCGGCCACGAGGAAACCGCTAGGTAAGCTGATATATTCATCGCTGATGCTGCTAAAGTCGCTGAGGCCGGTTTCGCAGGCAGAGAGGACTACTAGGCGACATTCTCGGAAGTCGAGGGCAAAGATGTCTGCTAAAGTGAGGCATTTGTCAAGGTCGAGAATGTTGCCATTTTTTAAGGGTTGATAACGGTTGGGGTTTGATTCTGCTGGCGCTGGCGGGGGTAATTCGCTGTCGGCTAGCATCAATGCTGATAGCAAAGGTTTCTGAAAGTTAAAGTAGCCGTGACAGCTAAAGTGGGCACAGTGGGCGATGCGGAGACGGCTGTCGTCTATGGCTGATTTTAGGGCATTATTTTGGATGAGAATATCTTGATTTTCGGGTGGGAAATTATGACGGATCGCTGGTACTTCTATATCAGTAAACTTCAGGTCATTGGTGGGATTTTGGACGGCAAATAGCTGTGTGAAATTGGGGCGTTCTCGCCTTTGTGCCTGTTGCAGGAGTTGGCAACTGGGGGCGTAGCGGACACCTTGTTTGAAGCAATCTAGCGGGCAAGGATTAGTGGGTTCTGGACACGGGGTTTCTGAATTAAACCGCTGCCAGATTTCACGGCTAATTGGCAAGGCGTGGAGGGGGAGAAGGTGCAGGAAGCGATGGGGAATTAGAATTAGTCGATCGCACTTTTTGGCAACTCTTCCCAGAAGATCGTCAAGATGCAAAATATCAGCTAGACTTTGGAGGCGGGAGGCTAGGTTTTGCTGCCATTTAGTTTTGTTTTGTTGGTAGTCTTTGAGATACTCGTTGAACCAATTTACCAAGGCTTTAAAGTCGGCTTTTGAAGATTGCCAAACTATCGGAGTTGGTGATTCTGGGGTGATGATGAAGGCAAGAAGTCTGTCGCCTGTAATGTACCACTGAAGGATAGCGGTGTTTTCGGCTGCGAGGGATTGAATCTCGCTGTAGGAGATGCCTTTAACTTCTTGGGTGAGTGCGAAGTCGGGATCGATGGGTTTGATTTCGCGGGCAATCAATTCATTTAGTTGTTGCCGCAATTGGGTGAGATGGGATCGATCGCAAATGGTGGTTTCTAGGTTGTCGATTTTGGAACTGCGTTCTCCCCATATCCTGCCGCCGTTGCTGTTACGATTTGTCTGTTCGATGTCCACTCGTCGCTGTTCGGCATCAATTTTTCGACGCAGGCGCGAGAGTTCGTTGAGAACTGTTTCGGGAATGTCACCTTTGGGGTAGATGTCGCGGGTGGCGAGAAGTTCGACTAAGTTGCGGGCTTTGCTGCGTTCGGCGTATTCTATGGCTGCGGTGTAGTTTTTTAGTTCTATGCAAACTTCTACCATATTTACATAAACTTGATTCCATTCTTCGGCTAATTTCTGCTTGGTTTCATCTCCAGAGTGAATCTCACTCCGTAAAAATTCTACGGTGTTAATGGCATCAGTAAAAGTATCATAAGCTAACTGTAAGTTGGGAAGTTTTCGATAGGCACACCCCAAATTAAATAAAGTTCCAGCATGGTCTTGCGGGAAAGCCTCGCGGGTACGAACTTCTAGTGCATCTTGGTAACAAAGGATCGCCCTTTCTATATTGTCTGCCCTCTCTCCCCTAATTCTGTTAGTGTAGGCATTTGCCAGATTATTTTGGGTCATTGCCCATTCTTCGGGAAAAGCTTCGCGGGTGTAGACTTCGAGTGCGGCCGTGTAAAAGGCGATCGCCATTTCGATATTCTCTGCTTTCTCTCCCTTGATTCTGTCACTGTAGGCATTTGCCAGATTATTTTGTGTCTGCGCCCAATCTTGGGAAAAGGCTTCGCGGGTGCGGACTTCTAGTGCGGCGGTGTAAGATGCGATCGCCATTTCGATATTCTCAGCTTTCTCTCCCCTGATTCTGTTACGGTAGGCTTCTCCCAGATTATTTTGCGTCTTTGCCCAATATTCGGGAAAGGCTTCGCAGGTGAAGACTTCAAGTGCAGCGGTGTAAGATGCGATCGCCATTTCGATATTCTCTGCTTTCTCTCCCCTGATTCTGTCACTGTAGGCAATTGCCAGGTTATTTTGCGTCGCTGCCCAATCTTGAGGAAAAGCATCGCGGGTGCGCACTTCCAGTGCAGCCGTGTAAAAGGCGATTGCTCTTTCAATATTGTCTGCCCTTTCTCCCCTAATTCTTTCCCAGTAGGCAAGAGCCAGATTATTTTGCGTCGCTGCCCATTGTTCGGCAAAGGCATCGGGACTGCAGACTTCGAGTGCATCGGTGTAAAATGCGATCGCCCTTTCTATATTGTCTGCCCGGTTTCCCCTGATTCTGTACCTGTAGGCAATTGCCAGATTATTTTGCGTCTTCGCCCAATCTTGAGGAAAAGCTTCGTGAGTGCGGACTTCGAGTGCATCGGTGTAAAATACGATCGCCCTTTCTATATTGTCTGCCCTCTCTCCCCTAATTCTTTCGCAGTAGGCACTTGCCAGATTATTTTGCGCCTGCGCCCAATCTTGAGGAAAAGCTTCGCGGGTGAGGACTTCCAGTGCGATCGTGTAAAATACGAGCGCTCTTTCTATATTGTCGGCTCTCTCTCCTCTAATTCTTTCGCAGTAGACAAGAGCCAGATTATTTTGCGTCCTTGCCCATCCTTCTTGGTTAGTTTCAAAGGTGCGAACCGAAAGCACGATTTCGTAGACTGCAATCACAATTTCTAGGTTTTCAGCCCTACTTCCTAGAGGAAGTTTGTAAATCTTATGAGCAATATTTTCAATTGAATCAGCAAATATTTCTGCTGGTTCTGGGTCGTCTATTCCACCCAGGATTCTCGCCATCGTTTGTTGGATAACTGGAATAAAATTAAGATTTAGCTTATCTAGATTTGCTTGCAAGACTGCATCAATGGCTTGCAAATCTCCATCCACATTATTTAATTCTGTCCGCAACAGCAATTGGAAAAATTCAAAATAATCATCTGCCGAGTTACTCTCAACATTATGATATCCAGAGGATGTGAAGCCCAATAATTCCCCTACGTGACTAGCAACACTTCGCAAAAAATCAGCCTTATTTTCCTCTCCTTGCTCTGCTAAAGTTTCCGCTACCGCCTCACAAGCTTGCAGAAACCAGCGATCCAGCAATTGGGAGTTATCCTGTAAAATCTGCGGTTCCTCACCGCTAGGACAACTCAGCAGTGCATAAATCAATTGCAGATAAGCAGAATCGCGCTCTGCATTCCCTCCCTGCATCCCTTAAGCAAAAGCTTGACTAATTTGCTCCGCCAATTGCTGCAAAAAACCCGCATTTGGTTCGCCATCCGCCGCCATCCGACTCGCTTCTTGCTGCATCACTTCAATCAAGCCCGAGTCAACAAACTCAGAGTTCTCCTGCAACAGTTCCCCCTCTTCCCCAGCCGGACAACTCAGCAGCAATTGAATCAGATTCAGGTAAGCTCGGACGCGGTTTTCATCCATGAGGCGTGACCTTCAACATTCTTTATTCCCTCATTTGTACCACAAATACAAGCAGCCCCAGCTCAACTGCAAGAATTATTTAATTTTCCAATTTAGCGGCCTAATCGATCAAGTTTTGTTGACAGATTACTTTATTTGTGGTATTTGAGGTTTTTCAGAGGTTTCTGGTTGGTCGATTTTGATGAGATAAATGGTTTGCGATTCGAGAAAATACGGGACATCGCAGTGCCGATATATGGTAACTTAACCCGAAAGTCCGCCAGGGAATTAATTCCCTGGCTAATAGCGAAAGTCCTCTGAAGAGGACTCAAGAAATCATCGGTCCTCTTGAGAGGACTTTCGCTTTGAGGCAGGGGTTTAAACCCCTGCTGGACTGCGGGTTTAATGCAGAGAAACCCGGCTTCCTTACCCGCCCTTAAAAATTTGCTGCGCCGTCAAATTCAACTCTGGAAATACCGCCGACTCAATTCTCTCATCTCTCTGAAATAGCTTAACCTGATACTCACCATCTACCAATAGACAAACCGACAAAGTAGGCTGTTTAGGAGAACCAATATAACGCCTACCTCCCAAACCCAAATAATCGACAATCCAGTATTCAGGAATGCCTAATGCTTCATATTCGATCATCTTATGTGCATAATCATCACGCCAATTTGTGCTAACAACTTCAATCGCGAGAGAAATCGATGAGCCTTGAGTAATTGTTGAGGATTTTGCCCATAAAGGCTCTAACGCTAAAGCATCACGATTAACTGCTAAAACATCAGGCAAATAACCTTTTTCTTGTTCTGGAGATTTAATGAGGGCATTCTTGGGGAATCGATAGGGAAGTTGCAGTTGCCGAGTTTCTAGGATTAGTTCTGTCTGCAAAAAATCAACAACTTCTTCATGTTTTCCTGTCGTCTGCATCTCAACAATAACTCCGTTATGTAGTTCATAGCGTCCGTTTTCTGGCTTCCATTCCAGAAACTCATCGAAAGTCATTAACTTGGATATCGTTTGAATCATGGGAAAACCTCCAATCTTCTAACATTATTTTAACATAAGAATAATTTGAAATAGTTTATAAACCCGGTTGCTTGGAGAAACCGGGTTTATTGGCATTCACAATCATGGCGTTATGGCATTTTTAAATCGGATGCAATACAGGACACGGCAGTGCCGTTTCCCTACTGTATTTCCGATCGCACTTTAAATTAAAAAAGGCGGCACCCAGATTTGAACTGGGGGTGGAGGTTTTGCAGACCTCTGCCTTACCACTTGGCTATGCCGCCGTTACGTCAGAAAATTGACGTTATACAATAATACACCAAATCCTGATTATTTCAACATATCTCTCAAAAATTTCCATCGCCCAAAGTTCGATCGCCCCCACAACCCCATCCCAGGCTAATCTATAAATAGCTCGATCGCCTCCGCTTCGCCCGCAACACCAGCCATGACACCCGCTTCTCCCCTATTCGTCGCCCAAATCACCGACACTCACTTGTTTGCACAGATTGATCGACAATGGAAAGGGATTTCAACAGCCCGCACCCTCGAAACAGTTCTCGATCGCCTGCAACAGATACAGCCGCCGCCCGACTTACTCCTACTCACAGGCGACTTGTCCCAAGACGAAACACCCGAATCTTACCATCGCCTCGCCTCCCTCATCGCCCCCCTGGGAATTCCCGCCTGCTGGATACCGGGAAACCACGACAACATTCCAGTTATGGCGGAAATCTTAAATCAGCCGCCCATTTCCCCAGAAAAATCATTTCACTTGGGAAACTGGCAGTTTCTGCTGCTTTCGAGTGTCGAAGCCGGATGCGACGGCGGGCGGCTTTCCCCAGAGACTTTGGATTGGCTGGATTCTCAACTGCAACAAACGGGCGATCGATTTGTTACGATTGCTTTGCACCATCATCCGCTGGCGATCGACTGTGAGATCATGGACAGCATGATGCTGCACAATGCCGATGAATTTTTTGCAATTGTCGATCGATATTCTCAAATCAAAATAGTCCTTTGCGGGCACATTCACCAAGAATTTCACCAACAGCGAGGCGAAGTTTCCTACTTGGGCACGCCCAGTACCTGCATCCAACTGTTACCCAAAACCTCTCCGATTGTCCTCGACACCATCGGGCCCGGATTTAGATTGCTCGAATTGGCGATCGGCGGTACTTGGGATACTAAGATTGAGCGAGTAGCCGGAGAACCTGCAATATCTTGATTTTTACAGTTAAGAGGTCGTTGTGCGATCGACCCAATCGAAGAATTATCTTATTTCCCGTAAAATAACCGTTACCAAGTTCGATCGTTCGGACTTGTCTGGGCCTCAAAACTCAGAATACTGAAGTCCTTACTACAAAACGATTTATCCTCAATACAAACCGATTTAATTGTCTGGGTTCAAGCTGACATCATATCAAGCCGGTTTGCGATCGCAAAATCCCAAGCCCCATAACATATTTTTTGCGATGTTACATATCTCAAAAAAAGTGTGCACACTATACAAAATTGTCAATATATCAAAAGATATATTTTATTCTTGATTCATATATTTTATGATATGTATTGACCGTAGATTGCAGAAATAGCGAGAGCGATCGGTAACTAACAAAAATAGATCGGGCAACTTTAAAACACAGGAAAAACTTAATATGTCTGAACTCAATGGCGTCATGATGCAGTATTTCCACTGGTACAACCCCGCTGATGGGAACCTGTGGAATCAGCTAGCAGAATCTGCAAAAGATTTAGCAAAAATAGGCGTTACATCCCTGTGGTTGCCGCCCGCCTATAAAGGAACCGGCGGCGGTATGGACGTGGGTTACGGCGTCTACGATATATTCGATTTAGGCGAGTTCGACCAAAAAGGGTCGGTACGCACCAAATACGGCACAAAAGATGAATATTTGCGCGCGATAAAAGCTGCACAAGATGCAGGAATTAGGATTTATGCCGATGTTGTCTTCAACCACAAATTAGGTGCCGATGCAGAAGAAGAAGCCGAAGCCACACCCTTCAATCCCGACAATCGCAACGACACCGTAGGCGAATATCAAAAAATCAAAGCTTGGACGCATTTTACTTTTCCAGGTCGCGACAAAAAATATTCCAGCATGGAGTGGCATTGGTGGCATTTTGACGCCATTGATTACAATGCTTACGACACAGAAACCCATGCCATTTACCTGCTAAAAGGCAAAGAATTCGATCAAGGAGTTGACTTAGAAAAAGGCAATTTTGACTACCTCATGGGTTGCGACTTAGATATGGATAACCCAGAAGTCACCGGCGAATTAAAATACTGGGGTGAGTGGTATGTCGATACCACAAACGTTGACGGATTTCGCTTTGATGCCGTCAAACACGTAGCAGCCGAATTTTTCCAAGAATGGTTGGAACACGTCCGCGACTATGCCAAACGCGACCTATTTGCCGTCGGCGAATATTGGTCTTACGAAGTGGAAGCTTTGCACAACTTCATTGCAGTAACGGATGGTAAAGTCTCCTTATTTGACGCACCTCTTCACTACAACTTCCACGCTGCTAGCAAGGGCGGGAACAGCTACGACTTACGAACAATTTTTGATAACACCCTAGTAAAAGACCAACCAACCCTCGCAGTTACTTTGGTTGACAACCATGATTCCCAGCCTTTGCAATCCCTAGAATCAGTTGTCGAGGCATGGTTTAAACCCCTTGCATACGCTTTAATCCTGCTGCGCAGCGAAGGATATCCGTGCATTTTTTACCCGGATTATTACGGCGCCAACTATAAGGATACAGCAAATGATGGCAACGAATACGAAATTTGGTTAGAGAAACATCAATGGATTCTCGATAAATTCTTGTTCGCGCGCCAAACTTATTCCTACGGGAATCAGTACGATTACTTCGACCACGCCAACACCCTTGGCTGGACGCGACTCGGAGATGAAGAACATCCGGGCGGCATGGCTGTGGTACTGAGTAACGGAGGCGACGGCACTAAGTTTATGGAAGTCGGACATCCAAATCGAACTTATATTGATATCACTGAACATATCCAAGAACCGATCGCAACTAATGACGATGGTTGGGCAGATTTTAGGTGTAACGCCGGTTCAGTTTCTGTCTGGGTTCCGCAGTCGTAAGGATGGCCTTAATCTTGACGAAATCCTCTGTCTGAAGTAAGGTGTGCTACGCGCACCTTACGGCTACAATGAGTGCATCAAACCAATTTTTACTTGGCTATTTTTGATGACTCAAGCCTATTCGTAGTGATGACTTCAGTCCTCTCTCTCTATAATTATATTTATAGGCGTCGCCCCAAAACTATTTAAATAAAAAATTATGAAACTTGCAGAAAAAGTTGCCGTTATTACCGGCGGCGGGTCGGGAATTGGTCATGCAGCAGCAATCTTAATGGCCCAAGAAGGCGCAAAAGTTGCGATTATCGATCGCATTTTAGAAACAGCACAAGAAACCGTCCGTCAGTTGGTCAATGAAGGAGGTTGCGGGCTAGCGATTGCCGCAGATGTTGGGGATTCTCAACAAATGCAACAGGCATTTCAAACAATTTTTGACGAATATCAAAGAATTGATATTCTGTTTGCAAATGCTGGTATTAACGGTGTATGGTCGCCGATAGAGGAGATAGAACCAGATGAGTGGGATCGGACAATTAACACCAACCTCAGAGGAACATTTTTGACTGTTAAGTATGCTGTTCCTCATCTGAAAAAACAAGGAGGTTCGATTGTCATTACATCATCGATAAATGGCACTAGAAGTTTCAGGAAAGTTGGTGCCACGGCTTACGCTTGTTCAAAAGCTGCCCAAGTAGCCTTTGCAAAAATGCTGGCGCTAGAACTCGCAGCCTGCCAAATTAGAGTCAATGTAATCTGTCCGGGCGGGGTGCTGACTGCCATTGAGGAAAGCACCGTTAAGCGCCATCTCGATCGCATTCCAGTGGACCCTGATTCCATTCAAGACATGATTCCTTTGACGGATAATACGGCCGGTTCTAGCGAAGAAGTCGCCCAATTAGTGTTATTTCTGGTATCACATTCCTCCAGCTTCATCACAGGTACTGAAGTCTGGATTGATGGTGGCGGTTCTTTGATTTAAAATCTCAATTGTTTATTTTTATCACTCGGCGGTTGAAACCGCTTCTACACAAACGAAGTCTGCCTCCGCAGACTAAGAAATTAGAATAATTAATGACTAATTCTGAATTGTTTGACCGCAGTTTGCAATGTCTGCGGCAGCCAATTATCGTACTGAGGATAAACAGGCAAACGCTGCACGAGCTGCCATCCCGATGCTGCTAAAATTTCTGTTAAAGTTGGGTGTTGCAGGTGAGGATAATCGGGGTTAACTTCATCCCGGGGCCCAATTCCTCCTAAATCTCTAGCACCTGCTTCTAAACAAGCCAGCAATATGTCTGGCTTTGCAACTAAATTGGGGGGAATTTGCAGCCTGATTTCAGGAGGTAAAATGCTGCGGGCGATCGCAATAACTTCCGGCATTTTTGTAGCATCAAAAACTTCACCGTCCCAACTTTGCTGATTTCCCGGACTGTGTGGCTGGAGGATAACTTCTTGAATGTGATTGTAACGAGAATGAATGCGGGCGATCGCCTCCAGAGTCTCAATCCAATCCGCCTCAGTTTCCCCAATTCCCAGCAGCAAACCAGTTGTAAACGGAATCTGGAGTTCCCCAGCCCATTCTAACTGTTGCAACCGCAGCGCCGGCACTTTACTCGGTGCGTGTCGGTGAACCGTTTGTAACAAATTGGGTGAAACCTGTTCTACCATCAGCCCCATCGAGACATTCACCTGTTTTAACTGTGCCATCTCTTCAAAGCTGAGCGGCCCCACATTAGTATGCGGCAAAAATCCCAAAGCAAGTGCCAGTTCGCACAAATCGTAAATCCGCTGAAACCAAGCTTTGCGCCGTTGACTCTGAGGATGTACCTCGCCGCTGAGGATCAGGATTTCAATTACACCTTGAGGAAGCAGCAATTTGAGCTGTTTTTCGGCTTCTGCGAGTGTCAGCCAAGGACTTTGCAGCGGTTGAGTCCGAAAATTGCAATAGGTACAGCGGTTAAAACACTCGTAAGTCGGAACCAGGGTATAAGCAGGGCTGTAGGTGATGGTGCGGGACATTGGTTGGGACTTTGAGCGATCTGACTTACGCAATCACATATATATGTCACTGCGAGTTTTGCGGTTGGCGATCGCAATCCTTCATTTATCTTAACACTGGCGCAAGTTGCGAATCTCGTTGCCCAGCTAAATTATGAGCATTTTTTAGTTCGTGAGATCGCCCGCAAATTCCCCACTCAGCTTTTAAACTCCCATACAGTAAGCGTTACAGCCTGGAATTAGCTTTGCTTATGACATTTATTACAAAAACTGTGCTTAAAAGGCCTTTACAAACTGAAATAAAAGGTTTATGTTATTTACATGGCGGAACACAAAGCCGTCACGAACATTGAAAACCAAATAACGCAATCATAAACACATGACAGCCACCTTACAACAGCGCGAAAGCGCTAATATCTGGTCGCAGTTCTGCAACTGGGTCACTTCGACCGACAACCGCCTCTATGTAGGCTGGTTCGGCGTCTTGATGATTCCTACCTTGCTCA